>DIVX01000074.1:3818-29175 GCA_002422505.1 Desulfovibrio sp. UBA6121
GGTACACATCGGAAACAGCGCGGGTGTAAGGATCAATGCCGATCTCGCTGGCGCACATGCGCGCATAGCCTGAGCGGTTGGTGCCTGCCAGGCTGGCGGCGATGCGCGGCTGGAGGATGCCGTAGCCACCGGTGACGCGCTGCTGCTGCTCGTCATAGCGCGGGTGGTTCAGCGGATGCGCCATGGCGCCCACGAACTGCCGGGCCGTATCGCGCGGGAGCTGCGTGTCCGTGTCCAGGGTGATGACGTACTTCACTTCCGCCAGGATGGCCCTTTCGCCCAGCACAAGGGCAAAGGCCTCCTGCCCCCCGCCGCGCAAAAGCCGGTTCAGGTCAGAAAGCTTGCCGCGCTTGCGCTCGTGGCCCATCCACAGCGCATCGCGCGGGTTGAAGCGGCGCGGGCGGTGGAAAAGATAGAAGCTGTCGCCCGACGAGCTGCGATACTTTGCGTTCAAGCCTTCGATGCGTTCCCTGGCCAGGCGCAGCAGCGGCTCGTCCTCGGGCAGAGTTTGTGTGGCGGCATCCAGAAAGTCCGTCAGCAGCCCGAAATGCAGGTGCTCGTCGCGGTTGGCTAAAAAACGCACCTCCAGCGCCTTGGCCAGCTCCTTGATGCCCTGGGCGCTGGTGAGCATGGTGGGAACCACCACCAGGGTGCGGCACTCCCGGGGGATGCCTTTGGAAAAATCCATGCGCGGCAGGGCTTGCGGCGTGGCCAGCAGGGTTGCCAGCCAGTTGGCCAGCGCCACGGCCAGGTGGCTGGCGCAAAATAGGCACAGGCATCCGAGCGCGGCCAACCGCCAACCGTCCAGGCCGTCGCCTGCGGCCTTGCCCGCAAGACCGGCGGCGAAAAGGATCGTCATGAACAGGATTGCGCCGCAATACAGCAGGAGCGGATGCCCCCGGCCATAGGCCTGCATGGCTTCTGCCAAGCCGCTGCGCGTTTGGGCTGCGCGCTCCAAGTCCTCCAGGCCTTCATCGATGAGGAAGAAGCCCACGTGGGCGGCGCGGTCGGTTTGACCGGCGCGCGCGAGGGCCTCCCGCGCCAGGCTGATGGCCGCGTGCGCCACTTCGCCCTCGGAAAGCGGGCTGGCCTTGGCCGTGCGCTCCACCGCGTGGCGGTAGCGGTCGCGGGTGGCGAAATCCATGGCCGCGTAAATCCCCGCCGGGTCCTCGGCCAGGGTGCGCTCCACCAGGCTCATGGCTTCCACGAACCCGCGCCAGTCCGTTGCGCCAAGGGCCCGCAAGCTGCCAATGCTGTTGCTTATGGAAACCTGGTCGGCAGCCTGTTGCTGGTTCTCCGAGCGCACCAGTTCCTCGCTGGTCAGGCCCGACTCGGACAACCGCTGCTCGATCCAGGTAAGTGGCAGGGCCAGCGCTGGCCCTTGCCCGTGCAGGCGGCGCGTCAGCTCGGCCACAAAGGAGCTCACCATGGGCGGATCGGAACGGGCCATGTCGGCAATGGCCAGAATCAGGTTCTGCGGAGCTTGCGCCGCCACGCTCGTCATTTTGTCGGCCCAGGCCTCCGCGCGGTTGCGGTCGAGCCGGTGCCCGGCGATGCGCGCGGCCATGCGCCGCAGGTTTTCGATGAGCGTAAGCCGCAGCATGATGGGGATGGCCCACAGCTCACCCAGAGTCAGCGCCGCCACGGACTGATAGGCGGACACGAAGCGGCGCAGGTTCTCTGGATCGACGCGGCCATCGCCGTGGGCGATGGTCTCCAGGGCCAGATCGTACACGCGCGGCAGCCCGGCCGAAGCCCCCAGCGCCAGGCGCGGCAGTTCGCGGCTGTAGCCCTTGGGCAGGTGGCGTCCGGCCGTGCGGATCTGTTCCTCGATGACGTAGAAATTATCCAGCAGCCACTCGCCCGCCGGGGTGATCCTGCGGTCCGCCTTCACGTCGAGGGTCAGCAGCTTGTGGACCTCAAGCAGAAGCGCCTCGTTCTCGGCCAAGCGGCGGAGCAGGCGGTCGCACGCGCGCCCGGTGCCCAACTGGTGCGCCCCGGCCAGCACCTTTCCGTGCTGCTCCATCTGGTCGGCGCTGAAAAGGTCCGAGCGCAGGGGCGGCTCATCGTGGCTGGCCTTCCGCGCCGCGCCGCCAAACAGTGCGCACGGGCCCGGCAGTATTCTGCAAATGCTGATATGTTTCATCTATCGTTTCTCCTGCCGCCATGCCGGAAGCCCGAAACATCCCTTCAGGGAATGAGAGCGGCGCGTTGGCCGTTGCATGTCGCGATTACGCGGGGCTGCGCGCCTGCTGTGTCGGACAACCAGACTGAAAGACGGGGTGAAGGGTGGGTACGGACGCGGAGAAGATCCGTGTCGACCAGGGCGGCGTGGCTCGCGAACGCGCCCCAGGGGACGAGAGTGTCCGGGAGTTGTTAAAGCGTAGCACAAAGGGCGCGGCTTGGCGAGGAAAGCGCGGAGAATTTTCTTTTCTGATCAGACCCTCTGGAGCCTTCAGCAAGAAAGGCCGGGCGAAGGTGCGGCACTGCGAGGCCGCAAGGCAGAAGTCGTTCGAAACCGCCCTGTGCAGCGCCGACAAAGGTGAAACAGTTGCACGGCGTTCATGGCGCTCCGTTTGCGCGGCGACTGGATCGTGGCGGGTTTGCGGCAGCTGGCCAAAGCGGAGAGCCCTGGGTGTTTCATTTCTCCCCTTGACCGGCGAACGGGGACGGAGAACCGCTCGCCTTCGTCGCTGGCCACGAGACCCCACAGTGTCCCAGTCAAGGGGCTCCGCTGATGCATCCAGCACGGGAGGCAGCCCCCAGGAGCACCATCAGAGCAACCCTGCTTCTCGGCAGCGTCGGTGTGAGCGCGCACGCAAAATGAGAATCCGTGTCATTCAAGTTGAGAACGCAGGCCGTGCCACGCCGCCAGAAAGGCGGCACAACACGGCCACACGAGAGTTGAAAGGGTTTGCCTCTGCAAAGGCAAGCCTCTTCATTTTTCCGGTATCAACTCCTCACGCCACCTGAACCGGCCTGGCCAACCGCAATGGCGCTTCCCTCGCCGCCCCAAGCTTCGGCAGCAGCGCGGCGGTCTTCAAGGCCTCGCCCTGGGTCCGCCAGGCGGCCAAAAGAAACCTGCCCAATCTGGGCTTCAAAATCTTCCCCGCGCCCATAGTTACCGTACCGTCACACTGCGGTGATATTCAGGTGAGATTGCGCATGTAGATTCACGCAACCTCAAGGCCGGGGCGTGCGCCCCAGGCTGAACCCAGTGGCCCGATTCCAGGGGGGAGCGAACCGTATGAGCAATGCTATCGAAATCCAAGGCTTGAACAAAACCTTTGGCGCGTGCAAGGCCCTTGACGACGTGAACCTGAGCATTGCCGAAGGCGAAATGGTGGCGCTCATCGGTGCTTCCGGCTCCGGCAAGTCCACCCTGCTCCGGCATGTTGCCGGGTTTCTCCCAGGCGACTCGGGCAGCGTCTCCATCATGGGTCAGCAGGTTCAGAACCGGGGCAAGCTGGCGCAGAACGTTCGGAAAATCCGCGCCGGTGTCGGTTTCGTGTTCCAGCAGTTCAACCTGGTGGGGCGGCTCACGGTCATGACCAACGTCATGATCGGGCTTTTGCACAACGCCAGCCTCTGGCGCAGCATGCTCATGCGCTTTTCACAGTCGGACCGCCAGAAGGCCCTGGAGGCGCTCATCGCCGTGGGCATTGAACAGAAGGCCTGGGTGCGGGCCAGCATGCTTTCCGGCGGCCAGCAGCAGCGCGCCGCAATCGCCCGCTGCCTGGTGCAGGGGGCCAGGGTCATCCTCTCCGACGAACCCATCGCCTCCCTGGACCCGGAGTCCTCGCGCAACGTCATGGAGCTGCTGGCGAGCCTTAACGCCGAGCGCGGCACCACCGTGGTGGTTTCGCTGCACCAGGTGGACTTCGCCCTGCGCTACTGCCCGCGCACCGTGGCCCTGCACCGTGGCCGCGTGGTGTACGACGGTCCCTCCGCCGCGCTTACGCCGCAGCTCTTGTGCGAGCTGTACGGCTCCGAGGCGGAGGATCTTTTCGGAAAAACGCTTGGTGTTTCGCCAGAGCCGCAGCCCCTTGGGCTTCCGCCGCTGGCTACTGCCGCAGCCTGATCATCTGCATTGAAACCAAACGGCCTCAACAAATGGGAGGACTCATGTTTCGCAAAATCATTATGACCATCGCCATGCTGGCGCTGCTTGCAGGCGCCGCCAATGCCGCAGAAGTAAAAGAGCTCAACTTCGGCATCATCGCCACAGAGAAGGCCGGCGCCATGAAGCAGATGTGGGAGCCCTTCCTGGCGGACATGAGCAAGGCCGTGGGCGTCAAGGTCAACGGCTTCTACGCCACGGACTACACCGGCATCATCGAGGCCCAGCGCTTCAACAAAATCCAGATCGCCTGGTACGGCAACAAGTCGGCCATCGACGCCGTGGACCGCGCCGACGGTGAGGTCTTCGCCCAGTTCATCGACCTGGACGGCACGCCGGGCTACTACTCCTACATCATCACCCACAAAGACAGCGGCATTACGAGCCTGGACCAGGTGCTGAAGAACGGCAAGAAGTACAGCTTCGGCATCGGCGACCCGCAGTCCACCTCCGGCACCCTGGTGCCCACCTACTACGTTTTCACCCTGAACCAGCTGGACCCCAAGACCCACTTCAAGGTCATGCGCGCCTCCAACCATGAGGGCAACTTCCTGGCCGTGCTGAACAAGCAGGTGGACGTGGCCACCAGCAACAGTGAAATGACCGGAAAAATCAAGGAGACCGCGCCGGACAAGCTGGCCCAAATCCGCATTCTGTGGACCTCGCCGCTCATCCCGCGCGATCCGTTCGTGTGGCGCAAGGACCTGCCCGCAGACCTCAAGAAAAAGATTCAGGCCTTTGTGGTGGGCTACGGCAAAGACGCCCGCGAGAAAGAAATTCTCAAGAACATGTACCGCCTGGCCGGGTTCAAGGCCTCCACCGACGCCCAGCTCATTCCCATCCGTCAGTTGGAGCTCTTCAAGAACCGCATGAAGTTCCAGAACGACGAGCACATGAGCGAGGCCGACAAGAAGGCCCGCCTGGCCGAGATTGACGCCAAGCTGGCCGCCCTGGCCAAGCAGGCGAAGTAGCGCGCCCCGGAGGTCGAAGAGTGAACGTCACGGCACCGACTCTGCGGGACATTCCACTGGACCCGCCCAAGTCGGGCTTCATGAACACCCTGGGCTGGGCGCTCTTTGGAATGGTGCTCATCTGGTCATGGCAGGGGGCGGAAATGCGCCCCCTGGCCCTGATTCAGGACTCCGGCAACATGGCGGTCTTCGCCAAGGACTTCTTCCCGCCGGACTTCCACGAATGGCGCATCTACTTGAGCGAAATGATCATCACCGTGCACATCGCCATCTGGGGCACGGTGCTGGCCGTGGTCTGCGCGGTGCCCTGCGGCATCCTGTCCTCGGCCAACCTGGTGCCGCGCGGGGTGTACCAGCCGGTGCGCCGCGTCATGGACGCCTGCCGGGCCATCAACGAGATGGTCTTCGCCATGCTCTTCATTGTGGCGGTGGGCCTGGGCCCCTTTGCCGGGGTGCTGGCCCTGTGGGTGCACACCACCGGCGTGCTGGCCAAGCTCTTTTCCGAGGCCGTGGAGGCCATAGACCCCCGCCCGGTGGAGGGGGTGCGCGCCACCGGGGCGAACGCCCTGGAGGAGATCCTTTACGGCGTCATCCCGCAGGTGCTGCCCCTGTGGATTTCCTACTCGCTCTACCGCTTCGAATCTAATGTGCGCTCGGCCTCGGTGGTCGGCATGGTGGGCGCGGGCGGCATCGGCGTCATCCTGAACGACGTCATTCGCAGCTTTTCCTACGCCGAGGTCTCGGCCCTGCTCATCATGATCATCGTCACGGTGACGCTCATCGACCTCGTGTCCGCGCGCATCCGCAAGTGGGCCATCTAAAACATACAGCAAGGACCGGCCGGAACATGTCCCTTCTGCACCTTAACGGCGTACGCTACCGCAGGCCCGCCGCCCCCGTCGTCGTCGTGTGCATTGATGGCGGCGACCCGGCCTACATCGAGCAGGGCCTCAAGGACGGCATTCTCCCCAACGTGGCCCGCTTTGCGCGGGAAGGCTACAGCGCCGTGGCCCAGGGCACGGTGCCCAGCTTCACCTGCCCCAACAACATCTCGCTCATCACCGGCGCGCCGCCCGCGCTGCACGGCATTTCCGGCAACTACTACCTGAACGCCGCAGGCGAGGCCGTGGTGATGACCGGGCCGGAGCTGCTGCGCAGCCGCACCATCCTGGCGCTCTTCGCCGAGGCCGGGGCCACCGTCGTTTCCATAACCGCCAAGGACAAGCTGCGCAGGCAGCTGGGCAAGGACCTGGACCTGAGCAGGGGCAACGTCAGCTTCTCCTCCGAGTTCGCCGACCGCTGCACCCTGGCCGAAAACGGCATAGAGAACGTGTTGCAGCTCACCGGCATGCCCCAGCCAAACATGTACTCCATGGACCTTTCGCTCTTTGTGCTGGAGGCCGGAATCAAGCTGCTCGAAATGCGGCGGCCGGAGCTCATGTACCTCTCGCTCACGGATTTCATTCAGCACAAGCATGCCCCCGGAACCCCGGTGGCCAACGAGTTCTACGCCCGCCTGGACGAGGCCTTTGGCCGCCTGGACGCCCTGGGGGCCGTGGTGGCCCTCACGGCGGACCACGGCATGAACGACAAATCCGGCCCGGACGGCAGGCCCAAGGTCGTTTTTCTGCAAGGCCACCTGGACCAGGCGTTCGGCCCCGGCGACACCAAGGTCATTTGCCCCATCACCGACGCCTTTGTGCGCCACCACGGCGCGCTGGGCGGCTTTGTGCGCGTGTGGCGGCAGGGCGGCCGCGCCTCGGTGCAGGATATCATCCGCCTGGCGCAGAGCCTGCCGGGCGTGGAGCTGGCCCTCCCGCGCGAGGAAGCCTGCCGCCGCTTCGACCTGCCGCCGGACCGCGAGGGCGACGTGGCGGTCCTCGCCGACCGCTTCACGGTCCTCGGCGCGGCCGAGGCCGAGCACGACCTCTCCAACCTTTCCGATGCCCGCCTGCGCAGCCATGGCGGGCTCGACGAGGCGCGCGTGCCCTTCATCCTGAACCGCCCCCTGGCCGACGACTACCGCCTGCGCGCGGCGCTGGAGCTCAAGAGCCACCAGATCTTCGACTACGCCATCAACGGCGTGCTGAACGGCGCGCTGAACGACGCGGAGGCCTAGGGTGGGGCTTCCCGCCAGCGGCCGCCTGGCCGTCTACGAGAGCCCCGGCGCGCCCTTCCGCCTCGTCTCCTACCCGTTGCGCGCGCCCCTGCCCGGCGAGGTGCTGGTGCGCATCCGCATGTCCACCATCTGCCGCTCGGACCTCCACTCCTACCAGGGGCACAGGCCCAACCCCTGCCCCGGCGTGCTGGGGCACGAGATCATCGGCGACATTGTGGCCCTGGGGGAAGGCGTGCGCTGCGACATGCGCGGCGCGGCCCTGACCGAGGGCAACCGCATCACCTGGAGCGAGTATTTCATTCCCGGCCCCAACTACTACACCGAAGTTCTGGACCTGCCGCAAAAGTCGCGCGGGGTGGACAAGTACGGCCACATGGCCGTGTCTACGCCGCCGCACCACCACGGCGGCTTCGGCGAGTACTGCTACATCTTGCCGCAGTCCTGGATTTTGCGCCTGCCGGACTGCCTGAGCGACGAGGAAGCCACGCCCATCAACTGCGGGGTGGCCACCATGATGGCCGCCACCGAGGCCGCGAACATCCGCATGGGCCAAACCGTGGTGGTGCAGGGCCTGGGCCTGCTTGGCCTGTATGGCGCGGCCATAGCCAAGGCCAGGGGCGCGCGCCTGGTCATCGGGCTGGACGGCGTGCCCGCCCGGCGCGAGTTGTCCCGCCGCTTCGGCGTGGATCTGGCTCTTGACCCGGCAGGTCTGCCAGATTCGCCAGATTCGCCAGATTCGTCAGATCCGCCAGGCCCGTCAGGCCAAGCTGCCCCGGCTGGCGGCCAGGCGGCTCTGCTGGCCCAGGTGCGCAACGCCTGCCCGCCCGAGGGACCGGACGCGGCCATCGAAGTCTGCGGTTCGGCGCGGGCCATTCCCTTCGGCCTGGACGTGCTGCGCACGGGCGGAACCTACGTGCTGGCCGGGGTGGTGAACCCCGGAGCCGAAGTGACCCTGGACGCCAACCTGCTGCTGAAGAAGATGCTGACCCTGCGCGGCGTGCACAACTATCACCCCCGCAACTTGGCGGAGGCCCTGGATTTTGTTGTGGCCAACCGCGAGCGCTACCCTTTCCACGACCTTGTGGACGGCACATACCCGCTGGAGCGGGTGGACCAGGCCATGGCCGACGCCGCCGAGAGGCGCGTGCTGCGCGCCGCCATAGTGCCCGCCCTGCGGACCGTGGACTGAAACGAAGGAGCTTCATTATGGAATTTGCAAGCGAGGCCATGCGCATCGGCGGCGAGCACATCAAGCGCGACCGCGTCATCGAGGTTCTGAACCCCTACACCGGCGGCTGCGTGGGCACGGTGCCCAAGGCCGAGGTGGACGATGTGCGCCGGGCCTTCGACATCGCCCTGGCCTTCAAGCCCAGGCTTACGCGCTACGAACGGCACAGCATCCTGCTCAAGGCTGCGGAGCTTGTCGTGGCCCGCGCGGAGGAAATCAGCCTGCTCATTACGGCGGAATCCGGCCTGTGCCGCAAGGACAGCCGCTACGAGGCCGGGCGCGTGCGCGACGTGCTGGCGTTCGCGGCCAACGCCGCGCTGGAGGACGACGGCCAGATCTTCTCCTGCGACATCACCCCCCACGGGCGCGAGCGGCGCGTGTACACCCAGCGCGAGCCCCTGCTCGGCGTCATCTCGGCCATTACGCCCTTCAACCACCCCATGAACCAGGTGGCGCACAAGGTGGCGCCCAGCATCGCCACGGGCAACCGCATGGTGCTCAAACCCTCGGAAAAGGTGCCCCTCTCGGCCCTGCTCCTGGCCGACATCCTTTACGAGGCCGGGCTGCCGCCGCAAATGTTCCAGGTGGTCACCGGCGACCCGGCGGAGATTGCCGACGAAATGCTGACCAACCCGGCGGTGGACCTGGTGACCTTCACCGGGGGCGCGGCCATCGGCAAGCATATCGCCCTGCGCGCGGGCTACCGGCGCATGGTGCTGGAACTGGGCGGCAACGACCCGCTCATCGTCATGGACGATGCCGACCTGGAGGAGGCCGCAAGCCTTGCCGCTGCCGGCTCGTACAAGAATTCCGGCCAGCGCTGCACTGCGGTCAAGCGCATTCTTGTGCAAGAGAGCGTGGCCGACCGGTTTGTGGAGATTCTGGCCGAGAAGACCCGGCGCTGGAGTCATGGCGACCCCATGGATGAAAGCATGGACATGGGCACGGTCATAGACGAAGCGGCGGCGAAGCTTTTCGAGGCCAGGGTGGACGACGCCATCTTCATGGGCGCGCAGCTCGTTGCCGGGCACCAGCGCCGGGGCGCGCTCTATTCCCCCACGCTGCTCGACCATGTGCTGCCGGGAATGGAGCTGGTGCGCGAGGAAACCTTCGGCCCGGTGTCGCCGGTGCTTCGCTTCCGCACCCTGGACGAGGCCGTGGAGATCGTCAACGGCACGGCCTTCGGCTTGTCCTCCGGCGTGTGCACCAACCGGCTCGATGTCATCACCCGGCTGGTCAACGAGCTCCACGTGGGCAGCGTGAACGTGCGCGAGGTGCCGGGCTACCGCCTGGAGTTGACGCCCTTCGGCGGCATCAAGGATTCCGGCCTGGGTTACAAGGAAGGCGTGCAGGAGGCCATGAAGAGCTTCACCAACCTCAAGACCTACTCCCTGCCCTGGCCTGCGGCGTGATGACCACGCCCGTCGCCCTGCTGGTGCTTTTGTCCGCGCTAATGCACGCGGGCTGGAACTATCTGGTCAAGGCCAGCCCGGATCGCCTGCTGGACATGGTGGGCCTTTCCATGGGCGGCTGCCTGCTGGCGGCCTGCCTGCTGCCCTTCGCCCCGCTGCCCGCGCGGGAGTGCTGGCCCTGGCTGGGCGTCACGGTGTTCGTCCACGTGGGCTACTTTCTGGCGCTTTTGGCCTCCTACCGCCATGCGGACCTCTCCCTGGCCTACCCGTTGATGCGCGGCCTGGCCCCGGTGCTGGTGGCGCTGGCGGCGCCGCTGGTGGGGGAACCCCTAAGCCCCGGCCTGCTGCTGGGCATAACTCTGGTGGGCACGGGCATAACGCTGCCCGCCTGGCTGGGCTTTCGCAATGGCGCGGTGACCCGGGCCGGGATTCTCTTCGCCTGCTCCAACGCGGTCATCATCGCCCTGTACACGGTCATCGACGGCATCGGCGCGCGCCTTTCCGGCAGCGCCGCCGCCTACACGCTCTGGCTCTTTTTTCTGGACGCCTGGGGCATCCTGGGCATCGCCCTGTGGCAACGCGGAACGCACGTGTTCGGCCATTTGCGCCGCAGATGGGCGGCTTCCCTCGTGGGGGCGGTGCTCACCCTGGGCTCGTACGGCATCGTGCTCTGGGCCATGACGGCCGCGTCCATACCCGCCGTGGCGGCCCTGCGCGAGACGGCGGTGATCTTCGCCGCCGTGCTGGGGGCCTGGCTGCTCAAGGAGCGCATGGGCCGCTGGCGGGTGCTCGGCTCGGCCCTGGTGGCCTCGGGCGCGGTGTTCATCCGCTTTGGGTGAAATTTTCTTCCACGCGAACAGCAAAGGAGACGGCCATGTTTGACCCCGAACTGCTCCCGGACAATCCCTACCTGCTGCTTACCCCCGGCCCGCTTTCCACCTCCAAGGCGGTTAAGGCGGCCATGCTGCGCGACTGGTGCACCTGGGACGAGGACTACAACGCCCTGGTGCGCAACCTGCGCGCGCGGCTCACCGCCCTGGGCACCGCCAGCGGCGGCTACTCCAGCGTGCTCATGCAGGGCAGCGGCACCTTCGCCGTGGAATCCGTCATCGGCACGGCCCTGCCCAGGGACGGCAAACTGCTGGTGGCGGCCAACGGCGTGTACGGTTTGCGCATCGCCACCATCGCGCAGCGTTTGGGCATTGCCCACTCGGTGCTGAATTTCGGAGAAACGGGCCGCGCGGAGGCGGAGGAAATAGGAAAGGCGCTGGACCAGGACCCGGCGGTGACGCATGTGGCCGTGGTGCACTGCGAAACCACCACCGGNNCCATGAGCAGCTTCGGCGGCATTCCTCTGGACGCGGCAAGCCTGGGAGCGGAGTATCTCATCTCCAGCTCCAACAAGTGCATCCAGGGCGTGCCGGGCTTCGGCTTCGTCATTGCCCAAAGGCAGGCGTTGGAGCGTTGCGCGGGGCAGGCCCGGTCCCTCAGCCTGGATTTGTACGACCAGTGGCGCTGCATGGAGGACGGCGGCGGCAAGTGGCGCTATACCTCGCCCACCCACGTGGTGCGGGCCTTTGCCGCGGCCCTGGACGACCTGGAGGCCGAAGGCGGCGTGGCCGCGCGCCATGCGCGCTACAGCGCCAACCAGCGCAGGCTGTGCGAAGGCATGCGCTCCCTGGGCTTTGAAACGCTGCTGCCCGACGCACACCACTCGCCCATCATCACGAGCTTTTTGAGCCCCGACAGTCCGGCGTACAGCTTCAACAGCTTCTACCAGGCGCTCAAGGCCAGGGGCTTTGTCATCTACCCCGGCAAGGTGACCGGCGCGGACACCTTCCGCATCGGCAACATCGGCCACGTTTTCGCGCAGGACATGGAGCGCCTGCTCGACGCGGTGCGGCAGGTCGTGACCTGGAAGGCATAGCCGGGCCGCAGGGCGGCCAGACGGCCGCGCCAGGCGGACCCCCGGCGGCTTGGCGACGGCCAAGAAGAGGCTAGGCGGCGGAGCCTCGCCCGGCTTCGGGGGCCGCAGGGCGGCGGCAAGGATAACTGCCGGGGCCTCACACGTTTTCTCGAAAACTAATCGCCGTTGACCACGCTCGCAAAGTGCATGTACCCTGAATGCGGAGGGTTCCCCATGCAGGAAGTCGAAGCGCCTGCGGCCATTGCCGGGGGCTGTCCGGGAAGAATCAGGCAGCGCGGCAATCCCGGCGTAAAGAACTGCCGCCCCGACTCCTGCCGCGGCAGGATCATTCCATTGCTGCTTGAGATGTGCCGCAGCGTCGCCTCGGCCGACGGCCTCACCGCCGCCCTCGACGCGGCGCTGGGCTACATGCGCCGGGACATGGGCGTGGACCGGGCCATGATCAACCTGCGCGACCGCGAGACCGGCTGCACCTTCACCCACCGCAGCCTGGGCCTTACCCCAGAGGAGGAGGCGCGCGGCGTCTACTTTCCCGGCGAGGGCATCACCGGTCAGGTGGACACCCTGGCCAAGCCGGTCATTGTGCCGCGCATTGGCGACGAGCCCGCCTTTCTCAACCGCACCGGCAGCGTCATTCTAGCCGAGGACCTGGGCCGGGCCTTCCTGTGCGTGCCCATTCTGCGCGGCAGAAAGGTGCTGGGCAGCATCAGCGCCATCCTGGGCTTCGACGACCAGGCGGCCATGCGCAAGCGCGCCGAGGCCTTGGCCGTCATTGCCAACATGCTTGCCCAGGCCGTGGAGCTGCACCAGTTCGAGCACGTGGACAAGGTGCAGTGGGAGCAGCGCCACCAGGCGCTCATGGGCGCCATACGCGCGCGCTTCAAGCCCGCCAACGTCATTGGCAGCTCCACGCGCATGATGGAGGTTTTCGCCCTGGCCCACAAGGTGGCCCGCACGCGCACCACCGTGTTGTTGCTGGGCGAAAGCGGCGTGGGTAAAGAGCTCATCGCCTCGGCCATTCACTATGAGGGAACAGACCCTGCCGGGCCGCTGGTCAAGGTGAACTGCGCCGCCCTGCCGGAGTCGCTCATCGAAAGCGAGCTCTTCGGGCATGAGAAGGGAGCCTTCACCGGCGCAGACCAACTGCGGCGCGGGCGCTTCGAAGAAGCCGACGGCGGCACCCTGTTTCTGGACGAAGTGGGCGAGTTGCCCCTGGGCACCCAGGCCAAGCTGCTGCGCGTGCTGCAGGAGCGGTCTTTCGAACGCGTGGGCGGCAACCGCACGGTCACGGTCAACGTGCGCATTGTGGCCGCCACCAACAAAGACCTTGCCGCCATGGTGGAACAGGGCGGGTTCCGCCAGGATCTCTTCTTCCGCCTCAACGTCTTTCCGCTCATCATTCCGCCCCTGCGGGAACGCGGCAGCGACATAGTGACCCTGGCCGAGCACTTCGTGGCGCGCTTCGCCCGGGAAACAGAAAAGCAGGTCACGCGCATCACCACGCCCGCGCTCAACCTGCTTATGCTCCACCCCTGGCCGGGCAATGTGCGCGAACTGGAAAACGCCATGGAGCGGGCGGTGATTCTGACCGAAGACGATGCCGTGCACAGCTACAACCTGCCGCCCTCGCTGCAACCCGCCGCCCTGCCCGGAACGGACAGCCCCTGCGGCCTGGACGCCAGACTGCGGGACATAGAGCGCGAAATGCTCATGGAGGCGCTGCTGCGGCGGCAGGGCAACACGAGAAAAGCGGCAGCGGAGCTGGGGCTTACGTACCGCAGCATGGGCATCCGCATGCGCAGGCACGGCCTGCGCTACAGCGCCTTTCGCAAGGGGGCCCACGCGCCGGGCGGCGATGCGGGCTGAGTTCCCCTTGGGCCCAGGCCCTGGCTGACCGCCCGGCTGATTGCGCGGGACCACGGCACCGCCTCCACCCTGCCGCGCCTGCGCGCTGCGCTGGCTCCCCACCCTGCCGCCCCCCCTGCCCTGTGCACAGCCCACGGCCCGCTCAAAGCGGCCTTTCCCGCCCTCGCCCACATGCATCGCGCCCTGGCAGCGCTCCTCGCACTCGCTCCCACATCACACTGCCCCGGCGCTGCAACACCGGGCGCACCAGGCGCAGGACGAATTCTACGCATTGGAACCTTTCCGAACCCGGCGGACCCAAAGGTCAATAGTTCAAAAATTCAGTAGGTTGCGTTGGCATGCCCCAAAAAGGCCAGCAAGCGCCCGCACTGCTTCGCACCTGCCGCGTCACTTCATGCCCTGCTGCCCCCCTGCCACGCAGCAGCCAGCAGCGACGGCCTGCAAAACGCCGCAAACGATCCCACGGCGACGCATCAACACGTTGAAATAATACGTTCATATTACCGCTCACACAGCCCGCGCCAAGGCCAGGGCAGGCCCTGCCAGCCAGGCCCGCACCGTCGCCAGAGCCTGCTGGCGCGATTCCCACAAATTGCGCATAGCACACTGTATTCATAGACTCTTTCAAACGGCCAAGCGCCCGTTGTGTGGCCCCGGATGCATTTCGGCGGCCCCTCCTGGCACGCGAATCGCTCTAGGAGGCCTCATGAGGGCGACCATCCCGGAGCCCTGAGGCACAAGCAAAGGAGTCCCACATGACACGCAAGATCGCGATCTACGGCAAGGGCGGCATCGGGAAGTCCACCACCACCCAGAACACCGCTGCGGCCCTGGCCCACTTCCACGGCAAGAAGATCTTCATCCACGGCTGCGACCCCAAGGCCGACTCCACCCGCCTGATTCTGGGCGGCAAGCCCCAGGAGACCTTGATGGACGTGCTGCGCGAGCAGGGCGCGGAGAAGGTCACCAAGGAGAAGGTTGTGAAGACCGGCTTCCTGGACATCCGCTGCGTGGAATCCGGCGGGCCGGAACCCGGCGTGGGCTGCGCCGGTCGCGGCGTCATCACCGCCATCGACCTCATGGAGGCCCAGGGCGCCTACACCCCGGACCTGGACTTCGTGTTCTTCGACGTGCTGGGCGACGTGGTCTGCGGCGGCTTCGCCATGCCCATCCGCGACGGCAAGGCCCAGGAGGTCTACATCGTGGCCTCCGGCGAAATGATGGCCATTTACGCCGCCAACAACATCTGCAAGGGCCTGCTCAAGTTCGCCAAGCAAAGCGGCGTGCGCCTGGGCGGCGTTATTTGCAACAGCCGCAAGGTGGACCGCGAGCGCGAATTTCTTGAGGAGTTCACCGCTTCCATCGGCACGCACATGATCCACTTTGTCCCGCGCGACAACATTGTGCAAAAGGCGGAGTTCAACAAGAAGACCGTGACCGAATACGACGCCACCGAGCAGCAGGCGTTGGAATACAGCGAGCTTGGCCGCAAGATCATCGAGAACACCAATTTCGTTGTGCCCAAGCCGCTCACCATGGACGAGCTTGAGGCCATGGTCGTGAAGTACGGCATTGCCGACTAACCCGGACGCAAGAGGAGCACCGACATGAAGATGATCAGAGCCATTGTGCGCCCGGACTCCGCAGACGCCGTGACCGACGGCCTGGCCGAGGCCGGCTACCACACCATGACCAAGATCAACGCCTTTGGCCGCGGCAAGCAAAAGGGCATCACCGTGGGCAACGTGCACTACGACGAACTGCCCAAGACCCTCATCATCATGGTGGTGGAGGATGAAGACCTGGAGGCCGTGCTCAAGCTCATCAAGTACAAGGCCTATTCCGGCAACTTCGGCGACGGCAAGATCTTCGTCACCGCCGTGGAGCAGGCCATCACCGTGCGCACCGGCCTTTCCGGGCTCTAGGCGGGTAGCCCCATGAAGGAAATCATCGCCATTATACGGCCCAAGAAGGTGCGCGCCACCAAGGACGTGCTGGAGGCCATAGGCTTCCCGTGCTTCCTGGCCGTCTCTGTTCTGGGGCGCGGGCACCAGCGCGGCATTGCGGGAGAGGTGAACTGCGAGCTTTCCCCAGACACGCTGAACCAGGCCAAGACAGGCGGCATGAAGTACGTGCCCAAGCGCATGCTGACCATCGTTGTGCCCGACGAGAACGTGGACACCGTGGTGGAAGCCGTGGTGCGCGTGAACCAGACGGACCAGATAGGGGACGGCAAGATCTTCATCTGCCCCATGGAAGACGCCATCCGGGTGCGCACCGACGAGACCGGCGAGAGCGCCATTGTGTAACGCACGCCAAGGAGAAGAAAACAATGCCGTATCATGAGTTCAAGTGCAGCACCTGCATTCCGGAGAGGAAGAACCACGCCGTCATCAAGGGCCCGGGCGAAGACCTGACCATGGCCCTGCCCGCCGGGTATTTGAGCACCATTCCGGGCACCATCTCCGAGCGCGGCTGCGCCTACTGCGGGGCCAAGCACGTCATCGGCTCGCCCATGAAGGACGTGATTCACCTAAGCCACGGCCCCGTGGGCTGCACCTACGACACCTGGCAAACCAAGCGCTACATAAGCGACAACGACAACTTCCAGCTCAAGTACACCTTCGCCTCGGACATGAAGGAGAAGCACGTGGTTTTTGGGGCGGAAAAGCTTCTCAAGAGCAACATCATCGAGGCCTTCAAGGCATTTCCGAACATCAAGCGCATGACCATCTACCAAACCTGCGCCTCGGCCCTCATCGGCGACGACCTGAACGCCATCGCCCAGGAGGTTATGGACGAGATGCCCGAGGTGGACATCTTCGTGTGCAACTCGCCGGGTTTCGCCGGTCCCAGCCAGTCCGGCGGGCACCACAAAATCAACATCGCCTGGATCAACCAGAAGGTGGGCACCATCGAGCCCAAGATCACCGGCGACTACGTCATCAACTACGTGGGCGAATACAACATCCAGGGCGACCAGGAAGTCATGTGCGACTTCTTCAAGCGCATGGGCATCCAGGTTCTGTCCACCTTCACGGGCAACGGCTCGTACGACGACCTGCGGGCCATGCACAAGGCGCAGCTGAACGTGCTGGAGTGCGCGCGCTCCGCCGAATACATCTGCAACGAGCTGCGCGTGCGCTACGGCATTCCCCGGCTCGACATCGACGGCTTCGGCTTTGAGCCCCTGGCCAACTCCCTGCGCAAGGTGGGCCTGTTCTTCGGCATAGAAGACCGTGCCGAGGCCATCATCGCCGAGGAGACCGCCCGCTGGAAGCCGGAGCTCGACTGGTACAAGGAGCGGCTCAAGGGCAAAAAGGTGTGCCTGTGGCCCGGCGGCTCCAAGCTCTGGCACTGGGCGCACGTCATCCACGATGAAATGGGCCTGGACGTGGTCTCGGTGTACACCAAGTTCGGCCACCAGGGCGACATGGAGAAGGGCATTTCCCGCTGCGAGGAAGGCGCCCTGGCCATCGACGACCCCAACGAGCTGGAGGGCCTGGAGGCCATGGAGATGCTCAAGCCGGACATCATCCTGACCGGCAAGCGCCCCGGCGAGGTGGCCAAGAAGATCCGCGTGCCCTACCTGAACGCCCACGCCTATCACAACGGCCCCTGGAAGGGCTGGGAAGGCTGGGTGCGCTTCGCGCGCGACATTTACAACGCCATTTACTCGCCCATCCACAAGCTGACCCTGCTGGACATAGCCGCGGACGAGATAGCGACGGATACGACCTTCGAGACGCAGGTCATGCTCTCCGACGCGGCCCTGAGCGAGGAGACGCGCAACGCAGCCGACCTTCGGCAGTTCACGGGCCAGTTCGATGGCCTGAAGTCCCTGCGCGGCAAGACCTATCCCGAGTTCGAAGCCAAGACCGCAGGCGCGGCGTAAGGGGGGCGGCATGGATGACCTCATGAAAGACCGCATGGACCAGTTGCTGGACCACATCATGAAGAAGTGCCTGTGGCAGTTCCACTCCCGCAGCTGGGACCGCAAGGTGCAGAACGAAGGCGTGCTGAGCAAGGCCACGCAGCTTTTGTGCGGCGAACCGGTAGACACCAGCACCCCCCTGGCCAAGTGCCACTGGGTGGACGCCCTGTGCCTGGTGAACGACTACAAGCGCCGCTTCGCCTGGGTTTCGCAGCTCAAGCCGGACGAAATCAAAGAGATTATGCAGGCCCTGCACGAGCGCCTGGACCACCTGACCATCACCGGCTCGCTCAACCTTGAACTGAACGACCAGCACTACTAGCAAGGAGCTGCATATGCTTTGTGAATTGAAGGAACGGGAACGTGCTGGCATCATCAATCCCATCTTCACCTGCCAGCCCTGCGGGGCGCAGTTCGCCAGCATCGGCATCAAGGACTGCATCGGCATTGTGCACGGCGGGCAGGGCTGCGTCATGTTCGTGCGCCTGCTCATCTCCCAGCACTTGAAGGAGAGCTTCGAGATCGCCTCGTCCTCTGTGCACGAGAGCGGCGCGGTGTTCGGCGCCTGCGGCCGCGTGGAAGAAGCGGTGGACGTGCTCTTGATGCGCTACCCGGACGTGAAGGTGGTGCCCATCATCTCCACCTGCCTCACGGAGGTCATCGGCGACGACATAGAGGGCGTGGCGCGCAAGCTGAACGAGGGCCTGCTGGCGGAGAAGTACCCCGGACGCGAGGTCCACCTCATCCCCATCCACACGCCAAGCTTCGTGGGCAGCATGATCAGCGGCTACGACATCGCCGTACGCGACTTTGTGAAGTACTTCGCCAAGAAGACCGAGCCAAACGGCAAGTTGAACCTCATCACCGGCTGGGTGAACCCCGGCGATGTGACGGCGCTGAAGCACCTGCTGCGCGAAATGGACATCGACGCCACCGTGCTGTTTGAAATTGAGAGCTTCGATTCCCCGGTGATGCCCGACGGCAACCACGTTTCCCACGGCAGCACCACCATAGAGGACCTGACCGGCACGGCCAACGCCCAGGCCACCCTGGCCCTGAACCGCTACGAGGGCGGCAAGGCGGCGGAATATCTGGCCACGGAGTTCGACATCCCCACCCTTGTCGGCCCCACGCCCATCGGCATCCGCAACACGGACGCGTTCCTGAAGAACCTCAAGACCTTGACCGGCAAGCCCATCCCGCAGTCCCTGGTGCGCGAGCGCGGCCAGGCCCTCGACGCCCTGACCGATCTGACGCACATGTTCTTCGCCGACAAGCGCGTGGCCATTTACGGCGCGCCGGACCTGGCCATCAGCCTGGCGGAGTTCTGCCTGGACCTGGAAATGAAGCCCAAGCTGCTGCTGCTGGGCGACGACAACTCCGGCTACCAGCACGACCCGCGCATAAAGGCCCTGCAACAGAACGTGGGGCACGAGATGGAGATAGTGACCAACGCGGACTTCTGGGAACTGGAGGACCGCATCAAGAACAAGGGCCTGGAGCTCGACCTCATTCTGGGCCACTCCAAGGGCCGCTTCATCTCCATCGACTACAACATCCCCATGGTGCGCGTCGGCTTTCCCACCTACGACCGCGCCGGGTTGCACCGCCACCCCGTGGTGGGCTACGCGGGCGCCACCTGGCTGGCGGAGCAAATGGCCAACACGCTCTTCGCCGACATGGAGCACAAGCACAACAAGGAATGGATCCTCAACGTCTGGTAGGCCGCTGGCGGGCGCATATGCAGCGCCCGCCGCCAGCCCCAAAAGGTGCGCCATGACACAGAACAAGAGCTTCGCCTTCAGCGGCCGCGCGGACCGGCAATACCTGTTCGCCTACGCCACCAACATGCACCCGGACCAAATGGCCGAACGCTGCTCCAGGCCCACCTGCCTCGGCCCGGCCTGGCTTGAAGACCACGACCTCGGCTTCTTCGGCCGCACGGAGGCCTGGGACGGCGGCATGCCCACGGCGGTGTTCTCGCCAGGCCAGCGCCTCCGGGGCGTGGTCTATGAACTCTCCTACGGCGACGCCCAGCGGCTGGACGCCTGGGCCGACGCCAGGCTTGACGGCGCGGGCTGCTACTTCCACTATCCGGTGCGTGTGCGCGCCGCTGCGGGCCAGGAGCACTCCCTGGTGCTTTACAAAAAGGAGGTTCTGGGCGCGCCCACCCTGCCCAGCGGAGAGATGCTGGCCTTCATTGCCCAGGCGGCGCGCCTGCGCGGCCTGCCAGAGGCCTATGCCGAGGCGCTATTGAAGCGCCCGGCCAAAAGGGCCGACTATCAGGTGCCCATGCGCGGCGGCCTCCTGAAAGAGCTTTGCGTCGTTACAAGCTGCCGCGAATGCGGCGCCTAACCCCACCGAGGAGAAAACACCCATGACCACCGACACCCCCTTTGGCCATATGCGCAGAAAGGACCGCGAGATGACCGAGCGCGCCGACATCGACGCCGTGCTTGAGGCCGGGAACGTGCTCTACCTCTCCCTGGCCGAAGGCGGGCAGCCCTTCGTGGTGCCGGTGTTCTACGCCTACGACGGCCAGGCCCTGTTCTTCCACTCCGCCAGGGCGGGCACCAAGATCAAGATGCTGAAACAGAACCCGTCCGTGTGCTTCTGCGTCACCCTGGACCACGGCATCATAGAGGCCGAAAGCCCCTGCGACTTCGAGGCCAGCCACCGCACGGTCATCGGCTTCGGCCAGGCCGCCTTCGTGGAGGACGAAACCGCCAAGCGCGATGCCCTGCAACGCATTGTGGGCCGTTTTACCGCCAGAAAATTCCAGTACCCCGCAGCCAACCTCAAAACCACCGCCGTGGTGCGCATCGACATTGCGAGCATGACGGGCAAACGCCACGGCTTCTAGGCTCCAGAGGCCACAAAAACGTAGGGGGCCTACCAAAGTGTGGCCTGACCGGTGCGGCCCGCGCGGCCACGCCATCCCTTGCTGCACGCTTTTATCCATCATTCCGGCCTGTTCTAAGTTCATTGCCCAAACGGCACGGGCATTGCTTTTGCCACAGGAGCCAAACAGGAGGACCGCCGCATGACCCAGACCCCCTTGGGACACGGACAGGGCCGCAAGGCTGCGAAAACTGCGGCAATGCGCGAGTGCAGCACAGGCGTGTGCCGGGGGCGTATTGTGCCGCTGCTGGATGAGATGGGGCGCATGCTGGCGGAGGACAACGACTTCGGCGGGGCGCTCACGCGGCTGCTCCAATTCATGAACGAAACCCTGGGCATGGCCCGGGGCATGGTCAGCCTGCACCACAGGGAATCGGGCCGCATCTTCGTGCACAAAAGCATCGGGCTCACGGAAGAGGAGCAGGAGCGCGGCGTGTATTCCCTGGGCGAGGGCATTACCGGCCGGGTGGTGGAAACCGCGCGCGCCATGGTGGTTCCGCGCATCGGCGACGAACCGGCCTTCCTGAACCGCACCGGCAGCCTCTCCAACGGGCTGGACCTCGAACTATCCTTCCTCTGCGTGCCCATCGTGCTGGGAGCAAAGGTGCTGGGCACCATCAGCGCAGAGCGCCGCTACGACGACCCGGCCCTGCTGGACAAGCACCTGGACGCCCTGGTGGTGGTTGCGCATCTTCTTGCCCAGGCCGTGGAACTCTACCTGGTGGAGCATGTGGACAAGGCCGGTTGGGAGCAGCGCGCCGACCAACTGACCCGCCGCCTGGCCGAAGGCGAGCGCCCCGCCAGCCTCATTGGCGAATCCGGTCCCATGCGCGAGGTGTACGGGCTACTCCACAAGTTGGCCCAGGCCCGCACCACGGTGCTGCTGCTGGGCGAATCCGGCGTGGGCAAAGAAATGATCGCCGATGCCCTGCACCGGGGCGGCCCGGCCCCGGACGGCCCCCTGGTGAAATTCAACTGCGCCGCCCTGCCGGAAAACCTGGTGGAAAGCGAGCTGTTCGGCCACGAGAAAGGNNGCACCATCTTCCTGGACGAAGTGGGCGAACTTGCCCCGCCAGTGCAGGCCAAACTGCTGCGTGTGCTGCAAGAGCGCAGCTTCGAGCGCGTGGGCGGAAGCCGCACCATCGCCGTGAACCTCCGCGTCATTGCCGCCACCAACCGCAACCTGGCGGACATGGCGGCCAGGGGCGGCTTCCGCCAGGATCTCTACTACCGCCTGAGCGGATTTCCCATCGTTGTGCCGCCCCTGCGGGAACGCGGCGCAGACCTCGGCCTGCTGGCGGACCACTTCATCGCGCGCTTTGCCCGCGAAACGGAAAAGCCGGTGCGCGGCATCGCGCCGGAGGCCATGGCCATGCTCATGGGCCATGACTGGCCGGGCAATGTGCGCGAGCTGGAAAACGTCATCCACCGCGCCGTAATCCTGGCCGAGGGCGAGCTGATTCTGCCCCACGACCTGCCGCTCTTGCTCAACTCTCCGGTGGCGGTGTGCGGCAAGACCCCGGGCGGACTGGAAGCCCGGCTGGCGTCCATTGAATACGAGCTGCTGGTGGAGGCCCTGCGCCGCCAGCACGGCAACTCCACGCGCGCGGCCCAAGCGCTGGGCATAACCCGGCGCAGCATGGGCCTGCGCATGAAACGCTTCAATCTTTCGCACGGGCAATTCCGCAGCTGCAAAGCCCCGGCGGCGCCCCTTTGCGCAGCGCACAACCAGGCCGCATCACCGGCCCGAACACACAGGAGCCAGCCATGAACGCCAGCCCGGAATCTCGCGGCAGCAAGCACCCCTGCTTCAACAAGGAGGCCAGCGGCTCCTGCGGACGCGTGCACCTGCCCGTGGCCCCCAAGTNNACTACTGCAACCGCAAGTACGACTGCGTGAACGAGTCGCGCCCGGGCGTCACCAGCGCCATCCTCAAGCCATTCCAGGCCTTGGAATACACCAGGCACGTGCTGGAGAAGGAGCCGCGCATCACAGTCATCGGCATTGCCGGCCCGGGCGACCCCATGGCCAACCCGGAGGAAACCCTGGAGACCATGCGCCTGATCAAGGCCGAATTCCCGCACATGCTCTTTTGCCTGTCTTCCAACGGCCTGGCCATGCCGCACCATGTGGACGACCTGGCGGATTTGGGCGTCACCCACGCCACCGTGACCATGAGCACCATCGATCCGGCCATCGGCGCAAAGATTTACGCCTGGGTGCGCGACGGCAAGGTGCTCTACAAGGGCAGGGAGGCCGCCGAGCTGATCCTGGCGCGCCAGTTGGAGTCCATCGCCGCGCTCAAGGCCAGGGGCCTGGCCGTCAAGGTCAACGCCATTGTCATCCCCGGCATGAACGACACCGACGACGGCGCTCCGCTGCGGGCGGTGGCGCAACGCGCCCGCGAGCTTGGCGCGGACCTCATGAACCTTATGCCCATGCACCCCACCGCAGGCACGCTCTTTGCCGACCTGCCGGAGCCGCGCAAGGAGATGATCCACGGCCTGCGCGCGCAGATTGACCACCTGGTGCCGCAGATGACGCACTGCCGCCGCTGCCGCGCCGACGCCGTGGGCCTGCTGTGCGGCGACCGCTCCGGCGAGCTGGGCGGCGTTCTTGCCGCCTGCGCGCAATTGCCTGCGCAGGTGGGCGATGAACGCCCATTTGTTGCCGTGGCCTCGCGCAGCAGCGTGCTGGTGGATACGCACCTGGGCGCAGCGCGGCGGCTGCAGATTTGGGGCCCGGACGAGGACGGAGGCTTCCGCCTGCGCGAGGAACGCACCGCCGTGCGCGGCCTGGGCGGCGGTTGCGGCTGCGGCGATTCCATCGGCATCGCCGGGGGCAAAGGCGGCTGCGGCGGGGGAGCGGCAAGCGATCCGGGCCGCCTGGGCGCTGCAGGCTGGCAGGAGCTGGCGGCCAACCTTTCGGACTGCCGCGCCGTGGTGGCCCAGGACGCGGGCGAAGCGCCGCGCAAGGCCTTTGGCGAACACGGCATCGCCGTCATCACGTCCTGCGGCCCGGTGCGCAACGCACTGCGCGCCGTGTACGGCGAAAAGTCCGGGCGGCTGGGCGTTCCGGTTGCCAGCGCCGCGCTGTCTGGAGCGGGCTGAGTTCCTTCGCCCGCGCGGCGCAGGCCACGTTCCGGCGTAAACCGGCAACGCTGGCCAAGAGGTCCACAAGGGGCGGGGGGGGCTTGCGTGGGCCTCTTTTGCGTGGTTTGCGCCGGGCCAACTAACGGACCGACTGGCCGACCGGTTGGCGGACCGACTGGCCGACCGGTTGGCGGGCCGACTGGCCGAACATCGGGCCGAACAGCGGGCGAAGCGCGGGGGCAAAACGGCAGGGGCGACGCTGCGCGCCGGTTCCGCAGCCCCCTGGACATTTCCCGACATTTGATTAAGCTATTGCGCAGATGCTTAACCAAAGGAGTGGTCGTGGACGACCCCGCACAACTCGCCGCCCTTTTCAAGATCCTGTCGGTTGAAACCCGGCTGCGCATAGTGCGCCTGCTCCAGAGCCACCCCTTGTGCGTAAACGGCCTGGCCCGGCGGCTCAACATCACTCCGGCGGCGGTGTCCCAGCATCTGCGCGTCCTGCGCCATGCCGGGCTCGTCCAGTCGGAACGGCGCGGCTACTTCATGCATTACCGCATCAACGCCGCAGCGCTGGCCCGTTGCGGCGAGCAGTTGCAAAGCCTGCTGAGTCCCCCGCCCCTGCGGCGGGAGCTCCTGGAGCGCTACATCCCGAATCAGGAGCGGAAGTGATGTCCGAGCATGTCATCATCGCCAAAGACCTGCGCAAACGCTTCGACACCGTGCAGGCGTTGCAGGGCGTCAGCTTCAGCGTGGCCGCAGGCGAAGTCTTCGGCTTCCTTGGACCAAACGGCGCGGGCAAATCCACCACCATCAACGTCATTACCGGGTTGGCCAAGGCCGATTCCGGCGCGGTTTTCGTGGGCGGGGTGGATTGCGTGAAAAACCCCCGCGCAGCCCAGGGACTCATCGGCGTCGTGCCCGATGAAAGCAACCTGTACCCGGAGCTGACGGGATTTGAAAACCTGTGCTTCTGCGCGGCGCTGTATGGCCTGGGCAAGGCGCAGCGCCAGGCGCGCGCCCACGAGCTTCTGAAAATCTTTGCGCTGGAAAAAGCCGCCAACCGCAAGTTCGGCAGCTACTCCAAGGGCATGAAGCGCAAACTCACCATTGCGGCCGGGGTGATCCACCGCCCGCCGATCCTCTTTCTGGACGAGCCCACCACGGGCATCGACNNGAGGAGGCCGAGCGGCTGTGCGACCGCATCGCCTTCATCGTATCCGGGCAGGTTCTGCGCATAGACAGCGTGGAAAATCTGCTGCAGCCCGCACGCGCGCGGCATGTGCTGCAAATAACCGCCAGCGGCCCGCTGGAAGGTCTTGCAGGGGAGCTGCGCGCGGCGTTCCCGGCGCTGGCGTTTGAAAACCCGGAAAACCGCCTGCTCCGCATCGAAGCGGACGGGCCGGTTCCCGTTGGCCCCCTGGTGCGCTTTCTGGAGGAACGCGGGGTGGAGGTGGTGGAGGCGCGGCGCCTGCGCCCCTGCCTGGAGGATGTTTTCGCCGAAATCACCGGCCTGGGGGCCGAGACGCTGCGCCAGGACACAAGCAAGAGCGGAGGCCGCGCATGAAGAGCTGGATTGCGTTCTGGAACATCCTGCTCAAGGACACGCGGACGTACTACATCAAGCCGCCCAACATCAGCTGGGGGCTGCTTTTCCCCCTGGCCTGGACAAGCATGTTCTTCATCCGCTCCGGCACGGGCATGGAAGGCATTCCCGCGCTGCTGCCCGGAGTGGTGGCCCTTTCCGTGCTCTTCGGAACGTCCTCCATGCTGGCCGTCACCGTGAC
>DIVX01000088.1 GCA_002422505.1 Desulfovibrio sp. UBA6121
TTCAACCACATGCTCTTCAAGGATCTTGCGTTCTTGTGCGCGGGTGCGCTGATGTTCGCCAGCAACGCCCACAACCTTGAGGAACTCGGCGGCATGGGCCGCAAGATGCCAGTAACCTTCCTGTGCTTCAGCGCGGCCCTGTTCTCTGCCGCGGGCATGCCGCCCTTCAACGGGTTCAGCTCCAAGCTGATCATCTACTACGCGCTCATCGAGCGCGGCGAACTGGTGCTGGCCATCATCGCCATCCTGTCCAGCGTCATCACCCTGGCGTACTTCCTCAAGTTCATGCACGGCGCGTTCTTCGGCCAGTTGACGCCCGCAGCGGAGCGCGCGCGGGAAGTCGGCCCGGCCATGCGGCTGCCGATCATGCTTCTGGCAGGTCTGTGCCTGCTCACCGGTGTGTTTCCGGGCCTGGTGCTCATGCCCCTGGCCGGTTTGGAGCAGACCTTGGGAATTACGCCGCCGCAGGTCGGTCTCTCGGGCATCGTTTCCGGGTACGGCGCCTCAAACATGACGCTCCTGAGCTGCATGCTCCTCGCCGTGGGCGGCGGCGTGTGGCTGGGCGTGGCGCGCCTCACCGCTCGGGGGGTGCGGCGCACGGCCATACACACCTGCGGCGAAACCAGCGTGGACCAACGGCTTACGCGCATCGGCGCTGGCGATCTCTACGCCGCCCCGATCAAGCTCCTGGCTGGCATGTCCAAGGGGTACTTTTCTCTCAAGCGCCTGGGAGGACAGCATGACTAATGTTCTTGAAGCGGTTTTCGCCATCCTGATCTTCCCCGGCGGGCTCTTTGTCCTCGCTTTGGGGCTGCTGCTCAAGGGCGTGGACAGAAAGGTGGTGGCCCGGCTGCAACGGCGCGTTGGCCCGCCCCTGTACCAGCCCGCGCTGGATATCATCAAGCTCATGACCAAGGAGACGCTCATACCGGATACGGCCAACGAGGTGGCCTTCCGGCTGGCCCCGGTGCTGGGGTTGACCGGCATGCTGGTGACGGCGGCGCTGCTGCCCATCGGCGGCGTGTGGAACGGCGTGACTGGCCTGGGCGATCTGCTGGTCCTGCTCTACCTGCTGCCCATTCCCGCCATGGGGCTTATGCTTGCGGGCGGTTCCTCCAGCTCGCCTTACGGCGCGTTGGGCTTCTCACGCGAGATGTGCATGATGTTCGCCTACGAGATGCCGCTCATCGCCTCGTTCCTGGCGGTGGCGGTGCGCGTGGGCGGCGCAAGCGGTCCGTTTTTGTCCCTTCCCGCCATCATGGACTACCAGTTCCAGCATGGGCCGCTGCTCCTCGACCCGGTGATGCTGCCTGCGGCCCTGGCGCTGGTTCTCTTCATCCCCGGCACCATGGGGCACGGGCTGTTCGACATTCCCGAAGCCGAGCCCGAGGTCATCGAAGGCCCGCTGCTGGAATACTCCGGCCCGCTGCTGGCGGTATTTCATCTTATGAGCGCGGTGAAGCTGGTGGTGGTGCTGGAGCTGGCGGTCGCGCTCCTGTGTCCCAACCCCCTAGTGGCCGCAGGCGGCGGCGGGGTGCTGGTGAACCTGCTTTGGCACATTTGCAAGTGTCTGGTGCTGCTTATGGTTTCGGTAACGTGTTTCCGGGCCGCCACTGGCAGGCTGCGCCTGGACCAGGGCTTCTCCTTCTTCGTGAAGTACACCTCACCGCTGGCCCTCGTCAGCCTTTGGCTGGCGTTCCTGCTGCGTTAAGGAAAGGTGCCCGATGCTGCAATTCCTAAGCAAGCTCGCCGCGCGGTCCCCCTGGATCTACCGGATCAATGCGGGCTCCTGCAATGGCTGCGACGTGGAAATGGCCACCACGGCGCTTATACCACGCTATGACGTGGAGCGGTTGGGCTGCAAGTATTGCGGCAGCCCGCGCCATGCGGACGTGGTGCTCATCTCGGGTCCGCTTACCTTGCGCGTGCGCGACAAGGTGCTGCGGGTCTACAACGAGATTCCGCATCCCAAGGTCACGGTGGCGGTGGGCGTGTGTCCGGTTTCCGGCGGCTGCTTCCGCGACGGCTACACCGTGGGGGCGGACATCGACCACTACATCCCGCTGGACGTCATCGTGCCCGGCTGCCCGCCACGGCCGCAGGCCATCATGGAAGGCGTGCTGAAGGCCGTAGAGATTTGGCGCGCCAGGCTGGAGGAGAGCGTATGTTCCCATTCCTGAAGATCATGCTGCGCAACCTGCTCCTCGGCCCCTCCACGGACGCGTTCCCCTTTGCGCCCGCGAAGACCCACGAGAACTTCCGTGGCTGCGCCGTGTTCGACCCGGAGAAGTGCATTCTCTGCGGCATTTGCCACCACGTGTGCGCTGCGGGCGCAATCCAGCTTCGCCCCAGCGAAGACGGAGCGGGAATGCAGTACCTGCTGTGGCACAATTCCTGTGTTTTTTGCGGAATGTGCGCCCACTACTGCCCCACCGGCGCGCTTACCATGTCCAACAACTGGCACCTTGCCCATACGGGCGCGGAGATGTTTTCGAACTGCATTTCGAGCTTCATCCCCTTTGGTGAATGCGCCCAGTGTGGCGCCAAGATCCAGCCGCGTCCGCAGGCCATCATCGACAAGCTTGGCGTGCGCAGTCCAGAGCGTTTTCTGCTCTGCCCTCAGTGCAAGCGCCAAAGCATTGTCAGAAACGTTGCGCAGGTGCGCTCCACTCGCAGGCAGGAGAACCCATGAACGCAACAGCGAAGCAATCGGTAGAAACGGCGGTTTCCAGGGCCCTTGGCGCAGTGGGGCTGCACTGGACAGCGGACGTGAACGGCAACTCATTCGGGTGGGTAAAGCTGTGCGCTCCAGAGAGCCTGCTCTCCATTGCGCCTGCGCTTGCCCAGTGCGGCGCCCGCCTTATGACCGTGACCGCCTACCGCAACGACAAGTTCGGCCGCATGGAGATGGAAGGGCATGAGATCGCCTACCATTTCGACCTGGAGGGCCTGGTGGTGACCGTTTCGGTCTGCCTGCCCGACAACCCGCCCAGGGTTCCCTCAATCACGCCGTGGTTCAAGAACGCGGACTGGAACGAACGCGAGTTCGCCGAGCTCTACGGAATCGTTCTGGAAGACCATCCGAACCCGCGCCGCCTGTTCCTCGACCCGAGCCTCGACGCGGCCATACTCGACCGTCTGGTCCCGCTCTCCACCATGATGAACGGCGCTTCGACCACCACCCTGTGGGAGAAGGTGTTTGCCGGAAAGCAGTTGCCGGAATGGGCCAAGGGAGGGAACAGCTGATGTCCACCACAACCTACACTTTGCCCATTGGCCCGCTGCACGTGGCCCTTGAAGAGCCCATGTACTTCGACATCCAGGTTGAGGGCGAAACCGTGCGTTCTGTGGAGCTTGCCGCCGGCCATGTGCACCGCGGCATGGAGGCCCTGGCCATGCAGCGCAACTACTTCCAGAACGTTACGCTGACCGAGCGGGTCTGCTCCCTGTGCTCCAACAGCCACCCGGCCACCTACTGCATGGCTGTGGAGAACTTGAGCGGGCTTCTCGTTCCAGAGCGGGCCAAGTACCTGCGGGTCATTGCCGACGAGGTGAAGCGCATCGCCTCGCATCTTTTCAACGTCGGCATCATGGCCCACCTCACCGGCTTCGACTCCCTGTTCATGCATGCGATGGAGATTCGTGAAATAATGCAGGACGCCAAGGAAGGCGTGTATGGCAACCGCATGAACCTGGGCCAGTGCATCATCGGCGGTTGCCGCCGCGACATCGACGAAGCAACCGCCCCCTTTCTTCTGGGCCAGCTCGAACTGCTCAAGCCCCAGCTCGACGAACTCTATGGCGTCTTTGAGCGCGACCCGCTCATCCGCACCCGCACCCAGGGCATTGGCCTTCTGCCCTTTGAGGAAGCCAAGCGCCATGCCGTTGTGGGCCCCGTGGCCAGGGCTTCCGGCGTGGCCTACGACGTTCGCCGCAAGGCGCCCTACGCGGTCTACGCCGATCTCGACTTCGAGACGCAGTCCGACACCAAGGGCGACGTGCACTCCCGGGCGCTGTTGCGCCTGCGCGAAGCGGTCCAGTCGGTGAAGATTATTGAGCAGTGCCTGCGCCAAATCCCCAGCGGACCGATCAACGTCAGGGAAGTTCCGGTGATCCCGGCGGGGGAGGCCGTGGCCCGAAGCGAAGCCCCCAGGGGCGAGGTCTTCTATTATGTGCGCTCGGACGGGACGGATACCCCCCAACGCTTGAAGTGGCGCGTTCCGACCTACATGAACTGGGAGGCGCTGCAGGTCATGCTGGCGAACTGCCAGGTTGCAGATATCGCGCTGATCGTAAACAGCATCGACCCGTGCATCTCATGTACTGAGCGTTAGGAGCGCGCTCGTCATCGATTGCGCCTGGAGGCTGCGGATTAGTACGCACTTTAGCAATGTTGTTCAGACATCGTCTTGCTGAAAGAAATTGTCAACGTACGGAATGTTGCCGCAAAACACTGTGTGGATGCCGTTTGGAGCTGTCGGAATGCATGAGTCCTCCATGGCGATAAGCATTCTGCGCATTGTGGCCGACGAGGCGCAAAAGGCGCACGTGAACGCAGTGACCCAGGTGCGCCTCTGCCTTGGGGACTTGGCCGGGGTGGAGGCAACAACCCTTACGGCCTGCTTTGAAATGCTCTCTGAAGGGACTGTTACGGACAAGGCGAAGCTGGTCATCAAGCGCATACCGGCCACCGGAACGTGCACGGTTTGCGGCACGGCGGCAACAGGGCGCGGCAGAATGCTGCAATGCCCCTTGTGTAAAACAAGTTCCGTGAAGCTGGCCACCGGGCGTGAATTCTACGTGGAAAGCATTGAGGTCGAAACACTCTGCAAAGGTGACGAACATGCCGAACACACATCATAACTACATCGTTCACGCCAACCCGGATAGATGCATCGGCTGCAAGAAGTGCGAAATGGCCTGCGTAAGCGCCCATGTCAACATGCCCTACAAGGAGGCCAAGAAGCGCGGACTGCCGCTTATGCCCCGCATCAAGGTCGTTAAGGTCGGCGACATAAAGTTTCCGACCCAGTGCCACCACTGCAGCGACGCCCCCTGCGCCAGCGCCTGTCAATTCGGGCTCATCCGCAGCGTCGATGGCGTGGTCAGAGTCAACGAGGAAATGTGCGTGGGATGTAAGATGTGCGCCATGGCCTGCCCCTTTGGCGCCATTGAGGTTGGCGTTGAGGGCGAAACAGGCTTCACCGGCCGCAAGAACCAGGCCTCGGCCAAGAAGTGCGACCTGTGCCAAGAGTGGCGCGCCGAAAACGGCAAGGACGTGTGCGCGTGCGTCGAAGCGTGCCCGAAGAATGCGCTGGAAATTGTGGATATTTCTTCTCCCTATGTCGAGATAGCCGCAAACATGAGCGCCATTCAGCTCATTCGGCTTCGCCAGGCCCGCCGAGAGCAGACCGTGCCCCCGGCGCCGCCGGTCACGACGGCGGACGCGACCAAGCTGGGATAGGCCGGATCAAGCTGGCATGCAGAGCGCGTGAATAGGGCGAGCGAACAGATTGACGCTGTCCGGGTCACGGAGCTGACGAATTGGAAAGGACAGCGGATTGCCTGAGAGCGCAGGGCCGTTTTTCAAACAGGCGGAGCATTCGGAATGGGCAAGCTCTGCCTGCAACGAACCAAAGAAACGAGTCTTCTCCAGAGTACTGGATACTGGTCTGCTCCCGGACCTGAGAGCTGGTGAAGCTCAATCCCCCCAACCCGACAAAATCACCAGGAGGATTTCATGGAATTGTGTATGACCATCACTGGTTGTTGCTGTGACCTCGCCCTGCACCCGGTGTCCTCTACCACTGCGGAGAAGGTTCGCGAGGAAGGCCGTGGCATCTACAAGACAAAGTACCTGGAGTGGTGGCGCAAGGGCAACACCTGCACCTGCGGCATGAAGCTCGGCGACGACTCCATGGTGGAGGTGACCCTGGACGGAGAGCAGGTGCCCTTCGACCCGAAGGACATCAAGGACGCTGCGGTGCTGCTGCGTCGGCGCATGTACCTGGACAGCAAGGCCCGCTTTCTTACCCTCATGGGCTATGTGGACGAGGTTTGCTCGCTTACGTGGCGCTGGGAGAACGTGACCGGGTACGATCCGAAGAAGTTCGATTTCTTCGTGCACCGCTGGGACCGCCTCATGCATGAGGACGGCTTCTACATCATGGACGATGCGCGCTACGACGGCCATTTCGCCACCGAACATCTCTGGGGCGAACGCGGGGGGCACAGCATGATCGACCCCGTGGTCATCGATCTGGAGGATGTGCGCCGGGAGATCCAAGGCGGGCAAACGTCCGTCGCCTAGCAGTGAAGTTACAGGGGGGTGTTCACTCGGTCCAAATCGGTCAGCTTGTGTTTGCGAGAACCCAATCGGCCAAGGGGGAACCGAGTGAACATCCTTGCCAATGCCAGAGTGACTCCCGTTCATCGAGAGAAACTGGTGCGCCGGGTTGCAGGGGGAGAGGCCCCGAAGGGCGTGGCCGCAGCCTTGGGCGTTTCGGTCCGAACGGTTTATGAGCGGCTGCGCCGCCATGCAAATGGCGATGGGCTTCGGGGCAGGTCTTCCCGGCCCCGGCGTTCACCAACCGCGCTCAAGGCGGAACTGGCGGAGCAAGTCGCCCTGCTGCGGCGGTCGGCCCGGCAACGGGGGCCAGGGGATCTTTTCCCCTTGACGGAGGGAATGCGGAGGCAGGCGGCGTCTGCCCCCGCACCCAGGGCCAGATGACAGCGTGCCGCGCATGGTTTATACCCGCGCGAATGAACGCCGAATCCCGCCATATCGCCCGCCGCGCGGCCACGGTCGCCGGGGCGACGCTGGTCTCGCGCGTGCTTGGTTTTGTGCGTGACCTGATAACGGCCTTTGCCCTGGGCGCGGGCCTGTTCGCCGATGCCTTCTTCGTGGCCTTCCGCATTCCGAACCTGTTGCGCAGCCTGTTTGCCGAGGGCTCGCTGACCATGGCCTTCATCCCCACGTTTTCCCGCGTGCGGACGGAAGAGGGCGAGGCGCGCGCGCAGGAGATGGCGCGTTCGGTGCTGGCTTGGCTGGTGAGCATTCTGCTGGCGATAACCGTGCTGGCGCTGATTTTTGCGCCGCAGCTCACCGGGCTCATCGCGCCGGGCTTCGCCAGGGAGCCGGAGCTTCTGGCGGTGACGGCGAATCTTTTGCGCATCTGCTTTCCGTTCATCGTGTTCATTTCCGCCGTGGGCCTGTGCATGGGCATCTTGAACGCCATGGACCATTTCTTCGCACCGGCCTTTGCGCCGTGCCTGCTGAACGTCGGCTTCATCGCCGCGGCCTCGCTGGGCTGGTACATGGGCTGGAACGTGGCCTATGCCCTGGCCTGGGGCGTGCTGGCCTCCGGCCTGGCGCAGTGGTTGTTCCAGCAGCCTTTTTTGAAGCGGCTGGGTTTTTCCTGGCGCGGTCCCTGGCGCTGGCTGGACCCGGCGGTGCTGCGCATGGGCAGGCTCATGCTGCCTTCGGTGCTGGGCTCGGCAGTGTACCAGATCAACCTGCTGCTGGGCACGCTTCTGGCGTCTTTTTTGCCGGTGGGCAGCATCTCGTACCTGTATTACGCAGACAGGCTGGTGCAGTTCCCGGTGGGGGTGTTCGGCCTGGCGGTAAGCACGGCGGCCTTGCCAAGCTTGTCGCGCCTGGCGGCTTCGGGGCAGATGGACGAGTTCCAGGGCGTCATCCGCTCCAGCATGCGGCTGTCGCTGTTCATCAGCCTGCCCGCCATGGCGGGGCTCATCGCCCTGGCCGCGCCGCTCATCGGGCTGCTGTTCGGGCGCGGGGCCTTCGGGCCGCAGGCCGTGGCGGCTACGTCCTCCGCCTTGGTGGCCTACGGCGTGGGCCTGCCGGCCATTGCGCTGGTGCGGCCGCTGGTGGGGGCCTTCTACGCCCTGGAGAACACGCGCGTGCCCGTGGCCGTGGCGGCGTTCTGCGTGGGGGTGAACATCGTGCTGGGCTATGTGCTGATGCAGTTCATGGCCCACGCGGGCCTGGCGCTGGCGGTCTCCATCGCCTCGTACGCCAACGTGGGGCTGTTGTCGTGGTTGTTGCGCCGTCGGCTGGGCCGCTGGCCCATGGCGCTTTCGCCCACCCTCAAGTGCGCGGCGGCCAGCCTGCTCATGGGCCTGGGGGCCTGGGCCACGGCGGGCACGCAGTATGTTTGGGCCGTGCTGATTCCGGTGTGGGCTGTGGCCTATTTCGGCCTGGCGCGGGCCTTTGGGCTCTCCGAGGCCCGGCAGTTGGCCGAGGCCCTGGGCCGCCGCCTGCGTCGCAAGCCCGCTGCATGACCGCCCCAGGTGCGGAAATTGTGCGTCTTGGGCTGCGGCGCTCTTGTCAACGAACTACGAAGGTCCTATGCTACATAGATGCAAGGGCCTCGCACGTCATGCCGGAGCGCTGCCAAGCGTCGTCAAGGGCTGTTTAGGGAACGAAGGGAGGAGGCGCTCACTATGCGGAAGCTGACGCGTATCTTGTCGGTTTGCCTGGCCTGCGCCGCCGTGCTTTTTCTTGCAGCCTGCCAGCAGGCGCGGCAGGAGGAGGACCTGGAGTTTCGCATCGGACTTTTGGAGCCCGTGAGCACCCCCTTGCGCTTCACGGGCTACCGCCTGGCCGGGGCCCGCGTGGACGAGCTAAACGCCGCAGGCGGGCTGGAGGTGGGCGGCCGCAAGCTCAAGGTGCGGCTCATCGTGGTGGATTCCGGCGGCAGCACGGAGCAGACCATGGCCGGCATGACCCGGCTCATCCAGCAGGAGCGCGTCTCGGCCATCATCGGGCCCTACTACAGCCGCGACGCCCTTCCCGTGGCCGCCGCGCTGGAGACCCTGCGCGTGCCTATGCTGTCGCCCTCGGCCACCAACCCGGCGGTGACGAAAGGCCGCAGCTTCGCTTTCCGTGTATGCCAGGTGGACAGCGAACAGGGCCAGGTTCTGGCCGCCACGGCCTACGACGACATGAAGCTGCGCCGCGCAGCGGTGTTGTTTGATGAATCCGACGCTTATTCCGCCGATCTGGCCGGGTATTTCCGCACGGCCTTTCTGGCCCGGCAGGGCGCGCAGGTGCTCCTGGAGCCCTACCAGGGCGGCGCCAAGGACTACGGCGCGCAGTTGGCGCGCATCCGGGCCTTTGGCGCGCAGGTGCTGCTGCTGCCGAACTTTCCGCCGGACCTTGTGCCGCAGTTGCAGCAGGCCCGGGCGGCGGGCTATGCCGGGCGTTTTCTGGGCGGCGATTCCTGGGATGCGGACCACGGCTTCCACAGCCTGCCCGAGGCGCAAGGCGCGCTTTACGACACGGACTTTGCGCCCGCTGCGGCGGACGCGAAACTGCTTGCGGCGGCGCAGGAGCTTTCCAAGCGTTCCGGCGCGGCCCTGGGCAAGAACACCGCCCTCACCTTGGACGCCCTGGAGCTTTTGTTTGCCGCGGCCCGCAACGTGGGCAGCACAGACCCGGTTTCCCTGCGCTCCGGCCTGGCCGGGCTGAAAAACGTGGAGGGGCTTACCGGGCGCGTTTCCTACACCGGCGGCGGCGACCCCGAACGCTCGGTCTTCATCATGGAGATCTCCGGCGGAAAGGCCTTGCTGCGCGCGCACCTGCAGCCGACCCGGAAGTAAGGAAGAATCCGCGTGAACTGGTCTGTGCGCAAAAGTCTGGTGGCCCGTCTGGTCAGCACCTACATGATGCTCTCGGTGCTGGTCATTGCCTGCGTGGGCGCGGCAAGCTGGCTGGCCGGGCGCGAACTGCTGCGCGACGCGGCCTTCAGCCGTCTGGAAACGTCCTCCCGCCAGAAGGAGACGGAGCTTTCCCTGTGGGTGGAGGAGCGTCTGCGCGGCCTGGAGTTTTTGGCCAGCCTGCTGGCGCGCCAGGCCGGGGCTGGTCCTGTAGGGAAGGGAGACTCTCCGGCTGCCTGGCCCCAGGCCACGGCCCTGCTGCACGACTACAAAACCGCCCAGTTGGACGTGCTGGAGGTGCTGCTGCTGGCCCCCACGGGCGGCCGCGTGCTGGCCTCCACCGAACCCGCCAGCGTGGGCGGCTACCGCGCCAGCTATAATTTCTACATTCAGGGACGCCAAGGCCCGGCGGTGCAGAGCGTGTACCCCTCGCCGGAGTCGCTGCGGCCGGTGCTGACGGTGAGCGCACCCGTGAAGGACGACCAGGGGCGGCTTTTGGGCGTGCTGGCCTTCCATTTGAGCCTGGACCCCATCGCCCAGATCATCCGCGCCCGCGCGGGCCTGGGCGAAACCGGCGAGGCCTTTCTGGTGGATTCCTCAAGCCTGCTGGTGGCCTCTGGCCGCATGGACGTGGAAAGCAGGGAGCGCAAGGCCCATTCCGAGGGCGTGGTGCGGGCGCTTTCCGGCAAGAATGGCCAGGGCCTGTATTTGAACGACGCCGGGGTGAAGGTGGTTGGCGTGTACAGTTGGATGCCCACCTACCAGATGGCCCTGCTGGCCGAGATGTCTCAGGCCGAGGCCTTTGCCCCGGCCGACCGCCTGGCTTTGAGCCTGGTGGTGGTGGCCCTGGTGGCCTCCATCATTCTGGGCGTGGGCGTGTATGCGTTGTCGCGCCGGGTGGCCCGGCCCGTGCTTGCCGTAACCCGCGCGGCCATGAAGGTGGCCCGGGGCGATTTGAGCGCGCGCGCCCCGGTGCAAACGGCTGATGAATTGGGCAACCTGGCCCGCGCCTTCAACGCCATGACCGACGAGCTGGCCGCGCTGTATGCCCGGCTGGAGCAGGAGGGCCGCGAGCGCGAGGCCATTTTGCAGGGCTCCTTCGACGGCATCGCCGTGGTGCACAAAAGCGGGGCCGTGGAGTACTGCAACCCCGGCATGGAGCGCCTGCTTGGCTGCAGCCTGGAGGACACGCCCTCCCTGGGCGTCTTGGCCGACCGCATCTTCCCCCAGCCGGAGGAACGCCAGGTGTTCGTGGCCAGCCTTGAGGCCGACATGGCCAAGGAAAACCCGCCGGAGCGCGTGTTCTCCTTCCAGCACAAAACCGGCGCCAAGCGCTGGTGCAGGCTCAAGGTCTCGGCCATGTACGGGGAGCGGCTGGTGCTCAACGCCCAGGACCTGACGGAGATCAAGGCCAGCGAGGAGCGCGTGCGCCACATGGCCCTGCACGACCACCTGACCGGCCTGCCCAACCGCCAGCTGTTTCTCGACCGGCTGGACCAGGCCCTGCGCCGGGCCAAGCGCGGCGGGGTCAACGTAGCCCTCATCTACATCGACCTGGACCACTTCAAGAGCCTGAACGACGCCTACGGCCATGCCCACGGCGACCGCGTGCTGGTGGAAACCGCCCTGCGCCTGCGCGCCTGCGTGCGCGAATCGGACACGGTGGCCCGCCTTGGCGGCGACGAATTCGTGGTGGTGCTGCCTGATCTGGTGCAGGGCGACGACGCCCTGCCCGTGGCCGAAAAGATCCGGCAAAGCCTGTACGACCCGGAGCTGGGCGGGGGGCGGCTGTTTTTGGGGGCCTCGGTGGGGCTGGCCCTTTCACCGGAGCATGGCCAGGACCAGGACGCCCTGCTGGCCAAGGCCGACGC
>DIVX01000165.1 GCA_002422505.1 Desulfovibrio sp. UBA6121
AACCTGCGCTTCCAGCACGCCACCGCGCAGTTGGAGAACACTCAGCGCATTCCCGCTGTCAAGAAAGTCATCGCGCGCATCATGACCATCCAGCGTCAGCGCGAATTGGGAGCATAAGCCAATGGCTGAAACCACTCACGAAAGCAACCGGCGCACCCTGACCGGGACTGTGGTGAGCGACAAGGGTGACAAGACCATCGTGGTCAGCGTCGCCACCCTTGTGAAGCACCCCCTGTTCAAGAAGTACATCCGTCGCCGCAAGAAGTTTATGGCCCATGACCCGAACAACGACTGCGGCATCGGCGATACCGTGACCATCATTGAGCATCGCCCCATGAGCGCCCGCAAGCGTTGGCACTTGTCCAAAATCGTTGAGAAAGCGGTGTAGGTGCTGCCATGATCCAGAGCGAAACCAATCTCGATGTCGCCGATAACTCCGGCGCGAAACTGGTCTGCTGCATCAAGGTGCTGGGCGGTTCCAAGCGTCGCTACGCCTCCGTGGGCGACATCATCGTCGTGTCCGTGAAGGACGCCATGCCCCATTCCAAGGTGAAGAAGGGCGCTGTGATGAAGGCCGTTGTGGTGCGCACCAGGAAGGAAGTTGGCCGTCCCGACGGCTCTTTCATCAAGTTCGACAACAACTCCGCCGTTCTTCTGAACAACGCCAACGAGCCCCTGGGCACCCGCATCTTCGGGCCCGTGGCCCGCGAGCTGCGTTTGAAGAACTTCATGAAGATCGTCTCCCTGGCCCCGGAAGTCCTGTAGGCTTCCGGTATTGGGACGAAAGGATAGCATCATGAACTGTAAGATTCGTAAAGACGACAAGGTGATGATCCTTGCCGGCAAGGACAAGGGCAAGATCGGCAAGGTGATCAAGATCCTTCGCAAGAAGGACCGTGTCCTTGTCGAAGGCGCCAACAAGGTCAGCCGTCACACCAAGGCCAATCCCTACGCCAATCAGCCTGGCGGGATTGTGGAAAAGGAAGCCCCGGTGCACGTTTCCAACGTCGCTGTGGTCTGCAACGCCTGCGCCAAAGCCACCCGTGTCGGTTATCGGGTGAACGAGGACGGCAAGAAAGTTCGCTTCTGCAAGAAGTGCAACGAAACCCTCCAGTAGGTGTGCGCCATGAGACGGCTTGAAAAAGATTACAACGAGCGCGTGGTCGCTGAACTCAAGAAAGAGTTCGGCTACAAGTGCAACATGGAGATCCCTCGTGTTGAGAAGATCTCCCTCAACATTGGTCTTGGCGAAGCCAGCCAGAATGCGAAGCTCATCGACGAAGCCGTCATTGAGCTGAGCAAGATTGCGGCCCAGAAGGCCGTGGTCACCCGGGCCAAGAAGTCCATTGCGGCGTTCAAGCTTCGTGAAGGGCAGCCCGTCGGCTGCCGTGTCACCCTGCGCGGCGACCGCATGTGGGACTTCTACGACAAGCTGGTGTCCTTCGCGCTGCCTCGTGTTCGTGACTTCCGTGGCGTTCCCGACCGTGGTTTCGACGGTCGCGGCAACTTCACCATGGGCATCAAGGAGCACACGATCTTCTTCGAATTGGAGATCGACAAGGTGGAGAAGGTCAAGGGCATGAATATTACCATCTCCACCACCGCGAAGACGGACAAGGAAGGCAAGCTTTTGCTCGACCTCCTTGGCATGCCTTTCAAAAAATAGGAGGAAACCGGTTTGGCCAGGACGAGTCTCCGGGTGAAAGCCCAACGCAAGCCGAAATTCAAGGTCCGGGCATACAATCGCTGCCCCATCTGCGGACGCTCCAGGGCGTTTTTGCGCAAGTACGGCTGTTGCCGCATCTGTTTCCGCAACAAGTCCCTGGCTGGCGAACTCCCCGGCGTGCGCAAAGCCAGCTGGTAAGTCTCAAGGAGTACTGACAATGTCTGTCGTTGATCCCATTGCCGACATGCTCGCGCGCATCCGCAACGCCCATGGCGCCTTCCACTCCACCGTGGAGATGCCCGGCTCCAAGATGAAGACGGCTATTGCCGAAATCCTCAAGGCCGAGGGCTACATTAATGATTGCGCGAGCGCTGATGGTTCGCTCAAGTTGACCCTTAAGTACGCTACTGGCAAACCCGCCATCAGCGGACTCAAAAAGGTCAGCACCCCGGGACGCCGCGTGTACGTCGGCGTCGAGGACATCCCCAAGGTCCAGAACGGACTGGGGATCTGCATACTGTCCACTTCCCGCGGCTTGCTCGTGGGCGGACAGGCGGCTACCGACAAGATCGGTGGCGAACTTCTGTGTGAAATCTGGTAAAAGAGGTCAGTCATGTCTCGAATCGGGAAAAAACCTGTTCCCATCCCTGCCGGGGTGGAGGTGAAAGTCGGCGCTGACGCCGTGCAGATCAAGGGACCGAAAGGCTCCTTGTCCACCCCCGTGCATCCGAGCGTCACCTATGTGGTGGAAGGCTCCGAGGTCACGGTCAATCGCGTGGACGACTCCCGTGTGGCTTGCAGCCAGCACGGGTTGCGCCGCACCCTTCTGTCCAACTGCATCGAGGGCGTCACCAAGGGTTTTCAGAAAACCCTGGAAGTCATCGGCGTTGGCTACAAGGTCACGGTCCAGGGCAAGAAGGTGGTGCTTACCGTGGGCTTCTCGCACCCGGTGGAGTTTCCCCTGCCCCAGGGCATCGATGCGGCGGTTGACGGCAGCAAGCTGAACTTGACCGGAATCGACAAGCAGCTTTTGGGCGAAGTGGCCGCGCAGATCCGTCGCGTGCGCCCGCCTGAGCCGTACAAGGGCAAGGGCATCAAGTACGCGGAAGAACACATCAGGCGTAAGGCCGGCAAGTCCGGTTCCAAAAAATAGCGGAGTGCGGCTATGAAGATGACCAAAGAACAAGCGCGGGCTCGCAGAAAGCTGCGCATCCGCAAGAAGGTGAACGGAACCGAGCTGAAGCCCCGTTTGGTGGTTTTCCGCTCCAACGTGCACATATACGCACAGCTCGTCGACGACGAGACTGGCGCCACTCTGGCGAGTTCTTCCACCCTCGTTCTGGCCCGTGCGGGCCAGACTGCTCGCGCCAATCGCGAGGGGGCGGCCTGCGTCGGCAAAGATATTGCCGAGAAGGCCAAGGCCAAGAACATCGAGGCCGTGGTCTTTGACCGCAACGGCTATATCTACCACGGCCGCATCAAGGCCCTTGCCGACGGCGCCCGCGAGGGCGGCCTCAAATTCTAGGGTGGGTTGACATGGAACAGAACGATTCCGGTTTCATCGAAAAGATCGTGTACTTGAACCGCGTGGCCAAAGTCGTCAAGGGCGGCCGCAGGTTCAGCTTCAGCTGCCTGGTGGTCGTGGGCGACGGACAGGGCAAGGTTGGCTATGGCCTCGGCAAAGCCAACGAAGTCCCGGAAGCCATCCGCAAGGCCACTGACCGCGCCCGCAAGGACATGATCACCGTGCCCGTGCTGGACGGAACGCTGCCTTACGAGATCCTTGGCCGCTTCGGCGCCGGGCGTGTCATGCTCAAGCCCGCCAGCCGCGGTACCGGCATCATCGCCGGCGGCCCGGTGCGCGCGGTCATGGAGGCCGTGGGTGTCCACGACATCCTGACCAAGGCCATCGGCACCAGCAACCCGCACAACGTGCTGCGCGCCACCATGAGCGGCCTGGCCGCTCTGCGCAGCGCCGAGAGCGTGTCTGACGTGCGCGGCAAGACCGTGTCCACCCCCAGGAAGTAGACCCCGCTCGTCGGGATCATATACGAGGTTTACCGTGGTTACGATTAAACTCCTCCGCAGCCGCATCGGTTGTTCGCCCGCGCAGCGCAAAACGCTGGACGCACTGGGCCTCAAGCGCATCCGGCAGGAAAAGACGTTTGAGGAAGCCCCTTCTGTTGCGGGCATGGTTGAGAAAGTAAAGCACCTGGTTGAGGTGACCAAGTCATGAGACTGCACGAACTGTATCCCTTTCCGGAAGAGTACGCCCAGCGCAAGCGCGTTGGACGCGGTCCCGGCTCCGGCTCCGGCTGCACCTCCGGGCGCGGCAACAAGGGCCAGAACTCCCGCTCCGGCGGCGGCCGTCCTGCTTGGTTTGAAGGCGGCCAGATGCCTCTGGCGCGCCGTTTGCCCAAGCGTGGCTTCAAGAATCCGCACCGCGTGGTGTACGAGGCCATAAACCTCGACCACCTGCTGGCGGCCTTCCCTGGCGCCACCGAGATCAGCCTTGAGGACATCTACAAGCGCGGCCTGTGCAAGGCTGGCGCTCCCTTGAAGATTCTTTCCCGTGGCGACGTGGCCGTGAAGGTCAGCGTTGAGGCGCACCGTTTCAGCGCTGCCGCAGCGGAGAAGATCACCAAGGCTGGCGGAACCGTCAAGGCTCTGGAAGGTTAACGAACTGTGGCGCTCTCCGGTGTTGAAAATCTCGCCCGCCTGCCCGAGCTGAAGAAAAAGCTCCTCTGGACCTTCGTTCTTCTGGCCGTGTACCGCCTCGGGATTCACATCCCGGTGCCGGGCGTGGACAGCCATGCTCTGACGGAGTTCTTCGACAGCGCTTCGAACACCCTGTTCGGCCTGTTCGACATGTTCTCCGGCGGTGGCTTGAAAAAACTGTCTATTTTCGCACTGGGCATCATGCCCTACATCTCCGCGTCCATCATCATCCAGCTTCTTACCGTGGTGAGCCCCGATCTCAAGCGGTTGAGCAAGGAAGAGGGCGCGGAGGGCCGTAAGAAAATCACCCAGTACACGCGGTACGGCACCGTGCTCATCACCTGCATTCAGGGCCTCGGCGTCGCCGTTGGCCTTGAAAGCATGGCCAGCCCGACAGGCCAGTCCCTGGTCCTGTTCGGGGGCTGGGGCTTCCGCCTGGTGACCATGGTCACCCTGACGGCAGGCACCGTGTTCCTCATGTGGCTGGGTGAGCAGATGACCCAAAAGGGCATCGGCAACGGCATCTCCATGATCATCTTCGCCGGTATTGTCGCGGGGCTGCCCTCGGCGCTGGTGAACACGTTCCGTTTGGTGAGCGCGGGGGAACTCTCGCTCATCATGCTTTTGGTCATCCTGGCGCTCATGGGCGCCGTGCTGGCCTTCATCGTCTTTGTGGAGCGCGGACAGCGCCGCATTCCCATTCATTACGCCAAGCGCATGCTGGGGCGTAAGATGGTCGGCGGCCAGACCACGCATCTGCCTTTGCGCATCAACGTCGCAGGCGTCATTCCTCCGATCTTCGCGTCGAGCATTCTGCTCTTCCCGGCCACGCTGGCGAATTTCTCCAGCGTTGAGTGGCTGAAGAAGATCTCCGAGCACATGACGCCGACGTCCATCATCTATAACGTTGCCTTCATTGCCTTGATCCTGTTCTTCGCCTACTTCTATACGGCCATTCTCTTCGATCCCAAGGGCATTTCGGAGAATATCCAGAAGCAGGGCGGCTTTATCCCTGGCATCCGGCCAGGTGCTAAGACGCGCGAGTACATCGACAAGGTGCTTGCCCGCATCACCCTTTGGGGCGGGCTTTACATGTCGCTGATCTGCGTTTTGCCCATGCTGCTCATCAGCCAGTTCAACATTCCCTTCTACTTTGGCGGCACCAGCCTGCTCATCGTGGTTGGCGTGGCTATGGACTTCATGGGCAAAATCGAGTCTTACCTCATCTCCCGTCAGTACGAAGGTCTGATGGGCGGTGGCAAGGCCCGCATCAAGGGCAGGCAGTAGTTGAAAAAAGCACGTGGCATCTTTCTCAAGAACGAGAAAGAGCTTGGCCTCATGCGTGAGGCCGGGCGCATCGTGTCCCGTATTCTGGATGAGATTGGAAAAGCCGTGAAACCCGGCGTTCCGACCATGCTCTTTGAAGACATAGCACGCAGAATGTGTGACGAATACAAGGTCAAGCCGGCCTTCTTGGGCTATCTTGGCTTTGAGTACGCCATCTGCTGCTCCGTCAACGAGGTCATCGTGCACGGGTTCCCCTCAACAGAGCGCATACTCAAAGAGGGCGACATCGTGAGCATTGACATGGGCGTTGTGTATCAGGGCTTCCACGGCGACTCCGCAAGGACTTTTGCCGTGGGAGTTGTAAGTCCTGTTGCGCAGCGGCTCATGGATGTGACCAAAGAGTCCCTGGATCTTGGCATAGCGCAGGTGCGTAGCGGAGCGAACCTCTACGACGTTTCCGCCGCCGTGCAGCGCCATTGCGAGGAGGCCGGGTTCGGAGTCGTCAGGCGTTTCGTGGGGCATGGCATTGGTGTCAAGCTGCACGAAAAGCCCGAAATTCCGAACTTCGTACCCCGGGGCCTGTCTGGAGTGACGCTCAAACCAGGCATGTGCCTGGCCATTGAGCCCATGATCACCGAGGGCAGTTATGATGTGGATATCATGGAGGATCGCTGGACCGCAGTGACCAAGGACCGCAAGCTGGCCGCCCATTTCGAACACACGGTGGCGGTTACGCATGACGGACCAGTTATTTTGACGGTCAGTGACTAGAAAATGCTTGCCTTCTTTCGATAAGGCATATATTTTCCTCCGTCTTAAGAATGGTTGTTAACGCTCGGCCATTGGCCAAGCATACTGTGTAGTACGGCACCTTTACGTAAGGAGCCGGGCAAAGTGGAGTTGGGCATGAAAGTACGGCCTTCCGTGAAGAAGATGTGTCCCAAGTGCAAAATCATCCGTCGGCGCGGCGTTTTGCGGGTTATCTGCGAGGATCCCCGGCACAAGCAGCGCCAGGGTTAANNCGCATTGCTGGCGTTGATCTGCCCAGAAACAAGCGGCTGGACATCGCGCTGACGTACATTTACGGCATTGGCCGTACGACAGCGCTTTCGATCCTCGACACCGTCGGGATCGATTGGACCAAGAATACCGACGTTCTCTCCAATGAGGAAGTTAACCTCATTCGCGTGGAGATCGAGGCCAACCATAAGGTCGAAGGTGACCTGCGTCGCGACGTGACGCAGAACATCAAGCGCCTGATGGANNTGGACATTGGCTGCTACCGTGGCCTGCGTCACCGCAAGGGCTTGCCCGTTCGCGGTCAGCGCAGCCACACCAATGCACGCACCCGCAAGGGACCGCGCCGCACCGTTATGGGCAAGAAGAAGGCTCCCGCCAAGTAGGCGGTGATCCTTTCCGAAGGAAACAAGATCTCGGACGCCATGAGCAATCATGGTGTCCGTGCTTTTCCGAATGATATGATCGCCTGCGGGCGAAGCGAGGACAGACATGGCTAAACCCCGTCGCACAGGGAAAAAGAAAGAGAAGAAGAGCATTCCCGTAGGCTTGGCCCACGTGCATGCCAGCTTCAACAATACCATCATCACTTTCACCGACCTGAAGGGCAATGTGGTGAGCTGGGCCAGCGCCGGCGCCTCCTTCAAGGGCTCCCGCAAGAGCACCCCGTTTGCCGCGCAGATTGCTGCCGAAACCGCCGCCCGCAAGGCCCAGGATTGCGGAATGCGTCTGGTCGGCATCTTCGTGAAAGGCCCCGGCTCTGGCCGTGAGGCCGCCATGCGCGCCATCAACAATGTGGGCTTCAAGGTCAGCTTCATTCGCGACGTGACCCCCATCCCGCACAACGGCTGCCGGCCTCCCAAGCGCCGTCGCGTCTAAGACCAAGGAGGAACCAACTTGGCTCGTTACACTGAAGCGAAATGCAGACTCTGCCGCCGTGAAGGCCAGAAGCTTTTCCTCAAAGGCGATCGCTGCTTTACCGACAAGTGCGCCTATGAGCGTCGTCCGTATGCTCCCGGCTTTGCCGGCAAGCTCCGCAAGAAGCTCACCGACTACGCCGTTCAGCTGCGTGAAAAGCAGCGCGTGCGCCGCATGTACGGGATTCTCGAAGGCCAGTTCCGCAACTACTTCAAGCGTGCGGAATCCCAGAAGGGCGTCACCGGCGCCAATCTGCTGATCCTTCTGGAGCGCCGCCTGGACAACGTGATCTACCGTCTTGGCTTCGCCAACTCGCGTGATCAGGCTCGCCAGATGGTTCGTCACGGCCTGTTCAGCCTGAATGGCCACAAGGTGAACATTCCGTCTCTGCTCGTGCGCCCCAACGACATCGTTGAAGTGCGTGAGAAGAGCCGCAAGGTTCCTGTCATCACCGAGGCACAGGAAGTTATTGCCCGCCGTGGCTGCCCCTCCTGGCTCGAGAGCGACGGCGCCGCTTTCAAAGGCGTTGTGAAAGCTCTGCCGACCCGGGAAGACATCCAGTTCCCGATCAATGAGCAGCTCATCGTCGAACTGTACTCCAAATAAGCAGGTGTAGGCATGCTTATTCAAAACGGCGACAAGCTTATCAATACACGCAACTGGTCCGAGCTGGTGAGGCCGGAACAGCTCGCGCGCGATCCCAAGTCCAACGACATGTATGGGAAATTCGTGTGCGAGCCCCTGGAGCGCGGTTTTGCCACCACCATCGGCAACTCGCTCCGGCGCGTGCTGTTGTCTTCCCTGCAGGGGGCCGCAATCGTGGCCGTCCGCATCGAAGGCGTGCAGCACGAATTCACCACGGTCAAGGGCGTGCTTGAGGATGTCACCGAGATAGTCCTCAATCTCAAGCAGGTCCGCCTGGCCATGACCAGCGTCGAGCCGCAGAAGCTCGTGCTGGAGGCCAAGAAAAAAGGCCCGGTGACCGCCGCCCACATCAAGGAAAACCAGAACGTGCGTGTTCTCAATCCCGACCAGCCCATCGCCACCCTCTCCGAGGACCGTGAGCTGCGCATGGAGATTGAGGTGCGTATGGGCAAGGGCTACGTGCCCTCCGAGATGCACGAAGGCCTGGACGACGAGATCGGCCTGATCACCATGGACGCCAGCTTCTCCCCCGTGCGGAAAGTTGCCTACATGGTGGAGCAGGCGCGCGTTGGCCAGATGACCAACTACGACAAGCNNTCATCAACTTCGACGAGCAGTCCTCTGACAAGAAGAAGAGCGCCGACCTCGACATGGACCTCAATCCGAACCTGCTCAAGAGCATCGACGAGCTTGAGTTGTCCGTGCGGGCCACCAATTGCCTCAAGGCGGCCAACATCGCCTATGTGGGCGAACTGGTGCAGCGTACTGAGGCCGCCATGCTTAAGACCAAGAACTTTGGCCGCAAGTCCCTGGATGAGATCCGCCGCGTTCTGGAGAGCATGGACCTGCGCTTTGGCATGACCGACGAGGTCGTGGAGAAAAAATTCCAGGAACTGCTCAAGAGGAAAGAAAGAAATGAGGCATAACAAGTCCGGGCGCAAGCTCAACCGCAATAGCTCCCACCGCAGCGCCATGTTCAAGAACATGGCCCGGGCCGTGATGACCTACGAAACCATTCGCACCACCGAGGCCAAGGCCAAGGAACTGCGCAGCGTGGTGGACGGCCTCATCACCTTGGCTCTGAAGAACGACCTTCCGGCTCGTCGCCAGGCCTTCAAGGTTCTGGGCAATCACCAGTTGGTGAAGCACCTGTTCGACGAAGTCGGCCCCCGTTACACCGGCGGCACGGGCGGTTACACCCGCATCGTGAAGCTCTCCCAGCCCCGCATCGGCGACAGCGCCCCCATGGTCATCTTCGAGCTTACCAAGCTTGCCGAGAAGACCACGGACGAAGCTGCTGCCAAGCCCGAGGCGAAGGCCGCTGAATAGCCCGCACGGGCTTGTTCATTGGTATCGATCCAGAAAAAGGACGGTTCGCCGTCCTTTTTTTTGCCTTGCATTATAGGAATATTTGATGCTAAGCACGATTGATATTGGAGGTGAGGAATGGATTTCCGAAAACTTGAAGCTTTTTGCAAAGTCTATGAACTGAAAAGCTTTTCCAAGGCAGGGCTGGAGCTCCAACTCTCCCAGCCCACCATCAGTGCGCATGTGGCGAATCTTGAAGAAGAACTGGGAGTTCCTTTGTTTGACCGTTTGGGACGCACTGTGCTTGCCACGCAGGCTGGTGAAGTGTTGTACCGGGGGGCGAAGCAGGTATTTCAGCAGGTTGGCCGCATCAACTCGGAAATCGGATTGCTGCGCGATATGGTCGTGGGCGATCTGCTGCTTGGCGGCAGCACCATCCCGGCCAACTACATCCTGCCGACGCTGCTTAAGACTTTTTTGAGCATGTACCCGTCCCTGCGCGTGCATATGACCATCGGCGACACGGACTCCATCATTCGTCAGGTGGGGCAGGGCAGACTGGAACTCGGCATCGTGGGTTCCCAGCCGGAACAGCAGGGCATCGCGTCTTACCCCTTGCACCGCGACGAACTTGTGATGGTCTGCGCGCCAGAGTTGTGCCAGGGCTACCCGGAACCCAAGAGCCTGCGCGACCTGCGCGCCTGGCCCTGGATTCTGCGGGAGCGTGGGTCCGGCACCCGCCGTTTTTTGGAAACCATGCTCAAGGGTGCGGCCATTCCCATCAGCGACCTCAAGGTAAGCCTGTGGGTGGAAAGCACCGAGGCGGCCATCCAGTGCGTGCGTTCGGGCCTGGGCGTCAGCGTGGTGTCCAAGCTCGCGGCCCAGCCTTATCTTGATCGTGGCGAACTCATCTGTCTGGATGTCATCACCCAGAAGCTGGAGCGTTCCTTCTATCTCATCCAGCGCCAGGGGCGCGAGCTGCTGCCCGCGGCCAGCCTGTTCATCGAGCACGTGCGCAACGCCACCAAAGGCTAGCCCGGCGCCGCGCATTACTCCAAAGACAAGAAACACAGCTCTGGTGGGGCGGGGATGACCCCCGCCTCTGCCAGGCGCTGGTAGAACAGGCGCAAGCCTGCCAGCTCCGTTTCCTCCAGATCATACACCAGCCCTGCGAAATACGAACGCATTTCCGCTTCGGTGAGGATGCTGCCGCGCGCCGCCACGGCGGAGATGCGGTCCAGGTTGGCCTGACCCCAGCGCTTGGCAGCAATGAGCAGCCGCGCCCCGGCGACAACCTCGGCCCGGCGCTGGCGCACCGCCTCGCGGCTGGCTATCCACAGGCCGAAGATGAAGGGCTGGCCGGTCCATTGCCGCCAGGCCTCGCCCAGGTCCATGCGCTGCGGATACTCCGGGTGCCTGCGCAGGTTGAGCGCCTCGTCGCCGATGCACAGGATGGCCTCCGGCCTCTCCCCGCGCGCCAGCAGGGCCGTGGCGTCGCCGGTTTCATAGCGCGGGTTCACGCCGATGTGCCGCTTGAGCAGCAAATCCACAAGGGCGGCGGAGGTGTGCGTCTGCGCGCTCACCAGAATGGTCTTGCCGTCCAGATCCTCCGGCCTGTTGCGGCACAAGAGCAGCACGCTCTGCACCGGGCCCCGGCTGCCAATGGCCAGGTCGGGCACGATGCAGTACTTTTCCGAGTGCCGCGCGTACTCGATGCACGAGCAGCCCGAAAGATCGAGCCTGCCCTGGTCCATGAGGATGTTGAGCTCCGCAGGCGGCCCGGCCACGAGCTCGAAATCGCCTGTGAGGATGCCCTGCTCCAGAGGATAGTGCAGGGGCAGCACGTTCAGGTAGCCGATGCGCCCCAGCCGGATGGGACGTGTTGCCGTGCCGCTTGTCCTGTCGCTTGCGGCGGGTGTCTCGGCGCGCATCAGGCCAGCCCCGCCACGCCTGCTTCCGCTGCGGAGTCCGCTTCCCCGCTGGGCGGCACCAGGACGTAGTTCATGCGCCGCTGCCGCGGGGTAAAGCCCGCCGCCAGCACCAGAGCGTCTATCTCCTGGCGCGTGAGCCGGAAGGAAACTCCCGCCGCGCGCACCACGTTCTCCTCGATCATGGTGGAGCCGAAGTCGTTGCCGCCGAAGAACAGCGCCGCCTGGGCGATTTTTGGCCCCATGGTGACCCAGGACACCTGCAGGTTGTCGATGTTGTCCAGCACCAGGCGCGAGAGGGCCAGCAGGCGCAGGTATTCCACGCTGGTAAGCGGCCGGGCGCTGATGTTGGTGTTCTCCGGCTGGAAGGTCCAGGGGATGAAGGCGGTGTAGCCGCCGCCAACCTTGGCCAGGGAGCGGTCCTGGCTTTCGCGCACGGCGAACAGGTGCCGCAGGCGGTCCTCCGGGGCTTCCTCGTGCCCGAACATCATGGTGGCCGTGGTGCGCAGGCCCAGGCCGTGGGCCTCCTCCATTATGCCCAGCCACTGCCCGGCCGGGCACTTGTTGGGCGAAACGGCCTTGCGCACGCTGTCCACCAGAATTTCCGCCCCGCCGCCGGGGATGGAATCGAGCCCTGCGGCCTTGAGCCGGGCGATGACCGTTGCGGTGCTCAAACCGCTGATTGTGGCGAAGTGGGCGATTTCCGGCGGGGAAAAGGCGTGCACGTGGATGGGGTAGTTGTCCTTGATGAAGGCCAGCATGTCCTCGTACCACGACAGCGGCAGGTCCGGGTGGTGGCCGCCCTGCATCAGGATCTGCGTGCCGCCAAGGGCCAGGGTCTCCTCGATTTTCTTGCCGATCTCTTCAAAGGGGAGCACGAAGCAGTCCGCTGCGCCGGGTGCGCGGTAATAGGCGCAGAAGCGGCAGGCGCACACGCAGACGTTGCTGTAGTTGATGTTCCGGTCCACCACGTAGGTCACCATGGGCTCCGGGTGCTTGCGCAGGCGCACCTGGTGCGCGGCGTGGCCCAGGGCGTGCAAATCGGCATGCAGGTACAGGGCGCGGGCGGTGTCGAAGTCGAGCCTGGCTCCGCGCGCGGCGGCACACAGCAGGCCGTGCAGGGTGGAGGGCGAGGGCGCGTCGGAATAGGCCTTTGCCGGGACATTGTCTGCGTCACGCGCGTCGCGGGCTATCGGATTAAAACGCGCGTCGCGCTCCACCGGCGTCAGCCCCATGCCGCGGATCATGGCCTCCAGCTGGCTCTTGGTCAGGCCCTGCTCGCTTTGCGCCCCGGCCATGTGGCCAATCTTCTCCTCCACCACAGTGCCGTCCAGATCGTCGGCCCCGAAGAACAGCGCGGCCTGCGCCTGTTTCACGGTCAGCATCACCCAATAGGCCTTGATGTGCGGGATGTTGTCCAGCATCAGGCGGCTTATGGCGATGGTCCTGAGCTCGTCCACGCCGGTCAGGGGGCGCTCCACCTTGATGGCGCTGTTCTCGGTCTGGAAAGGCAGGGGGATGAAGCAGGTGAAGCCGTCCGCCCCTTTGCTCCGGGATGCGTCCTGCTGGCGGCGCAGCCGGTCCAGGTGGTCCAGCCGGTCGTCGATGCTCTCCAGATGGCCGAAAAGCATGGTGCAGTTGGTGGCCAGGCCCAGCTCGTGGGCCTCGCCGTGAATGCGCAGCCACTCTTCGGCGTTGGATTTCTTGGGGCAGATGCGGCGGCGCACGCCGGGTTCGAAGATTTCCGCCCCGCCGCCGGGCAGCATGGCCAAACCGGCGTCCTTGAGGGTTTGCAGCACCTCGCGCGTGCTGATGCCCTCCAGGGCCGCGAAGTGGGCGATCTCCACGGCGGTGAAGCATTTGAGGGTGCAGTCGGGCAGGGCCTGCTGCACGCTTGAAAGCAGGTCCACAAAGAAGGCCAGGCGCAGGTCCGGGTGGCAGCCGCCGACGATATGCACCTCGCGCGGGGGCAGGGGCGCGTTTTGCAGGCGCTCCACGGCCTCGGCAATGGAGAGCTCGAAGCCGCCTTCCTCGCCCTTGGCGCGCTGATAGGCGCAGAAGGCGCAGCCGTTGACGCAGACGTTGGTGTAGTTGATGTGCCGGTTCACCACGTAGAAGGCGCTGTCGCCGTGGAGCTCGGTGCGGCGGTGGTGCGCCAGCGCGCCCACGGCGGTAACGTCCGGGCAGGCGTAAAGCCTGTGGCCGTCCTCAATGGTCAGGCGCTCCCCGGCCTCCACCTTGCGGGCTATGTCGTCCAGGCCCAGTTGCGCGAAGCGGTCGTGGTCAAGCATTGGCGTCTCCTTTGTGGGGCGGGGCGTGCCGCCCGGTGCTCGAAATGTCCACCGGGGCCAGCAGGCCCTGGCTCAAAATGTCGGCCAGCGCGGCAAGACGCTGCTGGCGCTGGAATTCGTCGCCGCTGCTCAGGCCGAAGCCCGCATCCAGCAGGGGCGCGTCCTGGGCGGTAAGCGCCCGGTCCAGGGCGGCCTCTATGAGGAAGGCGGCGGCCTGCGGATCGGCGTCGGGGCGCAGCTCGCCACGCGCCTGCCCGCCTTCCACCAGCTCGCGCAGGTAGGTCAGGGCTTCATCGCGCACCTGGGAAAGCAAAAGCGCCCGCAGGGGAAAGTCCTCCTGGGCCACCATGCGCCGGTACACCCGCCAGATGAGCGGATGCGACCGGGCGAAGGCCGCGCCCTCCACGAACACGCGGCGCAGGCGCAGCGGGAACGGCTCGCCGCTGTCGGCGTCGCGGATGGCCTTGAGCGGGGCCTTGATTTCGTCCAGCGCGCGGGCGAAGAGGTGCCGGAACAGCCCCTCCTTGCTGCCGAAGTATTGGAACAGCGAGCCCTTGGCGATGCCCAGCCGCCCCACGATGCGGTTTACGCTGGCCTGATGGTAGCCGTGCTCCGCGAATTCTTGCAGCGATTCTTCAAGCACGCGGCCCTGTTTGTGCGGGTCCAGGTTATCGAAGGTGGAGCGGGGGCTGTGCATGGTGTTGGCGCTTGCCTCTCTGGGGCTTGGCGGGTACATTGCCCGACGAAGTGACCGGGTGGTCATTCGTATGCCCGCAGGGGCGCTCTGTCAACAACCCGCGCCAGAATTCGGCAAAAGTCCCAGTATCCCGGAGGGCTGCCATGCGTTTGTCGCTGCACTATTCTCCTTGCCCGAACGACACGTTCATTTTCCACGCCCTGGCCAACGGCCTGGTGCGCGTGCCCGGCGCGGAGTTCGACATCACCCTGGCCGACGTGGAGCGGCTGAACCAGGCCGCCGCAACCCATGCGCCGGACCTGTGCAAGGTCTCCGTGGCGGCTGCTGCCGCCGTGCTGGACGAGTACCGCATTCTGCGCGCAGGCGGGGCCCTGGGCCGGGGCGTGGGGCCGGTGCTGGTGTGCGCGGGCGGCCTGCGCCTGGAGGATTTGGACGGCAGGCCCGTGGCCATTCCGGGCAGGCGCACCACGGCCAATCTCATTTTTGGCCTGCTGTGCCGGGAGCGCGGCCTGCGCCCGCAGCTAGTGGAAATGGTCTACGACGAAGTCATGCCCGCTGTGGAATCCGGCCGTTGCGCCGCCGCCGTGGTCATCCACGAGGGCCGCTTCACCTACGCCGAGCACGGCCTTGCCTGCCTGCTGGACCTGGGGGCCTGGTGGGAAGAGGAACGCGGCCTGCCCATCCCGCTGGGCTGCATCGTCATGCGCCGGTCCTTGGGACTGGAGCTTGCCCGCGCGGCGAACCAGGGCATACGCGCCAGCCTGCTGCACGCGCGCCAGCACCCGCAGGCCGGGGAGCAGTACATCCGCCAGCATGCGCAAGAGATGGACCCCGGCGTCATCGCCCGGCACATCGCCACCTTTGTGACCGATTCCAGCCTGGATACCGGGCCGGAGGGCGAGGCCGCGACCCTGGCGCTGCTGGCCGAGGCCTTGCGCCTGGAGCCCGGGCCCGGCAGGGCGCTGCCTGCGGACGTGTTCCTGGCCGCAGACTAAGCCTGGGGCTGGGGCCAAACATTGTTGGCCGGACCTTGATGTCGGGAGCGGTTGTTCTTGGTCTGGCTTCTGGTTTGCCTGGCAAAGCGCCTGGGCAAGTTGTTTGCAAATATTGCTTGCACGACCTGTGCGAATGGGGCACGTTTCAATCAAACTGGAGCCGTTCCCGTGCGCATCATCCTCTGCCTGTTGTGCCTGCTTCTTGCCATCCCAACGCCTGCGCCAGGGGCGTCTGCGCCGGGCCAGGCCGATGTTCCAGCGGATGGCGGGGGCGCGGCGCAGTGCCCGGTGCTCGTGTATTCCACCAATCCCAGCTACCCGCCGTACGATTGGGTGGACGCCAATGGGCGGTTCGACGGGGCGAGCATTGAGCTGCTCAAGCTGGTGATTCCGCCCGGCGTTGCGCTCAAGCCCTTGCTGGTTCCCTGGAAGCGCGCCCTGGTTTTGGCCGAACAGGGCGAAATCGATCTCCTGGTCAGCCTGCGCATTACGCCAGAGCGCTCCCGCTACCTGCGCTTCACCTCCAGTCAGGCCTTCCCCAATCCCATTGTCGTATTCGCCCGCAAGGACCGGCCCTTTGCTTTCAATTCCTGGCAGGATTTGAAGGGCAGGCGTGGAGGCATCAGCTCCGGCGATACCTTTGGCAACGGTTTTGACGAGTACTGGCGGGCGGAGCTGACCATCGAGGAAGCAAAAAACATGGAGTGCAATTTCGAGAAGTTGGAAGCGGGCCGCATCGACTACTTCGTCACCAGCAAGTACGTGGGCGAGGCCTATGCCGCAAGCCGCCCGCTGAAGCACGGCATCGTGGTGCTTGGCAAGCCCATCTCCACGCAGGGCATTCACTTCGGCTTTTCCAGGCATTCCCCCTGCGCGGCCCTGGTGGAGCAGGTGAGCCGCAGGCTTCAGGAGCTGGACCGCAAGGGTCTGCCGGAGCAATTGCTTCAAAAGTATTTACGCCGGTTCAAGCAGCGCCCCGTGCCGCAGCCTTAGGGCACGGGCCGGGCGCGCAACCCGCCGGGCAAAACAAGGGCGGCGAAGGCCGTTTGCCCCCGCCGCCCGGAATACTCTCGCTTTCGTCTACTTCGCAGGCTGGTAGATCAGCTTCTCGTCCAGGTCCGTGGTCCAGGCCAGCTTGGAGTTGCGCCAGCCGTCCTTGGTGCGCTTGCCGTAATCCGGGCTGGCCTTGTCCGCCACCTTGTCGCCCTCGAAGCCGTCCACCATGTTGTACACGTTGGTAAAGCCCGCCTCGATGAGCTTGCGTGCGGCCAGCGCGCTGCGGTGGCCGGAGCGGCACATGACCACGAGCGCGTCGCCGGGCTTGAAGCGCTGCTTCATGAGCTCCACAAAGGCCGGATTGTCCGCCAGGGGCATGGCCTTTTTCTGGGCGTCGAACACGCCGACCCACAGCTGCACCGGAACGTTGGGCGCCATGGCCGGGTGACCCACGAAGTCATATTCCTCCGGGGTGCGCACATCCACAATGCTGACCTTGCCCGCGCCGTTTTTCCAAAGCTCGTGCGCTTCGACGGCGGTGACATATTTGCCGAGGGCGGTGTGCTTGCGCTGGTCCTGGGGCGGTTCCGCCGCCAGGGCGTTGGCGGCAAGCCCAAGGCACAGGGCCAGGCTCAGGGTCAAGACGATTTTCCTCATTGCGCGTGGTGACATGGAAGCCTCCTTTGGGGGTGGGAACCTGTTCCAAACACTTGTGAAAATAATAACGCGGCTCCGGTTGGATGGCAATATATTTCCGCCGCAAAGGGGGACTATCGGCAGAAAGCAGCGCCCTGGCGCGCCGGGGGGCCAGGCTCTTTGCCTTTGCCCGAGCGACCGGAACCTTGTTTTCGCGAAGAAGCGGCCAGCCCAGGGCGGACACGGGAGAGGACTTGGGCGCAACGCGGCGGCAAAGAACCTGGCGCAAAGAGGGCGGGCGCAAGAGGGCATGGCGGCGGGAGCAACCTGTCGAGGCAGCCAAGCGCTCGGCCTATGGCTGCCGGAAGCAGGGCTTCTGGTAAGAAGCTGCGCAGGGAGCAAAGCTGTGGCGGGGGCGACGTGGCGGAGGCCATGCCGCAAAAGCTTCGGCTCACCCGTGGGCGCGCCGGAGCTTAAACGAGCCGAGCCAGCGGCATGAACGGCATGAGGTGGCCGGAGCCAAGCATGGGAAATCGGAGGGAAGCAGGGCCGGGAACGGACGACAAAGGCGCAGACCAGAGACCTTACGTCCCCGGCCTGCGCCGTACTTTACTGTTTCATGGCCGCCTTGTGGCGGACTACTTGACGGGAATCTTCATCACCGGCACGCGGTGGTGCTTGTCCAACTGCATGCCCTGGGTGTGGCAGGTAACGCACTGGCCGCGCGCGCCCAGGCTGGCGGCCTGGCCCATGTACTGCATGGGCTGGATGTTGTCCCGGTCCTTGCCGTAATCGCTCTTGGCCGCATAGGTGGAGTGGGGTGCCCCGTGGCAGCCGATGCAAGGCATGGAGCCCATGGCGTCCTTTTGACTGCGGTAGAGCTTGCCGGGGCCGTCCACCCAGGCGTTGAAGGCCATGGAGGTCTTGCGATCCGGCTTCTTGCCGTCCTTGTGGCAGCCGGAGCAATCCGGCTCCTGCACCCAGGGCGAACGCGGCTTGATGGCGTCCACGCTGGCGACCATGCTGGGCTTCAGGTGCTCCATGAAGCTGGCGGCGCGGGTCTTGCCCTGGGCCAGCTCGCCCTTGAGCAGCGACATGGTGTGCTCCTCAAGCAACCCGTGGCAGCGGGAACAGCCGATCTTGTAGGCCTGGTGGTTGTCGCGCAGGCAGCGGGTAAGCCCGGTGGGGCTGTCCGGGTGGCAGCGCGAGCAGGTGTCCTCGCCGCGTCCGGAGAGGTAATTGGCATGGAAGCCATGGATGGCTGCGGGCAGGTTGAGCCGCTTGGGATCGCCAGGCGCGTTCAGCAGGGGGTCCGGGTGGCAGCTTTGGCACAGGGCGGGCTTGCCTTGCTCGGCCTGGGCCAGCAGGGTGGTGCCGTTGCGCTTGTCGTGCACGGCCAGAATATTCTTGGCCGTTTCGGCGGAGATGCCAGACACGCCGTTCTTGCGCCAGGGGCCGCCATGGCAGTTGCGGCAGCCCATTTCCGAGCCCACCGGCGCCACCAGCTTGGTCTCAATCAGCACCGCGCCCGTGGCCTTGTCCTTGGCGCTGATGGTGAAGAGCGGGTACGGGTTGATGCTGCCGTCATCGGAAAATGGGGTGATGGGAATGCCTGCGGCCTCGTACAGCTTGGTCTTTTCGTTGTAGGCCAGGCTGCCCGCCAGGCTCTTGCCCGTGGCCGAGGTGTTGCGCGGCAGCTCCTTGCCGAGGAGGGAGGGCGCGTACTTCCAGAAGTCCACATGGGCCGAGGGGTTCTTGAAGCCGTCCTGCACCTCGTAGCTCAGCTCCGCGCCTTCGGTGATCAGCATGGGCTTGGGCCCGCGTTTGATGAGCACGGCGTTGAAGGCGTTGCCCGGCGGCAGGAAGGAAAAGAAGGGGTCGGCGTCGGTGATGCACTTCATGCCCAGGGTGTTCCAGGCCAGCAGCACATACTTGGCCGTGGCCGCGTCAAAGGGCGGCACTGTGTGCGCCAGCGGCTTCACCGGCACCATGCTCATGTCGTCGGGCTTGCGCCTGTTGATGACGATGGTGACGTATTCCGCCAGGGCGCGGCGGTCCTTGGGCGTGCCCACAAACAGCGGCATGTGGTCGAAAAGCCTGCCCTGGCCGGTTAGGTATGCCTCCATGCCCACGGTGGCCACATGTGCGGTCACTGTGCGGATGTCGTTGTCCTCCCCGCCGATGCTGTGGCAGGGCAGGCACTGGTCGGCGTAGATCTTTTTGCCCAGGGCCAGGCGCTGCTTGAGCGCGGGGCCGCCCGGCCAGACCATCTGGTGCGCATTGTGTTTTGCGCCGTCCTTTGCCGGGCCTGCGGCCAGGGCCGCGCCGCCGGCAAGCAGCAGGCAGCCAGCGCCGAGCACTGCCGTTAAAAGCCCGGCGCGGATGCCTCGCGCGCGTGATTTCGTCATGTTCTTCATGATCCCCCCATGGTTTGAACACGTGCCGCCGTGGTGGCGCATTCCCGCTGTCCCAACAAAACAAACTCTCAGTTCCGCAGCCCGACCTGCAACGGAAGGCTTGCGATCCAGCCCGGCAACTCCAGGTCCGGTGGAGCGGAACTGGAGTGGGGGGCGCACTGGCAGTCTGGTGTTTTTGTAATGATACAGGGAATTGCAGACGGGTCAAGGGGAGGAGGCTATTTCCCGCAGAGGCAGGCCCGCCTTTGCCTGCGCATTTCGCCCAACGGGTATTTTCCGGCCTGCGCCGCCAGCGCGTTTGGGCCGCTTAGTCTATGGGCTGCTCCGCCAGCAGGGCCTTGCGCTCGCGCCAGTCGGGCATGATGGCCGCCAGCAGGCCGTAGAAGCGGGCGTCGTGCCCGTGGTGCAGCAGGTGGCACAGCTCGTGCGCCGCCACGTACTCTATGCACGCCAGCGGGGCCTTCATCAATTGCAGGTTCAGGCAGATGACCCGCGCGCGGGAGCAACTGCCCCAGCGGCTCTTCATGCTGCGCACGCGCAGGCGCTCTGGCCGGGGCGCGCCGTGGGCGTCCATGCGCGGCAAGAGCTCGCGGATGATTCTGGTGAACAACGCCCGCGCCTGCTCGGCCCGCCAGGCGTCCAGAAGCTTGCGCACGGCCTCGGGCGTGGGCTCGCGCCGGGTGGTGACGAGAAGCTCGTCGCCCTCCAGACGCACTGCGCTGCGCCCGTCCCGGCGGATGACCAGGGTGCGGGGCCTGCCCAGGTGCGGATGGGCTGCGCCGTCCTCGTAGCGCAGGGGGGCGCTGGCCTGCCGCCGTGTGCGGAAGCGCTCCAGATGCTTGTGGATCCATGCGGCCTTGAGTTCCAGGCGCTTGCGCACCAGCTCGCGGCTGGTGCCCTTGGGCGCGCGCACGCGCACCAGCCCTTCGGGGCGTATGGAAATGCGCATGGTGCGGAAGCGGTCGAAACACAGCTCCACGGGCACGGGCTCGCCGCCAAGCACAAGCTCCAGTTGCACGGGCGGGGCGGGCTTCGCTTTCAGGAACCCGAACATGGCGCTTAGCCTTCGAGGGGCGTTTGGGAGGGAGATTCGGCGGAAGAAGGCACAGGCGCTTCGGTTTGCGCTTCGGGCTGCCGGGCCGCCTTCCTGTTCTGGCTCAGCAGCACGCCGCCCAGCACCAGGGCCGAGGCCAGATACTGACCCGTGCTGAACACCTCGCCCAGCACCAGCCAGGCCATGAACACCGTGGCCACGGGGATGAGGTTGATGAAGGCCGAGGCCTGGCTGGCCGGAATCTTGCTGACCCCGTAGCTATACAGGCCGTAGGCCCCCAGCGTGCTTGCCGCACCCAGGTAGATGATGGACAGGGCCGGGATGAGCACGAACTGTGTGGGCAGGCTTTGGCCGGGCAGAAACATAAGCGGCAGGAAGAACACGCAGCCGAACACGGCCTGGGTGAAGGTGAGGAACATGGGCGAATAGCGCGCCGAGAGCCGCTTGAGCAGGATGGTATAGCCCATGGCGCAGCACATGGCCAAAAATTCCAAGCTGTTGCCCAGGGTGGGATTGGGGGCGTTTTCCGTTGCCGTAGACATGAACGAGAGCATGCCCGCACCGCAGACGGCCACTAGGAAACCCGCCCAGGTGCGCGCGCTTACACGTTCTTTAAGGATGAAGTGCGCGCCCACGGCCACCAGCAGGGGCAGCATGGCGGTAATCATGCCCGCCTGGGCGGCCTCGGTGTTCTTGATTGCTGCGGTTTCAAAGAGAAAATACAGGCCCGGTTCGCACAGGCCCATGAGGGCGATGGGTTTCCAGTCGCCCTTGCGGTACGGCTGGGAGCGGAAGCGCGGGTACAGCGGCATGAAGCAGATGCAGGCCACCAGCATGCGCGCAAAGACCACGAACATGGTGTCGTAGGCCTGGAAGGCCAGCTTGAAGGCGACGAACGCGCTGGCCCAGAGGATGCTTGCCGCAGTGAGCGCCAGCATGGGCAAGAGCGCCGCGCGCCGTTGGTCGGTCATGGTTCGCACCCCGTTTTGCACCCGCCGGGCGTTGTGGTGGAGTACCGGCCGGAAGGCTGGGGTAGCACCCGCAGCACCGGAAGTGAAGTCACATTTTTCGATCAGCCTGCGCCGCTCTGCTTATCAAGCTGCGCCACCCGGCGGAAGTATTCCTCGCGGCAGAAGCGCTCCACGCCATGCAGCGTGGCGAAGGCCTCGCAAAAGTCCGCGCGGCCGGTGGCGAAAAGCCCGTGCCCGTACACGATGGCCCCGCGTCTGCCGCCGTCGTCGTTCAGCGCGGGCGGCAGGGTGTTGCACAGGCCGTACGGCCCGGCGCCAACCTCCCCCGGAACGATGGGGATCAGCAAGGGGCTGGGCGTGTCGCCGGTCGCCGTGTCGCCCGCTGGCGTATTCCACGCTGGCATGGCGGGGGCAAGCACGGCGCGCGGCGTGGCGCAGCTGCGGTGGCAGTTGCCCCGGCCCGGGCAGTCGGCTTTGTCGCAGTCCAGGGAAAGGATCACTGCAAAGCGCGGGTGTCCATGCAGAAGGGCGCGCGCCGGGCCGCCGTCGTAAATGGCCTTGTGCGCCGGGTACTCGCTGGAGGCCGTAAGTCCCACGCAGGAGCTGCCGTCCATGCGGCAGGGGTCGATGAGCCCGGAGAGTTCGTCCAGCGCGCTGCCCGTTTGGCTGATGAGCAGCAGCTCGCCTTCCGGCGTGTTTTGCCTGCACGACACGTTGCCGAAGGACGAATCCACCAGCCCGTATTCGACCACCGCGCGCCCGGCCTGGATCATGGCGGCGCGGGCCTGGTCCGCGTTGGCGAAGGGACCGGGGGAAAGCTGCGGCGCAGCGCTGGGCAGGCGCGCAAGGTCGGCCTGCAGCAGGGTGCGGATGTGCGCGAATTCGTCCCGCTGCGCAGCCGTGAGCCGCCCGGCGCGGGCAGCGGCCAAATACTGGGCGAAGTAGGCCACGAAGCAGGCGAAGGCCATGGAGCTGGCGGTGACGAAGGTCTGCTCCGGGCTCACGGAGCCCGCGGCGGCCATGAGCACGCGGCCCTGGCGCAGGATGATGCAGCCCTTGCGCCGCATGAGCGCGTTGGTGAGTGCGTTGGTGAGTGCGTTGGTGAGCGCGTTGTCGAGCGCGTTGTCGAGCGGGTTGGTGAGCGGGTTGGTGAGCGGGTTGTCGAGCGGGTTGTCGAGTGCGGTGGCAAGCGGGCTCGCCAAGCCGTCGAGCGGATCTGCCGCAGCGCCGGGCGCACGGCTGCCGGGCGCGTCCACAGGCCAGGCTGGTGCTGTTTCGGCGTCCACCACGGGCAGGTCGTGCAGAAAGGTGCGCGTTTCGCAGTCGCCGGGAATGATGGCGCTTTCCCCGGCCTCCCGCGCCTGGCGCGCCAGGGCCAGCATGGCCCCCTGGCAGGCCCCGGTGGGCTCGGCCAGCAGCAGGGCGCTGGCCCCAAGGCCCTGGAGGACCGCCTCGGCCAGGGGCTGGCGCGCATCGCCCGCGTGGCTGAAGCACAGCTCGGCGTCCCATGCGGCCAGCAGGGGCTCGCCAGGGGCGCACAGGCCAGCCTCGGCCAGCTTGGCGGCGTATTTCGTCAGCTGGTCGATCATGCGCTCTCCTTGTCCGCCAGCTTCTGCGGCCAGGGCAGGCCCAGGCGCGCCGCAGTCTCCCGCAGGGGCAGGCCGTTTTCGTCCAGGCCCCGCACGCGGTAGTAGGCCGCGCGGGCGCGCAGAAAGTCCTGGCGCGGAATGGGCGGAACAGGCAGGTCCGGCGCGCCGCTGCCGGGCTCCAAAAAGAAGCGCGCGGGCAGGTCGTCGGCTGCGGCGGCAAAGCCGTTCTGCGCGTTCAGCAGCCGCTCCTGTAGGCAGATGCGCTCCCCGGCGCGCAGCAGGTCCGCTCCGGTGGCGGCCACTCCGGTAACGGCGCAGTAAGCCTTGGCGTACTCCTCCATACCGGCGGCCAGCAGCAGGTGGCCGCAAATGGTCAAGGAATCCGAAGCGGCGTGCAGATCCTCGGCCCCTTTGATGCTGCGGGCCTTGCCGGAGAAGCTGAAACGGTCGGTGGCCACGGGCTTGCGCAGCACCTCGTGGCTCAGGGGATTTGCGTGCAGGTGGCTGCCGCCCTGGGTGCTCACCGCGCAGGCCAGGGCCAGGCCGTAGGCGCCGCGTGGGTCAAAGGGCGGCAGGTCCAGGCCTTTTACGGCCATGGCCAGCTCCGGGCGGCCCTGGGCGGCGGCGTAGGCGGCCGCGCCCTGGCCCAGCTCGCGGCCAAGCCGACCTTCCGGCCCGTTGCCCGTTGCCATGCCCAGCAGCAGGGCCAGCAGCCGGTCCGGGGCATAGTCTTCGCCCGTCAGCTCGCGGTGGCAGGCCAGGGCCGAGGCCGCGCTTACGGGGTCCAGCCCCAGGCAGGCGCAAAAATCGCCCGCGCGCATGGCCAGCTCCATCATGGAATTGCCGATGAGCGCCGTGAAATGGCTCATGGCCTCGTATTCCGGCAAGGGGCGGCCATCGGCGGAAAGCGCCTTGCAGGCCACGGGGCAGCCGGGGCAGCCCCGGCACACGGGGTGGTGGCGCTGGGCGTAGGCGTGGGCGTTCAGCCCCCCGGCGGCGGCGAAGTGCGTGTGCCGGAAATTGTCCGTGGGCATCATGCGCCGGGCGTCGATGAGGTCAAACAGGCTGCGCGTGCCGTGGCGGGAAAAACCATACTGGCCCATAAGCGCCGGGGAGGCGTTGACCAGGCGCAGGATGTCCTCGTCGGCCTCTGCCAGGGCGGCGGGCTCGGCCACGTTCACGCTGCCGCTGCCGCGAATGGCTAAGTACTTGAGCCGTTTGTGCCCGGCCACCAGCCCCAGCCCGCAGCGGGCCGCCATGTGGTAGGTGTCGACCATGATGCTGGCGAAGCGGCAGCCGTTTTCCGCTGCGGGTCCGGTGAGGGCGATGGAGCCCGTGTGCCTGTGCGCGCGCAGGCGGGTGAAGGCCTCCGGCGTGGGCAGGCCGCCCAGGGCCGAGGCGTCCGTCAGGCGCGTCTGGCCGTCGTCGATCTCGATGCCGCAGAGGTTTTGCGCCTGGCCGGTGATGACCAGGGCGTCGTACCCGGCGTGCTTGAGCTCCAGCCCCAGGCGGCCGCCAACGCTGGCATCGCCCACGGCTCCGGTGAGGGGCGACCGGCTGACCACATGGCAGCGGCTGGAGGCGGGGGCTTGCGTGCCGGTGAGCGGCCCAGCCGCAATGATCAGGGGCAGGTCCGGGTGGTCGCAGGGCAGGGTGGCGAAATCGCGCAGGAAATACGCGCCCAGGCCGCGCCCGCCAAGAAACTCCAGGCGGACTTCCTGCGGCAGGGGAAAGCTTTCGCACGCGCCGGTGCCAAGGTCCACGCGCAGGCAGCGCCCTGTCCAGCCGAACACTTGCTCCGTCATCTGCTGTGCTGCTCCTGCTGCTTGCGCCGCTGCTTTCGTCGTTGCTGCTTGCGTCGTAGTTGCTTGCGCCGTTGCGTGCGCCGCTGCTTTCGCCGTTGCTTACGCCGTTGTCGCTTGCGGCTTGACCCCGTGGCCGAAAGAAGTATGCTCTGCCGCCAGGAATCGCAAGGCCCCAGCGCACGCGCGCGCAACGCGGGCGGCCCGCCAAGGCCCTGCACAAAAAGGACACGCCGCACATGAAGGACAAAAAGGAAGAGATCGACGTTTCACGCCGCAGGCTGCTGTTTGGCTTTCTGGACCGTGCGCGCGGCGTTGAGGCCGCGCCCATGGCTGCCGCATCGCAGACGGCCCCGGTGCTGGCCCAGGCCAACGCCGCCTACGCCGCCGGAGATTTCGCCGCCGCCAGCGGCTTCTACAAGTCCTTTTTGCAGGACGAATCCGCCAATGCCGAGGCCCGCCAGCGCTACGGCGAGTGCCTGTACCGCCAGGGCCAGTTCATTCAGGCCAAGGTGGAGTTCGAACGCCTGCTGCAGAAAAATCGCAAGGACAACCGCGCCCTTGTGTTTCTTGGGCTGGTGCTGGCCCGGCTGGACCGCGTGCAGAAGGCGGCTGTGGTCTGGAAGCTGTTTTTCGATCCGCACAACGTGCCGCTCTCGCGCGAGCTGAACCTGCAGATCGCCTTTGTGGAGAGCGCGGCCGAGGGCGAATTGCCTGCCGCCGTGGCCGTGGCCGAGGCCGTGGAGCGCGTGCTGGACGCACGCAAAAGCGCCTAGAGCCGTCGCGCCGGGCAGGGGAACCCCCTTGGCGGGCGGCTTGCCGCGCAACTTCAAGCGTTTTTTGGAAATGACCGTGTACAGGGCCAGCGGGGCGACTCGCTGGTTTTTTGTTTGCGCCGGGCCACAGCGCCCCGCCTGTGCCGACCTGGGCCTGGTCCTCACGCGGGGGCTGCCTTCCGGGTCGCTGCACCCCGGGGACGGATGCGGCCAGCGCTGAGCTCCGCCAGCTGTTCGCTGCGGCCCCAAGGCGGCAGGCTTCAGGCATCAAGCCAGCAGGAGGCAGGCTTCAGGGTGCAGGCGCATCGCCTTTCCAAGCATAAGAGCGCTCGCGCGCCTGCGACGTTTCGGCCAGAAATATCCACACGGCCAGGGCTTGCGGCCCGGCGGAACTAGTGGCTCTTCTTCGCCTTGGCGGTGGCTTTCTTCGCAGGCTGCCGGGCGGCTTTCTGCGCAACCTTTGCCCCTGCGGACTCTTTATCCTTTCCGGCCAGCACGGCCACCCGCGCGCGGATGTACCCGGCGGCGATGTCCGCCATCTGCGCGCTGACGCCTTCCTCCCCATGGGCGCTGCGGCCAAAGGCGCACAGGTCCTCGCTCATCTGCCGCTCCATGCGCTCCGACTCCAGAAACATGACGAAGATGAGCGCCAGGGCCGCGCCGTTTTCCTCGCTGGCGTCGCACAGCACGCGCAGTTGCTCCTCGCTGGCGGTCTCGAACAGGCGGTCGGCCAGCATGCCCGCCCAGCGGCGGTAGAGCGAGGGCATCAGCGGGGGCACCATGGCCGAGAGCGTCTCTGCGGCGGCCAGGTCGGGCGCGGCCTGGGTCAGGGCCAGATAGTCGCGCAGGGCCTCGGCGCGGCGCTGCTCGTCCTGGGAAACGCGGGCCAGAATGACGCCCGCCATGTGCGTGCGCATGGCCTTCTTGAGTTCGGCGTCGCGCACGAGGCTTTCAGGTGCGGCCGGGGCCGGGACGGGTGCTTTGGCGGTGGACATGCGTGCTTCTCCTTGGCGCTGAAGTCTGCGTGAAAATCCGCTTGCGCCGCTCTGCCGTGGGGGCTTGCGACGGAATTTTGCAGCGATGCCGGGCCGCGACGCCCTGTGGCGCTCGGGCTGGCAAGAGCCTGCGCCGGGACTTCCCGTCCGCGCGCAAAGGGAGTATCACCGCGTTTCGCCGCTGGCAATGCGCCTTCCGCGCATGCGCACGCGCGGCCAAGCAGGAGCCCCCCCATGTTTGAAACTTCTGTGCTTCTTACCCAGCTTATGCCTCTGGGCAAGGTGCTGCTGGCCTTCGGCATCATGCTGGGCGGTCTGCGCCTGCGCCAGCCTTTGTGGCTTTCCGTGCTTCTGGGCGGATTGGTGCTGGCCCTTTCCTTCCACCTGCCGCTGGCGCAGTGGGCCAAGGTGGTGGCCTTTTCCATGTTCCAGCGCGAAACCGTCTTCCTCGTGCTCATCATGGCGCTTATTTTATTTCTTTCCGAGGTGCTGGAAAAAAGCGGCCAGACCAAGAGGCTGATGCACGCGGCCACTGGTTTTCTTTCTGATCCCAAGCTCCGCCTGGCCTTTTTCCCCGCGCTGGTGGGCTTTTTGCCCATGCCCGGCGGGGCGGTGTTTTCCGCGCCCCTGGTGCGCGACATGGCCGACGACCTGGGCCTGGCCCGGCGCGACACGGCCCTGGTGAACTACTGGTTCCGTCACCTGTGGGAACTGTGCTGGCCGCTGTATCCGGGCATCATCCTCACCTCGTCCCTGGCCGGGGTGCCCCTGGCGCGGCTCATCGCCTACACCTGCCCGTGCATCCTGCTGTGCGTGGTGCTGGGCTGGCGCTTCATCATGCGCCCGGCCGTGGCCCATTTGCAGGGCGAAAAGCCCGGCCAGCGGCAGGAGCGCAACGTGGCCGCCGCCCTGTGGCAGGGGCTGCCCATGCTCATCGCCATTTGCTGCGGCCTGGGCTTCGAGGTGGGCATGACCTTTTTCGCGCCGGAGCTGCCCTTTGAACTGGGCATCATGGCCGCGCTGCTCTTGGCCATCATCTGCTCGTTGATTCAGAACCGTGTGGGGCCTGGCTTCGTCCTCGGCGTGCTGACCGACCGCGAGCTGTACCGCCTGGTGGCGCTGGTGGTTTCCGTGCTGGTGTTCAAGGATGTGCTCCAGGCCTCCGGCGCGGTGGAGCAGCTTTCCCGCGTGGCGGCGGGGCCGGGCGCGCTCTTCGCCCTCACGCTTTGCCTGCCGCTTCTGGTGGGGCTCATCTCCGGCATCACCGTGGCCTTTGTGGGCGCAACGTTTCCCATCATTCTTGGCGTTCTGCACAACGTAAGCGCCACCACGGGCGTGGATATTCCGCTCATGCCCTACTTGGCCCTGGGGCTTTTCGCCGGGTTCACCGGGGTCATGGTCTCGCCCCTGCATGTGTGCTTCATCCTGTCCTGCGAGTTCTTCGGCGCGGACCTCGGCTCCACGTGGCGCAGGCTGCTGCTGCCCTGCGGACTGCTGCTGGCCTGCGGCGTGGGCTGGTTCTTCGTGCTTACGCGCCTGCTGTAACGGGCGCGCTGCGCCCCTTTCCTCGCGGCAAAAAAGGCGGCGCTCCGGGTTAGGCTATCCGGGGCGCCGTTTTTGCGTGTGCCGTTGGGAGATGCTGCTCGAAATCAGGGTGGGGGACTGGGCCGACGACGGCGTTTGCCGACCCTCCCTGTTGCCGGGGGAAGGGGCGAAACGCCGCCGTGGCGGCCCTGAGCTGGCGAGGGGGTCTCGCTGGAGCTTCAGCGCCGCCATAGCACGCCTGCGCGGTTACGGCAAGAAAATACGCAGGGGGATGTACCGCTTTCGCCTGGGCTACAGGCTGGCCAGCAGCCAGTGCCACAGCGGCAGGGTAAGGAAGGACAGCGGGGTGCCCACGCTGACGAGCAGCGAGGCCAGTTGCGGGTCCAGGCCGTTATCCGTGGCCAGGATGCCGCCAAGGACCATGGGCGGCATGGCGGCCTCGAAGACCGTAACCTGGGCCACCGGGCCAAGGTTGCCAAAGCCCAGAACCGCCACCCCGAGCATGAGCAGGGGCGCGAGTGCCAGCTTGAAGCCCAGGCCCAGGGCCAGCGGCCTGCCGGAGCCCTGGGGCGGGCGCAGCGTCAGCCCCAGCCCCACGGAGAAGAGCGAGAGCGGCACCAGCGTCATGCCGATGTGTTGCAGGCCCGCCAGCAGCCATTGCGGCAGGGGGGCCGGGCGCAGGGCCAGGCCCAGCACCAGCGCCTGGAAGGGCGGAAAGATGGCTACTTGACGCAGGGCCTGCGCCACGCGCCGCGTGGGTCCGGCCTCCGTGCGCTTGAGGGGGGAAAGGTGCGCGGCCAGCAGCACGCCGGGCAGGGCCAGAACAAGCGAGGTACCGGGGCTGTCGCACAAGAAGGCCACGTAGACCAGCTCGCGTCCGTAGAAGGCCTCAATCATCGGCAGGCCGATGAAGATGACGTTGCTCAAGCCTGCGGTGAGCAGCAGACAGCCGAAGGTCTCGCGCGAGAAGCCGAAGAAGCGCCGCGCCAGGGAGAAGAAGGCGAAGCCCCCGGCGAAGATCACCCAGGCCATGCTGGCGGGCAGCAGCATTTCGGCGGAGATGGGCATGCTGCGCGCCGCCAGGAAGCACACCGCCGGGGCGGAAAGTTGAATGACCACGCCGGAGATGGTGCGGTCCGCGCCCTGGGGCAGGCGGCCCAGGCGGCGCAGCGCCACGCCCAGCAGCAGGCAGGCCACGGCCACGAAGAGGCTGTCCATCTACCTGTTGGCCTTGGTGTTGTTCAAGAAGATTTCCCCGCGCAGGTACAGCGCCGCCCGGCCTGCAATGCGCACCCTGCTTCCCGCCAGTTCGCACAACAGCCGCCCGCCGCGTTTGGACGCCTGGAAGGCGCGGAGCTTCGTCTTGCCCAGGCGCGCGGCCCAGTAGGGCATCAGCAGGCACTGGGCCGAGCCGGTCACGGGGTCTTCCGGCAGGCCCACTTCCGGGCAGAACACGCGCGACACGAAGTCGAACTCGCCGCCGGGCCTGCCCGGCGCGCTGGCGATGTTGCACACGTAAGGCAGCTGGTGGAAGGCCGTGGGATCGGGCTTCAGGCCGCGCACCACGTCCTCGTCCTCAAAGATGCAGAGCAGGTCGCGCTGGGCGTAGGCCTCCAGCGGGCGCACCCCGAAGGCCCGGCACATGGCCTCGGTGACGGGCACCGGCAGGGGCGGCCAGGCGGGGAAGTCCAGCACCAGCAGGTCGCCGTCTCTGTCCACGTGCAGCTCGCCGCTCTGGGATTCGAACCGTATGCGTTGGCCCTGGAAGCCCAGCTGGTTGAAAATGACCCAGGCCGTGGCCAGGGTGGCGTGGCCGCACAGGTCGATTTCAAAGGTGGGGGTGAACCAGCGCAGGTGGAAGCCGCCGCCGCGTTCCTGCTGCAGGGGCACAAAAAACGCCGTCTCAGAGAGGTTGTTCTCCTCGGCCACGGCCAGCAGGGTTTCGTCTGGCAGCCAGGCTTCAAGGGGCACCACGGCAGCCGGATTGCCCGTGAACACGCCCTCTGCAAAGGCGTCCACCTGGTAGAGGGTCAGCGCGCGCGTCATGATCTTTCCTCCTGCTTGCGGCTGTGCTTGCGGCCCCGGAGTATTCGCCCAAAGGCAGCGCAAGGCAAGGGCCGGCTGCGGGCCTGGGAAATTTTACGGGTATGGAGGCCTGCTGCGGGTGCGCCTATGCATCCGCCTTGCCGCCAAGCCGCAGGCGCTTTCCGCCGCGCCTTAGGCTTGAAGGGTGAACTGCACCAGCAGCGGGCAATCCGCGCCGCGCTTCAGCATCTTGCCTGTGGCCGCATCGCCGAAGTCCATGGGCCGCCATTCGCGGCAGGCCGTCACGAAAAGGCCCAGCGCGGCGCAGGCGTTCAGATAGTCGCAGAAGCCGTGGGCGAAGGTCGGCATGTGTACCGTTTCTTGGCCCAGGCGAAAGTGCGCGGCCACCCCGCCCAATGAGACGTACGGGTGGATTTCGATGATTTCGATGCGGCCCGAAGGGGCCAGCAGGCGCTTGGCTTCGGCCAGGGGCGGGACCAGCTCGCTCATGTGCTCCAGTGTCAGGCAAAAGAGGGCGCAGTCGAATGAACCCGCGTCCAGGGGCAACGGCTGGGCCATGTCGTGTTGGAAAAGCCGCAAGGACGGGCCGCGCTGCCGTGCCTGGGCCAGCATGCCGGACGAGAGGTCGCACCCGGCAGCCTGCGTTGCGCCCAGAGCCTTGGCCGCCAGCAGGTTGCGGCCCGTGCCGCAGCCGAACTCGAAGACGCTCTTGCCGCGCAGGGCAGGGCCCAGCCGTTCCACAACCAGGCTTGCGCCGCGGACCATGGGGTTGTCGTAGGCGTCATAACTGGGCGACCATCTGTCGTAGGCCTCAGCTATGGGCAGAAAAACGGATTTCTCCTGCATCGGCGTTCCCCCCTGAGGGTTATGTGCTGTGGCCGGGGCTTGAGGAGGCCGCAAGGGGGTGCTGCTTTTCCTCCCGTGCCAAGGCGGGGGAGAACGAAAGCGTCGCCAGCGTAAAAGCGGTGTGCAGGCGTGCGGCGGTGCTGCAAAGGCTGCCCTTGCGAGAATTCGTCTCGTCTCGGGGCAAGTAGTTTTCCGGCTTGTGCCGTTCAGCTCCGCCAGAGCGCACAGAATCTACAAAGGCCTGGTGCGGAGGTCAAGGGGGCGCCCCCTGGGCGTGCCAGTCCGAGCCGCGTCTATCGGTCCGCAGGGCAATGAAAAAGGCCGAAAAAAAGGCCGGGAGAATGCGCTTCCTCCCGGCCTTGTGTTTGGTCTGTACCGCGTTGCGGGCCTGCTAGAAGCCCTGCTTCATCAGGTCGGCGTCGCTGGCGGCGGCGCCTTCCGCCTCTGCGCCCACGTCGGTCTGGCCGGGCTGCGTGCCCTCCACAAAGGGCAGGAAGTAGCTTTCCGGCGCGGGCTGGCCCTTGGAGCCGATGGCCTGGCTGTTCTCCACGCGGGCCCACACGATGCCCTCCGGCGGCAGGAAGTCGTCGGGCGGGTAGCGCTCCTCAATGGCCTTGCGGTACTCGATCCAGATGGGCAGGGCCGTGCGCCCGCCGGAGCCCTCGCGGCCCATGCTCTGGAGCTGGTCGTAGCCAACGTACACGCCGGTGAGCAGGTGCGGCGTGAAGCCGATGAACCAGGCGTCCTGCTCGTTGTTGGTGGTGCCGGTTTTGCCCGCCAGGGGACGGCCCAGCACCTTGGCCGCGCCGCCGGTGCCCACGTTGATGACCTCCTTGAGCATGGAGGCCATGAGGAAGGCGTTCTGCGGGCTGATGGCCTCGACGTATTCCGGCGCGGACTTGTACAGGGTTTCGCCCCAGGCGCTCTTGACGGCCATGACCAGGCGCGGCTTTATGTAGCTGCCGTCGCGGGCGAAGGCCGTGTACGCTTGGCACAGGTTGGTCAGCGTGAGGGCGGAGGAGCCAAGCGCAATGGACAGGTTCTCCGGCAGTTCGGAGTCTATGCCCAGGGCGCGGGCGCGCTCGATGACGTTTCTGATGCCGATTTTCTGCGCCACGCGGATGGTGACCAAATTGCGCGATTTGGCCAGCGCGGTGGAGAGCAGGGTCGGGCCGTAGAAGATGTCCTCGTAGTTTTCCGGCCGCCAGATGGTGCCTGCCTCGGCGTTGGCGAAGACGATGGGCGCGTCCATGATGACGCTGGCCGGGGTGAAGCCGTTGTCCAGCGCGGCGCTGTAGACTATGGGCTTGAAGGAGGAACCGGGCTGGCGCCTGGCCTGGGTGGCGCGGTTGAACTGGCTCACGCCGTAATCGCGGCCGCCGACCATGGCGCGCACGGCGCCGTCCGGGGCCATNNCCTGGGTGGCGCGGTTGAACTGGCTTTTTTCGAAGCTGAAGCCGCCCACCAGGGCCACCACTTCGCCGGTTTCGGGCATCATGGAGACCAGCGCGCCTTCGGGGCCGGGCTCGCGCTCCAGGCTCAGCACGTAGTGGCGGTTGCCCTTGGCCTCGCGCACGGTGGTCCACACCACATCGCCCTTGCGCACAATGCGCGAGGGATCGCCTGGCACGGGGGCGGCATCGCCGCTGAGTCCCTTGACGCCGTTGCGGCACCACATGGTGCTGCTGGCGGGAATTTCACCGGTGTTCTGCCCAAAGCGCACCGTGGCCTTGTCCTTGGCGCTTTCCACCACCACGGCGCGTTGCCAGGTGCCGGGCTTCACGGCATCGCCGGTGCGGCCTTCGTCCAGGAAGCGGGAGTATTCCTCCGGCTTGAGCTTGCCAGCCGGGCCTTCCCAGCCCTTGCGTTTGGCCACGTCGGCCAGGCCGCGGCGCATGGCGTTGTCCGCGGCGATCTGGTGCGGAATTTCGCAGGCTGTCTCCACGGTCAGGCCGCCCTGGTACACCTCGTCCTCGCCGTATTTTTCGATGAGAAAGCGGCGGACTTCTTCCAGATAGTAGGCTCCCACCTTCCAGGAGTGGTCCTCCATGCTCTTGTACACCAGCTTCTGGCTCAGGGCCTCGGCGTGCTGGTCCTTGGTTATCCAGCCCTGGGAGAGCATCTGGTCCAGCACGTATTTCTGGCGGATTTTGGCCGCCTCGGGGTCGGAAAGAGGGTTGTAGCGGCTGGGAGCCTGGGGCAGCCCGGCCAGAATGGCCGACTCGGCCAGGGTCAGGTCCTTCACGTGCTTGCCGAAGAACTCGCGGCTGGCCGCCTCCACCCCGTAGGCCTTGGAGCCCAGGAAGATCTGGTTCAGGTAGATGGTCAGGATCTCGTCTTTGGTGAGGTAGTTCTCCAGCCGGTAGGCCAGCACGGCCTCCTTGATCTTGCGCTCGAAGCTCTTTTCCGGCGAAAGCAGCAGGCGCTTGACCACCTGCTGGGTGATGGTGCTGCCGCCCTGGCGGATGCCGCCCGCCTTGAGGTTCATGAGCGAGGCGCGGAAGATGGCCCAGGGGTCGATGCCGTCGTGCTTGTAGAAGCTGGAGTCCTCCGCCGCAAGGAAGGCCTTGGGCAGGTGCTCGGGCATGTCTTGCAGGCGCACCAGGAAGCGCTTTTCTTTGTAGAAATAGCCCAGCACCCGGCCCTCGCGCGAGAGCACGGTGGTCACCAGGGGCGGCTTGTAGTCCGTAATGTTGCGGAAGCCGGGCAGATCGCGCGAGTAGAACCAGAAGGCCAGGGCCGCGCACAGCACCGCGCCCACCGGCAGGGCGAGGAGGATGAGGAACAATTTGCGCTTGAAGCGGCGGCTCCATCTCATGGATGATTCCCTTTTTGTGGTGCGCTTTTTTTGATTCGGTTTCTTTGGCATTTATGTGTGCTCTGGCAGGTTCCAGGCCCTGCGCAGCTCCTGGTAGGTGTGGCGAACGTCTTCAGGCGTCATGCCCAGGCGTTTCAAGAGTCCGGCCCCGCCGCCCGCCTCAAGCTGGGCCTGGCAGCGGCAAAAGTCGAAATACAGCTGCCGCCCGTTCTGAATCCAGAAGGGGTAGATGCGGCAGTACAAGGGCCGGGCGTTGCGGGGCAGCAGGCAGCCCGCCGCGCCAAGAAGCATGCACGCGCCCTGCGGGCTGATGCCCACCCGGTGGTGGAAGCCCTGCCCGGGGAACAGGGCGCGGATGTGCTCCTCCTCGCCGGGGAAGAGGCGGCACAGGTTGTCCACAAAGGCCGGGGTGTTGGCCTCGCGGTGGAAGTGTTCGGCCTTGGCCCCTGCGGCTTGCATGGCTGCGCGCTCTGCTGCGGAGAGGGGGAAGCAGTATTCCTCCAGCCCCGGCTCCAGGGTGCAGCAGCTGCCGTGTTGCTCGGCGCAGCGGGCGCAAACGTGGTCCTGGCTGTCCATGGGCTATTCCGGCGCAAAGCGCACCCGGCCTTTGCCGAGCAGATCGTGCACGTGCACCAGCCCGGCCAGCCTGCCGTCGGCGTCAAGCACTGGCAGCACGGTTATCTGCCGCTCTTCCATGAGATCGAGCACCTGGGCGGCGCTGGCGTTTACGGCAACGCTGCGGGGATTTTTGGTCATCACCTCGGCCACGGGCCGCGTCGGGTCGAAGCCGCTTTGGCAGAGCATGCGCCGCACGTCGCCGTCGGTCAGCACGCCCGTAAGGCGGCCGTCTTGGCCTGTAAGCGCGGCGAGGCCGAAGCCGCCCGCGTTGAGCGCGGCCAAGGCCTCGGCCAGGGGGGCGCTCTGCGCCGCCAGGGGCAGGTTTTGCGTGTGCATGAGGCTTTCGATGCGCTGAGAGAGCCGCGCGCCCAGCGCCCCGCCGGGGTGCACGCGCTTGAAGTCCTTGGTGCCGAAGTCCTTGAGGCGCATGAGACACACGGCCAGGGCGTCGCCCACGGCCAGCGCCGCCGTGGTGCTGGCGGTTGGGGCCAGGCCCATGGGGCAGGCCTCGCGCGGCACGCGCACCTCGATGACGGCGTCGCTCAGGCGGGCCAGGGTGGAGGCCGCCCCGGAGGTGAGGCCCACGATGACCGCTCCCAGGCTTTTGAGGGCGGGCAGCAGGGTGTTCAGCTCGTCGGTTTCGCCGCTGTTGGAAAGGGCCAGCACCACGTCGCCGGTGCGGATCATGCCCAGGTCGCCGTGCGCGCCCTCCACCGGGTGCAGGAAGAAGGCCGGGGTGCCGGTGCTGGAAAGCGTGGCCGCTATCTTGCGTCCCACCAGGCCGGATTTGCCGATGCCCGTGACCACCACGCGGCCGGTGCAATCTGCAAGCAGGCCCAGGGCCGTTTCGAAGCCGCCGTTCAGCTGGCCGCGCACGGCGGCCAGACCCTCGATCTCGATATCCAGCACCTCGCGCGCCAGCGAAAGCCAGCCGCCGGGCGGAGGAGTGCCGTTATGGTCGCAGGAGTTCATCTCCGGCCTCCCTTGTGTCATCTGGCCGAGTCCGCGCCTGTGCGCATGCATGCCTTTGGCGCAATGGCCGGGCCTAGCCCGTGACCTTGCTTTCGTTCTCCAGACACATCTTGCCCTGGTGGTTGCACGGCTCGATGGGATAGTTGCCGTCGAAGCAGGCCAGGCAGTGGGCGTTCTTCTCGGTTACGGAGTCGAGCAGGCCGGGAATGGACAGGTAGTGCAGGCTGTCCAGGCCGATGAAGCGGGCGATGTCTGGCACGGGGGTGTTGGCGGCAATAAGCTCGCCCTTGCTGGAGAAATCGATGCCGTAGAAGCAGGGGAAGCGGATGGCCGGGCAGGACACGCGCATGTGGATTTCCCGCGCGCCCAGTTCGCGCAGCTTCTTCACGCGGGTGCGGATGGTGGTGCCGCGCACGATGGAGTCTTCCACGATGAGGATGCGCTTGCCTTCGATCATGCTGCGCACGGGGTTCAGCTTCACGCGCACGCTGAAGTTGCGCATGTCCTGGCTGGGCTGGATGAAGGTGCGCCCCACGTAGTGGTTNNTGGTTGCGGATCATGGCCAGCTCCAGCGGCAGGCCGGAGGCCTGGGAATAGCCCACCGCCGCGTAGTTGCCGGAGTCGGGGAAGGGCATGACGAAGTCGGCGTCCACCGGGGCCTCGTGGGCCAGGGTGGCGCCCATGGTTTTGCGGCGCTCGTACACGCCTTCGTCAAACACCATGGAGTCGGGCCGGGCGAAATAGATGAGCTCGAAGATGCACTGGCGCTTGGGCGCGGTGTCCAGCAGGCGGTGGCTGGTAAGGCGGCCGCCCTCCACCACGATCATCTCGCCGGGCTCCACCTGGCGGATGTACTCGGCCTCGATGAGGTCGAAGGCGCAGGTTTCCGAGGCGAAGACGTAGTTGTCGTTCAGGCGGCCTATGACCAGCGGGCGCACGCCGTGGGGGTCGCGCACGGCAATGAGCTTGTTGTTGGCGAGAATAAGCAGTGAGTACGCGCCCTTGACCCGCGAGCAGGCCTTGAGGATGGCCTCCTCTATGCTGCCGCCGTTCAAGTATTTGGCGATGAGGTGCACAAAGACTTCGGTGTCCATGGTGGTCTGGAAGATGGAGNNCCAGGTTGCCGTTGTGGCCCACGGCGATGTGCCAGTCCTTGAAGCGCACAAGAAAGGGCTGCGCGTTTCTGATGAGCGAGACGCCGGTGGTGGAGTAGCGGATGTGCCCCAGAGCGATCTGCCCCTTGAGCTCTTTGCCCAGGTGCCGCTCGTTGAACACGTCGTGCACCAGGCCCATGCCCCGGTGCTCGCGAATGGCTCCGCCGTCCCAGGTGACGATGCCGGCCGACTCCTGCCCCCGGTGCTGCAGCGCATAAAGCCCGAAATAGGCCATGCGCGCGGCCTCCTGGTGTCCGTAGATGCCGAAGAGTCCGCAGTACTCGCGTTTCATTCGTGTTTCCTTGCTTGTTTTCCGGGTCGGGGAACAACGCCTCGCGCACCGGGAGCGGTCACTCCGCCCCCGGCCGCCCGGCCCTGGCGCTTGCTGCGCCTGGAATATTCGCTCTTAAGGCTAGCCGCCGTAATAATCCTGCAGGCAGCGTACGGAGAGCCCATGGCCGCGTTCCTCGCGGATGGCCTGGGCCATGGCCGCCGCGCCGGACACCGTGGTGGTGTAAGGCACGCCGTACAGCAGCGTGGTTTGCCGGATCTCTTTGGAATCGTTGACCGTCCTCTTGCCGGACGGGGTGTTGACCACCAGGGCGATCTGCTTGTTCTTGATGAGGTCCACGATGTTCGGGCGGCCCTCGTTGACCTTGAGCACGCGCTCCACGTGAACGCCCTTCTTGGCCAGGTGGTCCGCCGTGCCGCCGGTGGCGATGATCTTGAAGCCCAGGTCGTCGAAGGCCTTGGCGACGGGGGTGATGGCCGCCTTGTCGCGGTCGTTGACGGAGATGAACACCGTGCCCGTTTCCGGCAGGCGCTGGCCCGCTGCCAGCTGGCCCTTCATGAAGGCCAGGCCGAAGCTCACGTCGATGCCCATGACCTCGCCGGTGGAGCGCNNCGCCGGGGAAGCGGTTGAAGGGGAACACGCTCTCCTTCACGGAGACGTGGCCGCTCTTGCGCATGTCCCAGGGCTTGAGGTCGCGGATCTTCTCGCCCAGCATCACGCGGGTGGCCAGCTTGGCCAGGGGCA
>DIVX01000109.1:0-190 GCA_002422505.1 Desulfovibrio sp. UBA6121
ACCTGGGCGGCGGCACCTTCGACATTTCCATCCTCGAAGTGGGCGACAACGTCGTTGAAGTGCGCGCCACCAACGGCGACACCTTCCTTGGCGGCGAAGACTTCGACCAGCGCATCATCCAGTACCTGGTGGAAGAGTTCAAGCGCGACAACGGCATCGACCTGGCCAAGGACCGCATGGCCCTGCAGCG
>DIVX01000109.1:196-13835 GCA_002422505.1 Desulfovibrio sp. UBA6121
CTGCCCTTCATCACCGCCGACCAGAACGGCCCCAAGCACCTCATGGTCAAGCTCTCACGCGCCAAGCTGGAGTCCCTGGTCATGGAGCTTGTGGAGCGCACCATCGGCCCCTGCAAAAAGGCCCTGGCCGACGCCGGGCTTTCCGCCCGCGACATCGACGAAGTGGTGCTGGTGGGCGGCATNNGTTCTTCGGCAAGGAGCCCAACCGCACCGTGAACCCCGATGAAGTCGTGTCCATGGGCGCGGCCATTCAGGGCGGCATCCTGGCGGGCGATGTGAAGGACGTGCTGCTGCTCGACGTCTCCCCGCTGTCGCTGGGCATCGAGACCATGGGCAGCGTGTTCACCAAGCTCATTGAGCGCAACACCACCATCCCCACCCGCAAAAGCCAGGTGTTCACCACTGCGGCAGACAGCCAGCCCTCGGTGTCCATCCACGTGCTGCAGGGCGAGCGCCCCATGGCCAGCGACAACATGACTCTGGGCCGCTTCGAGCTCACCGGCATTCTGCCCGCGCCGCGCGGCGTGCCGCAGATCGAGGNNCGACATCGACGCCAACGGCATCGTGAACGTTTCCGCCAAGGACACCGGCACCGGCAAGGAGCAGTCCATCCGCATCACCGCCTCCAGCGGCCTGTCTGAAACGGACATCGACCGCATGGTGAAGGACGCCGAGGCCCACGCCGAAGAGGACAAAAAGAAGCAGGCGCTCATCGAGGCGCGCAACCAGGCCGACAGCCTGGTCTACAGCACCGAAAAGAGCCTGAAGGACATCGGCGACAAGGTCGACCCCGTGCTCAAGGGCGACCTGGAAGCCAAGATCGAGGGCGTGAAAAAGGCCCTGGAGACCGAGGACGTGGACACCATCAAGGCCGCGGCCGATGAACTGGCCCAAAGCTCGCACAAGCTGGCCGAGCAGTTGTACGCCCAGAAGCAGGCCGAGCCCGGCGCGGGCGCGGCTGGCGGCGCGGGCGGCTGCGCTGGCGGCACCTGCGGCGGCGCGGCTGGCGGCGCCAAGCCTGCCGACGACAACGTGGTCGACGCGGACTACACCGAGGTCAAATAAGCCCTTACCCAGGCGCGGCTTGCCTTGCACGGCAAGAGAGCTTACCATATCCCGGCTTGCGGACCCTCCGCAGGCCGGGATTTTTCATTCCGCACCCAGGCTTCGGGGAGGCCACCGCATGACCAAGGCGATCATATCGCGCCACCGGGGCAAACGTCCCGCCGCCCTGCGGCTGGCGGCCTTCTTGCTTGTTCTGGCGACCATGCTGGCCTGCGCGGGCTGCACCACGCTCACCCTGCCGGAGGCCTCGCAGAAGCCGGTGGAGGTGCTGGGCGACCAGCCCACTCAGGAGCTGGCCGCAGAGGCCGAAGGCTACTGGAAGACCGGGAACTATCCCCTGGCCGAGCTGCTTTACTCGCGCCTGTTGGCCCGCGCCGACCTGGACCGGGACGAGCGGCTGACCGCCATGGACCGCCTGGCCGAAAGCTCCTTCAAGGCCCGCCACTTCCATCAGGCCAAGCAGGCCCTGGACCGCCGCGCCGGGACAGACAGCTCCGTGCTCGGCACCTGGGCCTGGCACGAGCTCTACATCCGCACCCTGGCCGCGCTGAACCGCCAGGACCTGCTGGACATCCACCAGACCTGGATGCTTGCGCACACCGAACTACCCTTCCCCGTGCGCGCCCAGGCCATGATCCTGTTCTCTGAACTCGCCATAAAAAGCGGCGACAACGCCCGCTCCCTGGACCTTTTGGCCCAGGTGCACCGCCAGGCCCCGGACGACGCCTCCCGGCTGCTTTTGGAGCGGCTGTATGCCTCCGCCCTGTTGGAACTGACGGAAGAGCAGCTTTCCGCCCTGGCGCGCACGGCCAGCCCCGCGCCCAAGGTGTTCCCGCAGGCCCTGGTCCTGCGCGAGGCCGCCCGGCGCGGCGCGCGCTCCAGCCTTGGCCCTGCGGCCCTTGCGGCCCTGCAACGGCGGCCCGGCCCGCTTTTCGCCCAAAACGCAACCCGCGTGCAAACCGACCAGCCCCAGGCCTTTTTGCCCGCCAGGGGCGGCGTGGCCCGCATGGCCCTGGTGCTGCCGCTCACGGGGCGCTTTGCCGCCACCGGGCAAAAGGTGCTGCGCGGAGCAAGCGCCGCCCAGAAGCGCCTGGCCGCTCAGGGCCGCGCGGTGGAACTCACCGTCATCAACGCCGAAACAGCAGATTGGCGCGAACAGTTGGCCGCCCTGCCCGCAAGCGTGGCCACGGTGGGCGGGCCGCTTCTGAACGTGGAGGCCTTGCGCAGCCTCTCGGCCGACGGCTCCCTGACGCGACGCGCCGTGTTCGCCTTCCAGCCCGACCTGGGAACCATCCAGGAAGGCGCGCAGGCGTGGCGCTTCTACCCCAGCTTCCAGGACCAGGCGCGCGCGCTCATCGAGCTCACGGCCAACCAGTTGGACATCCACTCCGTGGCGATTCTGGCCCCGAAGAACCGCTACGGCCAGCGCATGGCCGAGGTCTTCCAGGCCGAGGCCAAGGCCAAGGGCCTGCGGCTGGCCGCCAGCGAAACCTACCCGCCGGACGACCACCCACGCTGGCTCCAGAGCGTAAGCCACCTGCTCAAGATACCGGACGGCTTCCGCCACAACAAAAGCATGCCCCTGCCCATGCCGGACTTTGGCGCGGTGTTCATGCCAGAGGACTGGGGCCAAGCCGAACTGCTCGCCTCCAACTTCCACTTCTTTGAAGGCCAGCACCTGCTTTTTCTGGGCACAGACCTCTGGAGCGTCGGCCTGGACAACGCCCAGGACGTGGACGACACCTATTTCCAGCAGGCCGCCTGCCCAGGGGCCTGGTGGCCAGAGACCAACGGAGGCCGCGCCCTGCAGGCCGTCATGGATGAAGAACACATGGGCCAGGCAGATTTCTGGACTGCGCTGGGCTTCGACTTCGTCCGCCTGGGCGCGCGCCTGGGCCTGGGCGAAGGCTGGACCCCCGCCGAGGTGAACGCGCGTCTTGCGGGGCTGAAGGACCTGGACTACAGCATGGCCCCGGTGGTTTGGAACGCACAAGGCCAGGCCCGGCAGAACCTGTACCTGTTCACCCCGCGCAAGGACGGCAAGGCTCTGGTGGACCCGGACACCATGCGGGCCAGCATCCAGAAGAGCAAGGACCGGCGCGAACGCCGCCTGAGCATGTCGCGTGAGATTCAGAAGAACAAAAAGGCTGGCGCTTCTGGCAGCCTCACCCAGGACGTAAAGGATTAAGGAGCAGCAACAGCATGAGCATCAGCCCCGAAGAAGTCGCCAAGGTGGCCCGCCTGGCGCGGCTCGACCTAAGCCAGGACACGATCGGCCAGTACGCCGCCCAGCTCGACGGCATCCTGGACTACATGGACAAGCTCTCCGAGCTGGACACCTCCAGCGTGGAGCCCATGTACACCCCGGTGGACCAGGTAAGCGTCATGCGCGACGATGTGGTCAAGAAAGACTATGCCCGCGCGGACATTTTGAAAAACGCCCCGGAGACCGACGGCGCGTTCTTCATCGTGCCGCGCATCGTTTAACCCCTCCCCGCGAACGGATGCACCACATGCCCGAACTTACGCAAATGACTCTCTCCGAGGTCCGCAAGGCCCTTTTGGACAAGACCGTTAGCGCCGCCGAAGTGACCGACGCCGCGCTTTCCCGCATCGACGCCACCGAGCCCAAGGTGCGGGCGCTGCTCTCCCTGCAGGCCGAGGAAGCCCAGGCTCAGGCCAAAGCGCTGGACGCAAGCGGCCCCGATGCGACCAAGCCCCTATGGGGCGTGCCGCTGGTGGTCAAGGACGTGCTGGCCACCAAGGGCGTGCCCACCACTTGCGGCTCCAAGATTCTTGAGAATTTCCGCCCCGTGTACGACGCCACCGCCGTGGCCCGCTTGAAGGACGCCGGGGCCATCCTGCTCGGCAAGGCCAACATGGACGAGTTCGCCATGGGCTCCACCACGGAAAATTCCGCCTACTTCGCCACCAAGAACCCCTGGGATCTTGAGCGCGTGCCCGGCGGCTCCAGCGGCGGCTCCGGCGCGACTGTGGCGACAGGCCAGTGCTATGGGGCGCTCGGCACCGACACCGGCGGCTCCATCCGCCTGCCCGCCAGCTTCTGCGGCATTGTGGGGCTCAAGCCCAGCTATGGCCGCGTGTCGCGCTTCGGCATGGTGGCCTATGGCTCCTCCCTCGATCAGATCGGCCCCATGACGCGCAGCGTGGAAGACGCCGCCCGCCTGCTGCAGGTCATTGCCGGGCACGACGAGCGCGACTCCACCTGCGTGAACGTCCCCGTGCCCGACTATGTGGCCGCGCTGTCCGAAAAGACCGACTTGAAGGGCCTGACCATCGGCCTGCCCGCCGAATATTGGGACAAGGGACTCGCGCCCGAGGTGGCCGAGGCCTGCGCCACGGCCATCAAGACGGCGGAAGCCCTGGGTGCGAAGACAGTGCCGGTGGCCCTCAAGCTCTCGCAGTACGCCATTGCCACCTATTACATCATCGCCGTAGCCGAGGCGAGCTCCAACCTGGCGCGCTTCGACGGCGTGCGCTACGGTCACCGCACAAAAGCCCCGGAAAACCTGCTGGACATGTACGTCAAGAGCCGCTCCGAGGGCTTCGGCGACGAGGTGCAACGACGCATCATCCTGGGCACCTATGTGCTGTCCTCCGGCTATTACGACGCCTATTACCACAAGGCCGCACAGGTGCGCCGCCTCATCCGCCAGGACTTCGAGGCCGCGCTTTCCCAGTGCGACGTGCTGGCCGGGCCGGTGTGCCCCACCACGGCCTTCAAGGTGGGCGAAATGACCAGCGATCCCTTGCAGATGTACTTGATGGACATCTTCACCATCAGCACCAACCTGGCCGGGCTGCCGGGCATGAGCCTGCCCGTGGGCCTGGGACGCGAAAGCGGCATGCCCGTTGGCCTGCAGCTTACCGGGCGCGCCTTTGGCGAGGCCGCCCTGCTGCAAACGGCCCAGGTGCTGGAAAAGAACGTTTGCGCCACCGGCAGCCCCACGCTGTAGCCCCGAAGGAGAACGCCATGCCCGTCACCCTGGTCAGCATCCTCAAGGGCCGCAGCCCGGAGGAAAAGCGCGCCCTCATGGAAGCCGTGCAGGGGGCCATCGCCAGCAGCCTGGGCCTGCCCCCGCAGGACCGCAACCTGCGCCTGAGCGTGCACGGGCCGGATGAATGGCTGCTGCCCGAGGGCAAGAGCGACAACTACGTGCTGGTGGAGATTGCGCTTTTCGCCGGGCGTACGGCGGAGACCAAAGGCGCGCTGTACGCGGCCATTGTGCAGGCGCTGGAAGGCCAAGGCGTGGACCGGGGCGATGTGTTCATCCGCCTTGTGGACCAGCCGCGCGAAAACTTCGGCATCCGGGGCGGCCAGCGCGCGGACCTGGTGCAGCTGGGCTACCAGGTTACAATCTAGCGCACGCTTAGCGCGGCCCCCAGCCAGCAAACGGCAGGCGGCCCGGACCATGACACGACGCTAAAGAGGCCGTTTTCGCCAGCGCTTCCGCCTTGCGAGAACGGCCTCTTTCTTTGCCTGCGACAACGCAGCCGAGGCGCTGGCCCCGGCCTGATCCGGCCTGTTCCGGCCTGTCCCGACCTGCCCCGGCCTGATCCGAATGCCCCGGCCTGATCCGAATGCTTCGGCCTGTTCCGAATGTCCCGAATGCTTCGGCCTGTTCCGAATGTCCCGAATGCTTCGGCCTGCTTCAAATGCCTTGCCCCGCTCCGAACATCTCGGGCTCATCCGACCCGGCCAAAGCGGCCAGGGCGTTGGCCACGCGCCGAAGCCTACTGCCCCCCAGCCGGGGCGTTCTGGACCAAAACCTTGGCGTCCACCAGACGCTTGGCCATGTGGTCGAAGGCCACCATCATCTGCATGAAGGCCTCGGGGCGCATCACCAGGCGCTCGCGGGTCTCCATCACCGGCTCGCCCGCATCATCCACCTTGTCCGCCGAAAGGGTCCCCAGGTCGATGCGCACCATGCCTGCGGCAAAACCTATCTGCGTCACCGCGTCAACAAATCTCTCGCTCTCCATCTGTCCTCCGATACTCCTCTGTTTCCGTTCTGTGTGAGCCCGCGCGCCAGGCGGCGTGCGCGAGCGCAACCCTAGCCCAAAGCGCTTGGGCCGGGCAACTGCCTACGCAGCGCCTGGGCGGCGTTTCGCGCCATAACCCCAGGGGGGTCCGATTGGTAAAACACCACCCAGGCGAAGCAAAGAAAAGGCCCGGCCAGGAGCAATCCACTCCGGGCCGGGCCGTGTTCCTCGCAAGCTCAGAGGCTTCAAACGTTCAGGCAGCCCCGGCACACCCCGGCGAAGCGCACATCCACCGAGTCCACCTGCATGGGCAGGCGGGAGAGCAATTCGTCCAGCCCGGCGCCGAAGGAGCCGGAATCCAGGCACTCCGTGTGCCCGCAGCGCGAGCAGGTGAAGTGCGCGTGCCCGGCCGGCCCGGTGCGCAGGCAGTAGCGAAAGGCGCGCTCCCCGGCGTTGTGCCGGGTGGCGAGCTTGTGCGCCACCAGCAGGTCCAGGATGCGGTACAACGTCACGCGGTTCAACTGCGCGCCAAGTGTCGCCAGCAGCTCCTGCGGCGTTGCGGGTGCGCCCGTCGCAGCCAGGGCCCGCACCACCAGCACACGCTTTTCCGTGGCGGCCAACCCGCCGCGCGCAAGAACCTCGGCCTCGTTCATTTCCTCTCTCCTTGTGCGCTACTGCAGCGCCTCGCGGAAGCCCTTGGCCACCTTGAGCAGGTTCGCGGCCCAGTCCTCGGCCAGGGGGTCGGCCACCACGAGCTTCGCGCCCACGGCCTTGGCGATGGTTCCGGCGGTGCGCTGGCTCATTTGCGGCTGCACAAAGATGGCGCGCGCGCCCTTGGCCTTGGCCTGGCTGACGATGGCCGCCAGACGCTTGGGCGAAGGCTCCTTGCCCTCAAACTCAATGGAGGTCTGGGTCAGGCCGTAATCCTGCGCAAAGTAGCCCCAGGCCGGGTGAAACACAAGAAACCCGCGCTTCTCCGCCGGAACGCCAGCAAACAGGGCCTTGATCTGGGCGTCCAGGGCGTCGATTTCCTTCTGGAAGGCCGCGAGGTTAGCGGCGTAGACCGAGGCGTGCGCCGGATCGGCCTTGGAGAAGGCGGCGGCGATGGCGGCGGACATTTGCCGCACCTGCGCCGGGGAAACCCACACGTGCGGGTCCATCTCGTCGTGGTCCTCATGGGCGGCCGCAGCCTTATGGTCATGGTCGTGCCCGTGGGCGGCCGCAGCCGCGTGGCCGTGGTCGTGGTGCTCATGGCCCTCGGGCATGGGCAGCTTCTTCAGGCCCGCATCAAGGTGCGCGAAAACAAGCTTGGGATTGGCGCTTTTGAGCCGCCCTTCCCAAGCTTCCTCGAACTCCAGCCCGCAGGAAAGGTACAGGGCCGCGCCGGAGAGGGCGCGCATCTGCGAAGGCTTGGGCTCGTAGGTGTGGGCATCGGCCCCGGCGGGCACCAGCAGCGTGGTCTGCACAAGCTCGCCGCCGATCTTTTTTGCGAAAGAGGCAACCGGCGCAACCCCCACGGCCACCTGCATCTTTGCGGCCAGGGCCAGGCCCGGCAGCGCGCACGCCAGCAAAACAACTGCCAGAATTCCGAATATTTTTCTCATTGCGGACGCTCCAGGTTTCGGCTACACCCCAGGCGGGTGCAACTCTGTTGCACGAACATTTGCAACAAAGTTGCATCGCTGTCAACCCGGTCGCAAGCGCGCGGCCCGCAACGCCTCAAGGACATACGTGGACTCCAGCTCCTTCGCCATTTTCGCGGCCATTGTCACCTCCATCGTGTTGGAGGCCGCACCCTTCCTGCTGCTCGGCTCGCTTCTGTCGTCGCTGCTCAACGTCTACGTGGGCGATGGCGCGCTGGAGAAACTCGCCCGGCGCAGCCTGCCCGCGCAGATAGGTCTCGGCCTGGTGGCCGGGTTGTTCCTGCCCACCTGCGAGTGCGGCGTGGTGCCGGTAACGCGCAGGCTGCTGAAGAAAGGCGTGCCCCCTGGCGCGGCCATTCCCTTCATGCTGGCGGCCCCGGTGGTCAATCCCGTGTCTCTGGCGTCCACCTGGGTGGCCTTCCAGGGCGACCTGGGCATGGTGGCCTGGCGCGCGGCCCTGGTGCTGGTTCCCGCCGCCATGCTCGGCTGGGCCCTGGGCAACATCAAGGGGGCGGAGCTTTTGCGCGGCCAGACCGTGCTGCTGCCCATGGCGCACGAGGCTCAGGAGCAGCAGGCTCACACCCCCCAGGCTCACGCTCATGAGGCCTGCGGCTGCGACTGCGGGCATGACCACTCCCAGCCGCATGTGCGCCCTTCCCTGGTTCAGGGTCTGCTGGAGGTGCTGCGCGGCACCGGACGCGAATTTCTGGAAATGGGCCTGTTCCTGATTCTGGGCGCGTGCGCCGCCGGGCTGTTCAAGGTCTTTCTGCCGCAGGAGTGGCTGGGCTTCGTCTCCGCCAACCTCTGGCTGGCCGTGCCCGCCATGATGCTGCTGGCCGTGCTCATGAGCGTGTGCTCCGAGGCCGACGCCTTTGTGGCCGCCAGCCTGACCATGTTTCCGCGCCCGGCCCTGCTGGCCTTCCTGGCCCTGGGCCCCATGCTGGACCTCAAGCTTTTGCCCGCCTTCCTTTCGGTGTTCCAGCGCCGGGTGGCGCTCACGCTCATTCTGGCCCCGGCTGCGGCGGTATACCTGCTGACCATGGGCCTGGGCCTCAGCGGGGTGCTGCCATGAGCGCCGCAGTGGGCTTTTTCGCCGGGTTCCGCCTGCGCCTGCAGGACAGGGTGGACGGCCTGTGCCTGCTGTGCATGGGCGGATTCATGGCCGCCCTGGCGCGCTCCCAGCTGTATTGGTACTTTTTGAATCCCAAGTTCAGCGTGCTGACCTTGAGCGCTGGCGCGCTGCTACTGCTGGTGGGCTTGGCGCTGCTTGTGCGGCCCCTGCCCGGCGCGCCCAGCATGGGGCGGCTGTGGCGGCAGGCCGTGCTGCTGGGCTTCCTGTCGCTGGCGGCAACGGCCTGGGGCCAGGCCGCAAGCGAGCCTTTCGCAGGCGCGGTAAGCTCCACAAGCTTTGAGGACCCGAGCCTGGATTCGGCCCAGGCCCCCGACCCGGAAGCCCCGGTGGACCTGCACCCGGTCAGGGGCGGCGAAACCTACCTGCGCCTCAATCTGGCCGAGTTGTACATCATGCTGGACAAGGGCCGCACGGACCTGCCGCCCCGTTTCGCCCTGCGGGCCATGGTGGTGCGCACCCCGAAGCTAAACGCGCACGGCCAGGTGCTGCTCAAGCGCACAGCCGTGGTGTGCTGCCTGGCCGACAGCCTGGAGCTGAGCTTTCTGGCCAGCGGCGAGGGTTTGGAAGATGTGCAGACCGGCGACTGGGTGGAGGTGTTCGGCAGCCTGGAAACGCTTTCCGGCGCGGACGCGAACCTGCCCAAGGCCGCGCCCAAGGGCGAAGGGCCGTCCCTGGCCATCACCTACCCCAAGAGCCGCATCCGCGCATACGCAACCGAGCCCATGCGCGCGCCGGATTTCCCGTATCTCTTCGAATTCCGCGAGCAGGAGCCCTACGCCTGGTGAGCTGAGCCAACCGAAACGAACGCCTGTTCTTGAAAGGCGTTTCCAGCAGCGGCTCCACTTCCCTTCGAGCCGCTTCCACGCCCTTTGCTCAAAAGCCTCATATATTCCTGCTCGCCACCGTATTTTGCGCTACATTCCAGCACAATCGCTTATGGCAGCAGGCCAAGAAAACTGACGCCTGCACCAGCCGCAATGGGGCGTGAGCGTCGCCCTGGCCTGAGCCATTCCCGCCGCCGGGACGCACCAGCAAAACGAGCCCACGCATGTACCACCCGCGTGGCCACGCGCACAAAAAAAGGGAGCCGGTCGCCCGGCCCCCCATCGTTCTGTGCTGATGCTTCCGCAAGCTTACATGTTCGCCAGCACGGCGTCGCCCATGGCGATGCAGCCCACCAGCTTGCAGCCTTCCTCGCGGATGTCGCTGGTGCGGTAGCCCTGGCTCAGGGTCTTCTGCACGGCGGCCTCGATGCAGGCGGCCTGCTCGGCCATGCTGGAGGCGCTGTAGCGCAGCAGCATGGCGACCGAGAGGATGGTCGCCAGCGGGTTGGCCTTGTCCTGGCCAGCAATGTCCGGGGCGGAGCCGTGGATGGGCTCGAACAGGCCGGGGTTCTTTTCGCCCACGCTGGCCGAGGGCAGCATGCCGATGGAGCCGGTGATGANNAGCGGATTGGCCACCCCCTTCCCGGCGATGTCTGGTGCGGAGCCGTGGCTCGGTTCGTACATGGCGGTCTTTTCCCCACGGCTCGCGGAGGGAAGCATTCCGAGCGAGCCGGTCAACATCGACGCCTCGTCGCTGAGGATGTCGCCGAAGAGGTTCTCGGTGACGATGACGTCGAACTGGGAGGGGTCGCGCACCAGCTGCATGGCGGCGTTGTCCACGTACATGTGGCTCAGCTCGATGTCCGGGTAGTCCTTGGCCACTTCAAGCACGATCTCGCGCCACAGGCGGGAGACATCGAGCACGTTGGCCTTGTCCACGCTGCACAGCTTCTTGCGGCGCTTGCGCGCGGCCTCGAAGCCCACCTTGGCGATGCGGCGGATCTCGTGCTCGGCGTAGATCATGTTGTTGAAGCCCACGCGCTCGCCGTTGCGCACCTCCACGCCCTTGGGGGTGCCGAAGTACGCGCCGCCGGTCAGCTCGCGCACCACGAGCAGATCAATGCCCTTGGCCACGATGTCCGGGCGCAGGTAGCAGGCGTGGCGAAGTTCCGGGAACAGGCTGGCCGGGCGCAGGTTGGCGAAGAGCCCCAAGGCCTTGCGGATGCCCAGCAGGCCGCGCTCCGGGCGAATGGCCGGGTCGATGGTGTCCCACTTGGGACCGCCCACCGCGCCCAGCAGCACGGCGTCCGCCGCCTGGCACAGGGCCACCGTGGCCTCGGGCAGGGGGCCGCCCGTGGCGTCGATGGCGCAGCCGCCGATGAGCGCCTCTTCCACCTCGAAGGCGGTGCCGTACTTCTCCGTCACCTTCGCCAGCACGCGCAGCGCCTGGCCGATGATCTCCTTGCCGATCCCGTCTCCGGGCATGACGCAGATTTTCATGAGTTCTCCTACTGCCTGGCGGCCAGGCGTTTTTTCACATAGGGCACCAGGCCGCCCGCGTCGAGCAGCTCCTGCATGAAGGCGGGCACCTTGGCGCAGATGATGGTCTCCCCGGTGCTCAGGTTCTTGATGACGCCGGCCTCGGTGTCGACTTCGAGCTTGTCGCCATCTTTGAGCTTGGCAACGTCGTCGCCCACCTCAAGCAGCACCAGGCCCATGTTGAACCCGTTGCGGTAGAAGATGCGGGCGAAGCTTTTGGCCACCACCACGGGAATGCCCGCGCCCAAAATGGCGATGGGCGCGTGTTCGCGGCTGGAGCCGCAGCCGAAGTTCTCCTCGGCCACCATAATGTCGTTTGCGCTGACGCGCTTGACCCAGCCGGGCTCCAGGCCCTCCATGCAGTTGCTGCCCAGCACCTTGGTGTCGGTGGTGACCAGGAAGCGGGCCGGGATGATGGCGTCGGTGTCGATATGCGCCCCGACCTTATGCGCTTTGCCTGTGACGAGCATGTGTGTCTCCTTCTTGTGAAGCGCCGGGACCTCCCGGCGGAAGTTCGTTCGGCGCGGCTTACAGCTTGCCCGGGTGCAGCAGCTCGCCCGCGATGGCGCTGGCGGCGGCAACCGCCGGGCTGCTCAGGTAGACTTCGCTTTCCAGGCTGCCCATGCGGCCGCGGAAATTGCGGTTGGTGGTGGCGATGCAGCGCTCGCCCCCAGCCAAAATGCCCATGTGGCCGCCCAGGCAGGGGCCGCAGGTGGGCGGGCCCACAACCGCCCCGGCGTCCAGGAAGATGCTGAACAGGCCTTCGTCCATGGCCTGACGCCAGATCTTGGGCGTGGCGGGCAGCACGATGAGCCGCACGTTCTTGTGCGCCTTGCGGCCCTTCAAAATGGCCGCCGCCTCGCGCAGGTCCTCAATGCGGCCATTGGTGCACGAACCGATGACCGCCTGGTCCACGCGCAGGCCCTTCAGCTCGTCCACACCGCGCACGTTGTCCGGCAGGTGCGGGCAGGCCACCTGGGGCTGCATGCCCGCCACGGAAAGGGTCAAGTCCTGCTCGTACACCGCGCCCGCGTCGGCCTTGAGGGGCTTGTCGCCCGTGCGTCCGGCGGCGGCGCAGTACGCCAGGGTCTTCTCGTCCGCCGGGAACAGGCCCACCTTGCCGCCCGCCTCAATGGCCATGTTGGCCATGGTCATGCGGCCTTCAATGGACAGCGCGTCGATGACCGCGCCGTGGAACTCCAGCGCCCGGTACAGCGCTCCGGAAACGCCAATCTTGCCGATGAGGTGCAGGATCAGGTCCTTGCCGCCGACAAAAGGCTCCAGCTTGCCCTCATAGGCCACGCGGATGGTGGGCGGCACCTTGAACCAGGTTTCGCCCAGGGCCATGGCCCCGGCGATGTCCGTTGAGCCCATGCCCGTGGCGAAGGCGCCCAGGCCGCCGTAGGTGCAGGTGTGGCTGTCTGCGCCAACGACGATGTCGTTCGGGCCCACAAGGCCCAGCTCCGGCAGCAGCGCGTGCTCCACGCCCACGTTGCCGCCCTCGTAGTAGTGGGTCACGCCCATTTCGTGGGCAAACTCGCGCACCACCTTCACCTGCTCGGCGGAGTCGATGTCCTTGTTCGGCGTGAAGTGGTCGCAGACCAGGGCCACGCGGTCCCGGTCAAAGACCCGTTTCGCGCCCATGGCCCGGAAGGACTTGATGGCCAGGGGCGCGGTGATGTCGTTGGCCAGAACCAGGCTCACCCGGCAGCGCACGATGCGCCCGGCCTCCGAGGCGTCGTCGTCGGTGTGCGCCTGAAGGATCTTTTCCGCTAAAGTGTTGGGCATTCCCGCTTCTCCTCTTTGGTCTTTTCCAGACGGTTCAAGGCCGTGATGAAGGCCTGGGCGCTGGCCACGAGGATGTCCTCGCTGGTGCCCCGGCCCACGGCCCTGAACCCGTTGTCCGCGATGCGCACGGTCACCGCGCCCTGGGCGTCGGTGCCGCCCGTGACCGCGTTGACCTGATAGCGTTCCAGGGTCGGCTTCACCCCGACCATCCGGCTGATGCACTTGAAGATGGCGTCCACCGGGCCTTCGCCAAAGGCCGAGCCGCGCCGGGTCTCCACCCCGTCCGGGGTGACGAAGTCCATGACCACGGCGGCGTGCGGCGGCACCCCGCCCGTGGCCGAGAACACGCTCATGTCCTTGAGCCGGTACTTGTCGCGGCGGCGATAGACCTTCTCCAGGACCAGGGCCTCCACGTCCTCGTCAAAGACCTGTTCCTTCTTGTCGGCCAGCTCCTTGACCGCGCCGAAGATCACCGCCAGCTGCTCGTCGCTGAGCGTGTAGCCCAGCTCCTCGATCTTGCGCTTGATGGCGTGGGACCCGGAGTGCTTGCCGATGACCATCTCCGTGCCGGTGCGGCCCACGGACTGCGGGGTCATGATCTCGTAGGTCAGGCGGTTCTTGAGCACGCCGTCCTGGTGGATGCC
>DIVX01000036.1:0-1822 GCA_002422505.1 Desulfovibrio sp. UBA6121
GCATCGTGCCTGGCGGCGGCGTCGCCCTGGTGCGCAGCCAGAAGGTGCTCGATTCCGTCAAGGCCATCGACGACGACGAGCAGGCCGGCATCGACATCATCCGCCGCGCCATCGAGGTGCCCCTGCGCTCCATCTCCGCCAACGCGGGCTTCGAAGGCTCCATCGTGGTCGAGAAGGTCAAGGGCGGCAAGGACGGCTACGGCTTCAACGCCGGTACCGGCGAGTACGAAGACCTCATCAAGGCCGGCGTCATCGATCCCAAGAAGGTGACCCGCATTGCCCTGCAGAACGCCGCTTCCGTGGCGGGCCTTCTGCTCACCACCGAATGCGCCATTGCCGACAAGCCCGAGCCCAAGGGCGGCGGCGCCCCGGCCATGCCCGGCGGCATGGNNGGCATGGGCGGCATGTACTAGCCCAAGCCCACAGCCAACGCTATATCAAGGCCGGAGTCCGCAAGGGTTCCGGCCTTTTTTTGTTGATCGCTCTGTACAGAGTGTGGCGGATGCGTGTATCAATTCTCCCGAACACCAGAAGAGACGAGGCGTCACGACACCGCAGGACAGGCAAAGAGGACCAATGCCGCACCTGAAGACTCCGCTCATTGGGGCCTGCGTGGCCTGGACGCTCCTGGTTTCAGGGGCGGCCGCCATCGCCCTTGACGCCGGGCACAAAAGCGCACTGGAACAGGCGCGCACCGCCGCCCGGGTGGCTTTCGAAAAGGACCTTACCTTTCGCCGCTGGAACGCCATGCACGGCGGCGTTTACGTGGCCGTAACCGCAAAGACGAAGCCCAACCCCTATCTGCACATTCCCGAACGCGACCTGACCACCACGCAAGGCCTCCAGCTCACCATGATCAATCCGGCCTACATGGCCCGCCAGGCGTATGAAATCCAAAGCACCACCACGGGCGTGCAGGGGCACATCACCAGCTTGACCCCCATCCGCCCGGCCAACGCCCCGGATACCTGGGAGCGCCAGGCCCTAAAACGCTTCGAACGCGGCGAAACCGAGATCTCCTCCATCGAGTCCATGGACGGCGGAACGCAGATGCGCATCATGCGGCCCGTGTATGCGGAGGCGGACTGCCTGGCCTGCCACGCGCACCAAGGCTACAAGGAGGGCGACATCCGCGGCGGCATAAGCGTTTCGGTGCCCCTTGCAGGCAACATGCGGGAATTCCACATCCAGGCGGCGGAAACCCTCGCCGGGCATGCGTTCATCTGGCTTTTCGGAACCATGGGCCTCGTGCTTGGCGGCAAGCGCCTGCGGCGCAGCATGCAGAAAGAGCACCAGGCCCGCATAGAGGCCGAGGCCGCAAACCTGGCCAAGGGCGAATTCCTGGCCAACATGAGCCANNGCACCCCGCTCAATGGCGTGCTGGGCATGCTGCAATTGCTCAAGGAAGAAAACACCAGCGAAGAGCGCGACAGCTACGTAGACATGGCCTACGACTCCGGCAACCGGCTGCTCTCGCTCTTGAACGACATTTTGGACTACTCCCGCGTGGAGGCGGGCGAACTCAAGATAGACGCCCTGCCCTTCCGCACCCGCGAGTTGCTGGACGCCGCCGCCAACGTGTTCCGCGCGGCCTGCGCGGCCAATGGCCTGCAACTCGTCATCAAGGCCGATCCCGCCCTGCCCGAAGTCCTTGTGGGCGACGAAGCCCGCCTGCGCCAAGTGCTGTTCAATCTTTTAAGCAACGCGGTGAAGTTCACGCCCAAGGGTTCGGTAACGTTGCGCGCCTGGGCCATGCCGCAGGGCGCCTCCCCGGAAACGGTGCGCCTGCACCTGTGCGTCGCCGACACGGGCATCGGCATCC
>DIVX01000036.1:1846-21138 GCA_002422505.1 Desulfovibrio sp. UBA6121
GGGCTGGGCCTGGCCATCGTCAAGCGTCTGGTGGATCTCATGGGCGGCGGCATCACCGTGGAGAGCGAACCCGGCGTGGGCACCACCTTCTGCGTGCAGGCCCCCCTTGGGCTGCCGCAACACCCGCCCACGCAGGCGGAAGAGCGCCCGGTCACCAGCTCCGCGCAAGAATGCTTGCGCCTGCTGCTGGTGGAAGATGAAGAAGTGAGCCGCCTTTCCGCGCAGGTCATGCTCACCCGCCTGGGGTACGAGGTGGTGACCGTCAAGGACGGGCAGGCTGCGGTGGAGGCCTTCCGCCAGGGCGGCTTCCACTGCGTGCTCATGGACATCCAGATGCCCATCATGAACGGGCTGGAGGCCACCAAGGCCATCCGCGAGCTGGAGCGGGAGCAAGATCTGCCGCGCACGCGCATCGTGGCGCTCACGGCCTACGCCATGCCCGGCGACCGCGAGACCTTCCTGACCTCCGGCATGGACGACTACGTGACCAAGCCGGTGCAGCCGGAGGCCCTGCTGCTGGCCCTGCGACGCATAAAGAAGGCCGGGCAGCAGCAAAAGGCCACCCCCCCGGCCGATACCCCTGCGCACGACTGACGCCAGGCGCCGCAACGCTGCACAGCCGCAGCCATCGCCACACGCGCAGACACGGCGTGCGCCCCCCTGCACGCCCAAAAGCCAGCGTGCCGTCCCGCTGGCCCCTGCCTGCGCTTTTCGCCGCAAGCACACAGTATTCTGAAAGGGTGCCCCCAGCTTGTGCGGCTAAAGGCAAAGCACGGCCTGCGAACAGCAGCCCCTAACGCGCGGGCAGGCCCGTGCGGTCCAGGTACAGCCGCCCCCGCTCATCGCGCGAGATGATGACGTACAGCGGCGTGGCCAGCATGCGCGCCCGGTTCACCGGCCCGTAACTGCGCGAGTCGAAAGACGCGTAGCGGTTGTCGCCCATGACGTAGTACTCGTCTGGAGCCAGGCGCGCAGGCGGCATATCCAGGCTTTTTCTGCCCGGCCCGCGCGAGGCGTAGTAGCCTTCGTCGATGGGATCGCCGTTGATGTAGACCAGGCCGTCTTCCACCTCCACCACCTCGCCCGGCAGGCCCACCACGCGCTTGACGAAGATCAGCGAGTGCTCGGAAGGATACTCGAACACCACCAACTGCCCGCGGCGGATGATGTCGCGCGGGCGCAGAGCCGCGCAGCGCAGGCGGTCGCCGGAGCGCAGCGTGGGCCGCATGGAGGTTTGGGCCACGGTGTAGATGGGAAAGGCCCAGCGCTCGGCCTGGCCCGCCACAACGGAGGCCGTGCCCAGAAGCGCCACGGCTCCCAGGTACACCAGGGCGCTGTTGCGCCGACCGGGGACGAAATCGTGCAGGGTTCCGGCCACACGGTAAGCGTCCCAGGCGGCGTAGAGTGAAAGCAGCAGATAGCCGCCCAGGGCGGAAAGCCACCAGCGGAAGGTCTCCACCGCGCCGATGCCCAAAAGCTGCCAGCCGCCCGCAAGCACCAGCAGCCACACCCCCTTGCGGAAACGCCCATTGTACAGCTGGCCCAGGCCGGGCCACAAAAAGGAGAGCACAGCGGCCAGCCAGGGCTTGCGCGGGCTGGGCGGCGGGCCGGACGGCAAGTCGGACGGCATGTCGGACGATGGGCCGGAGCGACGGGGCAGAACGTTCAGATGCATTGCTCGCGCCTTGTGTGTTTGTCCCATCCCAATAACAGATGACGCAGCAGGAGGCAAAGGGTTGCAGCCACCCGGAAAGCGCCCGGCAAACAGCCCAGGCTTGACACCCGCCCGTGCTTTGCCCCACACTCCGCGCGCCCCGGATAGAATCAAAGGACACCCAAATGCGCGTGCTCGGCATCGATTACGGACAGGTCCGCGTGGGCCTGGCCCTTACGGACCCCGAAGGCCGCATGGCCTTTCCCCGGCCCGCGCTCACGCGCACCACCCGCGACGGCCTCTTCGAGGCCCTGCTGGCGCTCATCCAGGCCGAGGGCGTGGAGGCCGTGGTGGTGGGCCTGCCGCTGACGCTTGACGGCGACGATTCCCTGACCACCCGGCAAACGCGCAACTTCGCCGAAAGCCTGGCCCGGCGCACCAGCGCCCCTGTGCATCTCATGGACGAACGCTTGAGCTCCGCAGCGGCGGAGGCTCAGCTCAAGGAGGCCGGTCTGTGCAGCCGGAAGAGGAAATCACGCCTGGACAGCCAGGCGGCGGTGCAGATCCTGGAGACCTGGATCGCCCAAAATCCCGCGTGAAGCGGCTTTTGTGGACCCTGCTGGGTTTCGCGGCCCTTGCTGCGGCGGCCCTTGCCGGGGCCACGGTCTATTTCCTCGGCCCGGCGCAAACGCCCGGCCACGAAACCATCGTGCTCATCCGGCCGGGCATGACGCTTCCGGCCATCGCCCACGAGTTGGAGGACCGGGGCCTCATCCGCAACGCCCAGGCCCTGGTGCTGCTGGCCAAGCTGCACGGCGGGCTGGCCTCGGCCAAGGCCGGGGAGTTCTTGCTCTCCTCCGGCTGGCCCCCGCAGGAAATCCTGCGCGTCATCACCAGCACCAGCGGCATCCAGCACAAGATCATCGTGCGCGAGGGCCTGCCTTGGTGGGGCGCGGCCAAGCTTTTCGAGGCCCAGGGTCTGGTCGACCAGGAGAGCTTCGCCAACGCCATGCACAACGCCACCCTGCTCCAGAAATACGCCATCCCCGCAAGCAGCGCGGAGGGCTTCCTGTTCCCGGAAACCTACCAGTTGCCGCGCACCCAGGCCGACAACGCCGCCGCCGCAGTGGAGGCCATGCTCAAGGAGTTTGACCGCCAGGCCAAAAAGCTGTGGCCGCAGGGCCCGCCCCCGGCGGAAGAGCTGCTGCGCCTCGTCACCCTGGCCTCCCTGGTGGAGCGGGAAACGGGGGATGCTTCGGAACGGCCGCGCATCGCCGGGGTGTTCCTGAACCGGCTGCGGCTCGGCATGCGCCTGCAGTGCGACCCCACCACCATCTACGGCCTGGGCCCGGCCTTTGACGGCGACCTGCGACGCTCCCACCTGGAGGACGCAGGCAACCCGTACAACACCTACGCCCACGCCGGGCTGCCGCCAGGGCCCATCTGCTCGCCGGGGCTAGCCGCTCTGCAGGCCGCCCTGAACCCGGAGGTCCACGACTACCTCTACTTTGTGGCCCGCGGCGACGGCACCCACGAATTCAGCGCCAGCCTGGACGAGCACAACCGCGCGGTGAACCGCTTCCAGCGCCGCCGCATGGAAGGCTACCAGTCGGCCCCGCAGACCGCCGGTGCGCAGTCCGCAGGACCGGAGCTCCTGCGCCCGGTTGCGCCGCCGCCCAAGCCGGAACCCAAGCCGGAAGCCAAGCCTGCGGACAAGCCGACAGGCAAGCCAACAAACAAGATAAGCGCCAAGCCCGGCGTAAAAACCGGGACAAAAACTGATGCAAAACCGGACGCCAAGGGCAACGCGAAAAGCGCCGCCAAGCCCAAGGCCGACGCGGCAGTAGGCGTGAAGCAGCAGCCCAAAAGCGGCAAAGCGCCCGCAGCAAAGGTCGTAAACGCCAAGCAGCCCGCATCGAAGCAGCAGGCGGGCAAGCCCCAGGCCGCCCCCAAGGCCAAAGCGGCGGAGACTGCGGCAAAGGCCAAGGCCTCCGAGACTGCCGCCAAGGCCACAGCCAAGCCCCTGTAAGGGCAGGCCGACCCGGCGGCCCTGACAGACTGCCCGAATCAACGGAAGGGCACGATTGGGCGGGGCTGCTCGAATCGGCAGCCAGGAAGAGTGCCGGGCCGGAACGCCTGCTCCGAGCCTTCCCTCCACGGCGGCAACGCGCCTGCAAGCCCTGCTGCGGCGCTTCTGCGACAGGTACGCTACGAGCCGCAGTCTCCGGCCCACGCATGACCGGCCATGTGCGCCCGCGCCCTGCCCCAAGCGCCCCCCTTGCCCCATCGGCAACGCCCCGTACAGGCGCGGCTGATCACGTAGCGGCAGCTCCCCCCGCACCCAGCCTCACCCCGGCCCGGCGGATTCCGGCGCAGATCCCAGCCCCCGTGCCAGGCCGCGTCAAGGCGCGGCAGCCTTGACAGCCCAAGGACTCTGGGGCATTTCTCAGTCATCCTTGACACAGCCCGGAGGCGGCCATGAGCAGCACCGACGACCGCAACATCTACCTGTCCACCATTGCCCCGGCCGAAGCCGTGCAGCGCGCCAAGAACTCCCTGGACCGCGCCGCCCTCATCCGGCCGGAGCTGGTCCCGGCGCACGAATCCTGCGGCCGCGTAACGAGTGCGCCGATCTTCGCCCGCTGTTCTTCGCCCACCTTCCACTCCGCCGCCATGGACGGCATCGCCGTGGCCTCCGCAGCCACCTTTGCCGCGCGCGAGGGCAACCCCGTAACCCTGGCCAAAGGCGCGGGCTTCGTTCCCGTGAACACCGGCCACCCCCTGCCCCAGGGCATGGACGCCGTGGTGATGATCGAGCACGTGGAGCAGGTGGACGAGAACACCATGCGCATCGAGGCCCCGGCCTTCCCCTGGCAGCATGTGCGCCGCATTGGCGAGGATATTGTGGCCACCGAACTTTTGCTGCCGCAGAACCACACCCTCTCGGCCTACGACGTGGGCGCACTCCTGGCTGCTGGCATCTTCGAGGTCAGCGTGTGGGAGCGCGTGCGCCTTACCTTCATTCCCACCGGCGACGAGGTGCTGGACTTCACCGCCTGCCCCACCCCGCAGGCCGGGCAGGTCATAGAGAGCAATTCCCAGGTGTTCCGCGCCATTGCCGCCTCCTGGGGGGCGCTGGCCAGCCACACCGCCCCGGTGCCGGACAAGCCCGAGGCCCTGCGCGCCGCCGTGGCCGCCGCCCTGGCCGATGGCGCCCACGTGGTGGTGGTGGGCGCGGGCTCCAGCGCGGGCAGCAAGGACTTCACCCGCGCCACCTTCGAGAGCTTCGGCCAACTGCTGGCCCACGGCATCAGCGTCATGCCGGGCAAACCCACGGTGCTGGGCGTTACGCGCGGGCTCTTCGAGGGGCGGCTGCTGGTGGGAGCGCCGGGCTACCCCGTGAGCGCCGTGGTCTGCCTGGAAGACGTGCTGGAGCCCATTGTGCGCTGGCTAATGCGCCAGGCCTCGCCGGGCAGGCCCACAATCACCGCGCGGCTGGCGCGCAAAACCCCCAGCCGCCCCGGCATGGAGGAAATCGTCCGCCTGGCCGTGGGCAAGGTGGGCGAGGGCTTCGTGGCCGCGCCCCTGGCGCGCGGGGCCGGCCTCATCACCAGCCTCACCAAGGCCCAGGCCATAATGCGCATCCCCACCCAAAGCGAAGGCCTAGCCCAGGACGCCCTCATCGAGGCCGAACTGCTGGTGCCCCTGGCCGGGCTGAACGCGGTGCTGATGCACATTGGCAGCCACGACAACATTTTGGATTTGCTGGCGAACGAGCTGATGGGCCTGGCGGAGCCACTCTCGTTAGTCTCCAGCCACGTGGGCAGCATGGGCGGCATCACCGCGCTCAAGAACGGCTCTGCCCTGTTCGCGGGCTGCCACCTGTTCGACCCCGAAACCGGGGACTTCAACTTCCCCTTTCTGGAAAAGCACCTGCCGGGGCTGGAGCTTACGGTCATCAACCTGGCCATACGCCACCAGGGGCTCATGGTGCGGCCGGGCAACCCCAAGAACATCTCCGGCGTGGCCGACCTGGCCAGGGCCGACGTGGCCTTCATCAACCGCCAGCGCGGCGCAGGCACGCGCATTCTGCTGGACCACCACCTGACGCAGGCGGGCATAGCGCCCCAGGCCGTGCGCGGCTACGACCGCGAGGAATACACGCACATGGCCGTGGCCGTGAACGTGCTTACCGGCGCTGCGGATTGCGGCCTGGGCATCTTTGCCGCAGCCAAGGCCCTGGGCCTGGACTTTGTCCCCCTGGCGCGCGAGCGCTACGACCTCATCCTGCCCACGGCCTACCTTGCGGACCCGCGCATCCAAACCCTGCGCGAGGTCATCGGCAGCGCGCAGTTCCAGCAGCGCATGCGCGAGCTGGGCGGCTACGACACGCCGCTGACCGGAAAAATAATGATGCCGGGCATGGGCTTGGGGAAGTAAGCGAGCATAGCGCAATGTCCACAACGCCGCAGAACATCTACGATGATCCCGCTTTCTTTGCCGGGTACAAAAAACTTCGCGAGACAAGTTCCGGGCTGAACGAAGCGCTTGAGCAGCCCGCTTTGTGGTCGCTTTTACCGAATCAACTAGATGGATTGCGCGTACTCGATCTCGGCTGCGGCTTTGGCGACTTCGCCCGGGCAGCGCGGGAGCGCGGCGCGCGTGAGGTTTTGGCACTTGATGTCTCCGCAAACATGCTGGCGCGCGCAGCGGAACTAACACACGACAAGGCTATCCACTACGTGCGCATGAGCATTGAGCAATTCCGCAACGCTGGCGCTCTCTTCGATCTTGTGGTGTCGTCATTGGCGCTGCACTACGTGGGGCATTACGCAGACGCCGTGCAGCAGGTGGCGCAAAGCTTAGCCCCAGGCGGCGTGTTCATCTTTTCCGTGGAGCACCCCATGTGCACTGCATTACCCAGCCAACAATGGGTGCGCGACGCGGAGAACAACCCGTTGCACTGGCCCGTGGATGACTACCACAAAGAGGGGCCACGAAATACAAAATGGTTTGTGGACGGAGTAATCAAGCACCACAGGACCGTTGAAACATACGTCAACGCCCTACTCGACTGCGGTTTACAACTGCGCCGCCTGCTGGAGCCGCAACCGCAAGCGGAAAAAGCGGCGCGGCGCGTGCCAGAGCTTGACCTGCACCGCCGACGTCCACCCTTTTTGCTGTTGGCTGCTGAAAAACCGAACGTTTGACTGTTCTCCCCGCCTCTTCGCAAAACCTACCGCCGGTCCGCATTGCGGCTCGGCGTTTTATTGTGCGCCAGCGCCGCCAGCCCGGGCGGAACGGCGGGCCGCCGCCTTGCCAAAGGGGCACACGGACACGCAAACCCCGCAGATGCCGCCGGTGATGTGCGGCAGCTTGGAGAACTCGTTCAGGATCTTGTCGCGGCAGCGGTCGAAGTGCAGCGCTTCTTCACGCGATTCATAGTGGCTTTGCGTGTTCACGCCGCGAATGGCCGAGGCCGGGCAGGCGTCGGCGCAGGCGGTGCAGCCGCCGCAGCGGTTCTTGAGGGGCGCGTCTGGCTCCAGGGGCAGATCGGTGAGCAGGGACACCAGCCGCAGGCGCGGGCCATACTGCGGGCTGACCACAAGCAGGCTTTTGCCCTGCCAGCCTATGCCCGCCGCCACGGCCACGGCCTTGTGCGAGAGGTAGGAGGTGAGGTTCACGCCATCAAGCACCTGCGAGGCGGGCAAGGGCAGGGCCCGGCCCCCGGCCTTCTGAATGGCGAGCGCCGCGCGCAGGGCCAGCTCGTCCAGTAGGGCGTTCACCTTCTGGTAATGCTGGGCGTACAGCGGGGTGGGCCGGTCGACTATCTGCTCCAGCACGGGGTCGGCCAGGCGCACGGCGATGCTTACCGCGCGGCTGAAGCCGTTGAACAGGTCCGCAGGTTCGGTGGCGATGCCGCGCAGGCGCTCCAGATCGGCAATGCCCACAAGGCTTGCGCCCCAGGTGTGCGCCCGACGCTTCAGCCGCGTTGCATCCAGTTTCGCCGTGGCCACTGGCTTCTCCTCTTCCTGGCGCAGTGCTTGCGCCACTTTTACGCGCCGCGTTTCTACGCTATGATGCGCGCGCCGCGCCCTTACGGCATCAGCGGGGCCAGGGGCAGGCCCTGGATTTCCGGCAGGCCGAGCATGAGGTTTGCGCCCAGCACCGCCTGGCCCGAAGCGCCCCGGCACAGGTTGTCGATGGCGGAGACGATGATCAGCCGCCCGATGCGCTCGTCGACCACCAGACCGATGTCGCAGAACATGGTGCCGCGCACGAAGCGCGTTTCCGGCAATTGGCCCAGGGGCAGCACGCGCACCAGCGGCTCGTTTTTGTAGCGCTCGGCATACATGGCGTGCGCCTCGGCCAAGCTCACGGGCCTCACCAGCCGCGTGTAGATGGTGGACAGGATGCCGCGGTTGATGGGCAGCAAGTGCGTGTTGAAGGAAAGCACCACGCTTTGCCCGGCCAGCAGCGAAACCTCCTGCTCTATTTCCGGGGTGTGGCGGTGCTTGGTAAGATTATAGGCGCGGAAGGTGTCCGATACCTCGCAGAACAGCGTGCCGACGCTGGCCTTTCTGCCCGCGCCGGAGGTGCCGCTCTTGGAATCCACCACGATGTCGTCTGTATGGACGATCCCCTGCTCCAGCGCGGGCGCAAGGCCCAGAATGGCCGAGGTGGGGTAGCAGCCGGGGTTGGCGATGAGCCGGGCGGCGCGCATCTTCTCGCGGTAGAGCTCGGGCAGGCCGTACACGGCCTCGGCCAGAAGCTTGGCCTGGGTGTGCGGGGTGGCGTACCACTGCTCATACGTGGCTTTGTCGCGCAGGCGGAAATCTGCGGAAAGATCCACCACCTTCACGCCTTTTTCAATGAGCGCGGCGGCGATTTCCTGGGCGGTTTTGTGCGGCACGGCCAGAAACACCAGCTTGCAGGCCTGGGCCAAATCCGCCGGGTCGGGCATGGTCACGGTGAGCGCGCCCATGCGGCCCAGGTCGCCCGGGCCGGAAAGATAGGGATAGAGCGAGGCCAGGGTTTTGCCCGCCTCGCTGCGGCTGGTGGCGCGCACCAGCTCCAGGCCGGGGTGGCCCGCCAGCACGCGGGTAAGCTCCATGCCGGTGTAGCCGGTAACGCCCACAAGGCCCACGGGGATGCGCTGCGCAGTCGTCATGGCCTAGCCCGCCTTGCCCACGTATTTCATGCGCAGGGCGTAGAGCATTTCGCACAGCAGCTTCTTCTCCTCATCCTCCAGGCCCTTCTCGGTTTTGCACTGCAGCATGCCCAGAATGTCGATGACCTGCTTGGCCAGGTGGGGCTGGTAGTCCACCTTGCCGGTGCTGGGGTCCGGGGCCTCGCCCAGGTGCACCATGGCCGAGGACGACAAGGACAGCACGAAGGTGGAAAAGTCTATTTCCGGCAAGCCCATAAGGTGCTCGCCGCAGCCGCAGCTCTTGGTTTCGGGCATGGTCGCCTCCATCACAATCAGAATTCGTGCTGCATACACCTTCCCCGTGCGCGGCACAAGGCCGGGCGCGCGCGGCCCCTGGGCGCATCCGCCCGCTGGCGGGGCTTTGCATCGGCATGGGAACAATGTACAAGGGCCTTGCTGACACGCCCCGGAACGTTCATTGGGGCCTTTCGCGCCATTCTTTCCGCTTCAAGGAGTGCCCATGATCGCATTTTTGCTGTTTCTGCTGGCTTTTGGCCTGGGCATGGTGCCCTTTGGCCTGTACGTTGCGCGCTTCGTCAAGGGCATAGACCCGCGCGACGCAGGCAGCAAAAACGTGGGCGCAACCAACGTGGCGCGGCTGTGCGGCACGCCCTGGGGGGTGCTTACCCTGGCGCTGGACCTGTTCAAGGGCTTTTTGCCCGCAGCGCTTGCGCCGGAGGGCACCGGCTGGGTGGCGTTGTCGCTCATCGGGCTGGCGGCCATTTTGGGGCACGCGTATTCCCCGCTCTTGAACCTGCGCGGGGGCAAGGCCGTGGCCACCACCGTGGGGGTTTTTCTGGCGCTGGCGCCGGGGGCGCTCATCATCTCCGCCATTTGCACCCTACTGGTGATCTGGCTCTCGGGCTATGTTTCGGTGGGCTCGCTTACGCTGGCCCTGGCGCTGCCCGTGTTCTGCCTGCTCACCGGCAACATCGGCATGATTCCGCTTGCCGTGGCCGTGATGCTCTTTCTTTTCTGGCGGCACCGGGAGAACATTTTGAGATTGGACAGAGGGGAAGAGATGCCGTGGCGGAAGGGGAAGTGCGGCGAGGGGGCGGCGTAGGGGGGGGACACGAACAAAATACGTACGAACTCATTGACAACATCATCAGGAGAATGCACATGATCTATAACACTACGCAATAAAGCTATCGCTCAAACCGAGGTGGAAACATGGCCAAAGCAAGATCTTATTCAATTTTTTTGCTTAAACAAGAATTTTCATCCCAGAACTCGATTAAAGACCCGAGCAAACTTACCGAGGAAAAGGGCACAAAGCTGCCAGATAATGCGACATTGTTTGTCCTAAATGCGCACTATACACAGCCTTGGTGGAAATCAGACTTTGGAATTCAAAAAGATCTCAACCAGATACTTCAAGGTGCGCTAGTATTCCTCCCCTGCAGTAATCGAGTCTTTGTTTTGTCATTTGGTCCAGGATTCCATCACCTCAAAGAAGAAAGCTACGAGTATGATTTTGGATTGCTTGCGTCCTTAAACAGCGTCGATCCCAAAAAGCTCAAAAGTACTGACACCCTCGACCCAAGTGGGGCCCGCCGTCGACGCACGCAACTACCCATAGCCTCAGACCTAACTGCTTTTGATATCGACCGTGATATTTCGATACTAAAAAATTTAACAGGAACAGCAAAAGACTCATTCAAATCGAACTTTAAGCAAGTGACCGGGTCCAGTAGCCTCAGAATATCCTCCCGCCTGACTCCCAAAGAGCTTGTTGACCTATGCCGCTTATGCCTCCGCCTCTACGACTCAAAAAACTATCTCAAATCATTTCCGGATATCCAGAACATAGTTCCGCTTCGTGACCCAGCAAAACTAAAGCAGCTTAATCTCAAGCTGCTCTCCGCTCTGCATTTAAAAAGCCTCGATGTCGCATTAACTATTCCAGACATTATCGAATATAGAGATCACTCAGAAGTTGCATTTTCTGGGCGCGGCAAGGGGAAAAGCGCGCCAGATGCAACTATCACTAATTACTACACTTACCTTGAGCAACACAAGACTGCACCTTCTGAGCTAACGCTGGAAAATCTAAAAACCCATTGTGTCGAGTTAATTGACAGCGATGGGAACAGCAAAAATTCATACAGCATTTTTAATTCATTGTTATATGAAACGACTATTGATCAAGAGTCAAAAACATATCACCTAACTGACGGGAGTTGGTACGCAGTTGAAACTAGCTATACGGAGAAATTGAAAAACTACCTCGATCCACTCTGCGAAACGATGACACTACCTGATTATGAACATGAGAGTGAAGGAAAGTATAACTTGTCGGTCCCTGGAACAAACAGCAGAATCATATGCCTGGATACAACGTCAATACACCCCAGCGGGCAGAAGAGTGTCGAACCTTGCGATCTTTATTGTGTAAACGATGACCGCTCCAACTTTTTCCATGTAAAAATATCAACACGTTCGTCTCTACTAAGCCACCTGTTCAATCAAGGAATAAACGCGATAGAGCTACTTCGGACAGAAGAAGAATCCATGAAAAAGCTTAAGTCACTAATATTCGAGAAGGCTAGCAATGATATACAAAAAGAATACATTGAACAGCTAGCTAAAGAAAAATTCAAAGTCATATTTTCAATTGTAACGCACAAGGACACCAGCAAAAAGTCAGACAACCTACCGTTATTTTCGAGGATTAGCTTATACCGTACGCTCCGAGCCTTACAGTCAATGGGAGTCGAACGTAGTTTTGGGTTCATAAAAGACAAGACAGCCGTTTAACAATTTTTAAATATTGCAACGCACCATTCACGTTGCATAGCAGCACCCTGTCGCAGACTCGCAGTTTACCTAACGCTGGGTGCCTCCCCTCTACCCCTCCACCCTCACCCGAAACACCTCGCCCTCCACAACCGTATGCGCCCGCTCCGGGCAGAGCTGGTCATTGGACCAGCGTCCGTACTCCAGATGGAAGGTTTCCGCGTAGCCGCAGGGCGGGCCATTGCATGCCCGCTGGTGCCGCACGGAGCAGGCCACGTGCAGCCGCCCCTGCGCGGTGTCGTGCGCCACGGCGCACACCCAATGGTCCATATCGTCCGCGAATTGCGAGCTGCCCTGATAGCGCAGGATGACCACGCTCCGGGCATCGGGCAGGGCGTCGGGCAGGGCATCGGGCAGGACGTCGGGCAGGGCGTTGGGTTGACCGTCGGGGTGGGCATGGGGCGCAGCGGCCAGGAACGGGCCTGCGATGCGCTGGACGTGGAAGCGCTGCGCGGGGGAGCTCTGCGTGTCGGATTGCGCATCGGGCTGCGCGGCGGGCTTTTCGCCGCCAAGGGCCGCCAGCAGGCGCTCGACGGTCTGCTGCAGCAGGGGGTAATCGCGGTCGTACTGGCCGGTGGTGCCCACCGAGGGGTTGAGGAAATCGCCGGGGTGCGCAACCAGCGCAAAGGCCGCGCACACGTGCTCGAAGCTGGGCGCGCGCCCGGTGAGCGCAACGTACGCGTTGACGATGCTGTAAAGGAAGCAGGCGCCGTCAAGGTCGCCCTGGGCATAGATGCGCCGTTTCTGTTCCGACATTGCATGCCCCCCAAAGCGCGCAAGCGCGCCCGCGTTACTGCAAAACGTCGCTGCCCATTTCGATGTCCCACACGGCCACGGGCTCGCCGGATTCCGAGAGACGCGGCTCACGCGGGGCGTTGGGATCGCGCGGGGGGCCGGTAAGCGGCTCCACGGGCAGCAGGCCCAAAATGGCCGCCACCAGCGGGGTGAGGCCAGAGCGCTTCAGCGCCGTGATGGGAATGCCCGCCGGGTACACGCGGCGCATCACTTCCTGCTGATCTTCCGTCAGCACTTCCCACTTGTTCAGCGCCAGCAGGCGCGGCGTGTCGCCCAAGTCCATCTCGGCCAGAATGCTCTCCACGGCGCTGATCTGCTCCTCGGCTTCGGGGTGGGAAATATCGGCCACATGCACCAGCACATCGGCCACCTCCAGCTCCTCCAAGGTGGCGCGGAAGGCCTCTTTGAGGTCTGGCGGCAGGCGGCGGATGAAGCCCACGGTGTCCGTGAGCACCACTTCGCGGTCGCGGGGGAAGCGGATGCGGCGGCNNCCCGCGTTGGTGTAGCCCACCAGGGCGATGACCGGGCAGCCCGCCTTGGAGCGGCGGTCGCGCGTGCCGGAACGCTGCCTGCGCACGTTCTCCAGGTCGTTTTTTACGCGGGTGATGCGCTCGCGCACCCGACGCCGGTCGATCTCAAGCTTTGTTTCGCCGGGGCCGCGCCCGCCAATGCCGCCCATAAGCCGCGACATGGCAGGCGTTTTGCCCACCAGGCGCGGCAGGGTGTACTTGAGTTGGGCCAGCTCCACCTGCAACTTGCCCGCGCGGCTGGTGGCCCGGCTGGCAAAAATGTCCAGAATGAGCTGGGTGCGGTCCAGCACGCGGCGTTCGGTGGTCTCCGCCAAATTGCGCAGCTGCGAGGGCGCAAGGTCCTGGTCGAAAATAACGATCTGCGCGCCGGTTTGCAGGCAAAGCACTTCCAGCTCCTGCAACTTGCCCTTGCCCAGAATGTGCCGGGCGTCGGCCTTGTCCACGCGCTGGATCATGCGCGCCGGGCAGGCCAGACCGGCGGTGCGGGCCAGTTCGGCCAGCTCGTCCAGGCTGCGCTCCTGCACAATGCGCGGGGCGGAGGACACGCTGACCAGCAGGGCGCGTTCGCGGCCCTTGTCCTCCTGCACGCTGCGCTCGGCCCGGGCGAATTCGTCCTCCAGGGCCTGCACCAGGGCGGCAAAGTCCATTTCGCTGCGGTCCCAGCGCACGGAGGGCAGCACATCGTAGGGCTTGGCGTCCGCGCTTCGCTCCTGGGCCAGCTCGCTCACCGGCACCACGTGGGCCACGTGCAGGCGCTCCGGCTGGCCGTAGCCGTCCACTGTGAGGGCGCAAACGGAGTCCAGGCGCAGGGCCACCATGTCCATCAGGTCTTCCTGCGACAGGGCCTCGCCGTTCAGGTGCGTGTGCAGCAGGCGTAAGCCGCGCAGGCGGGTTTCGCCCAGGCGCGCGCGCGGCAGCTCTGGAATGTAGATGTTGCCGGGCTCGCCCACTATGAGCATTTCCACCCGGCCCTGGCGGTCGATGAGCAGGCCAAGCTGGCGGCCCACGTCGCGGGAAAGAATGGCCAGCTCGCGCGCCTGGTCGGTGGTGTAGCCGCCACCCGCCGGGGGAAACCGGCGGGTGGTCAGGCGCGAGAGCCGCTGGATCTGGTTGGCCTTGAGGCCCTGGATGTTGCCTTGCGGTTTCTGGGCGATGGGAAAAAGCCTCCCGGCGTGTCGTTACAGGGGCGCGCTGGCCAGGTATTTGGCGATCATGTCGTCGTAGGCCGAGACGCGGGCGAAGGTTTCCGCCGCAAGTTCGCGCCGCAGCGCCAGGGAAACGCCCCCGGCGTTGGCCTCCATGTCGGCCTGAACGCGCGGGTAGTAGCAGGGGTCTGGCACCACGAGCATGGAGTGGAAGTTCTTGGCGGCAGCGCGCAGCATGCACGGCCCGCCAATGTCGATTTCCTCCACGGCGGCGCGCAGGTCCACGCCCTTGGCGGCGGCGTCGGCGAAATTGTAGAGGTTCACGCACACCATGTCGAAGGGGGCGATGCGCAGCTCCTCAAGGGTCAGCAAATGGCCGGGGTTGTCCTTGTCGGCCAGGATGCCTGCGTGAACGCGCGGATGCAGCGTTTTCACCCGGCCGCCCATGATTTCGGGGAAGCCGGTTACATCGCTTACGCTGGTGACCTTGAGCCCTGCGGCCACGAGCTTTTTGTGGGTTCCCCCGGTGGAGATGAGCTCCACGCCGCGGGCGGTGAGGAAGGAAGCGAAATCAGCCAGTCCGGACTTGTCGGTGACGGACAGAATGGCCCGTCTGATGGGAAGGAAATCCATGCACAACCTCTCTGGTTTCAGAGACTGTGCCAGAAGATCCGGCCCAAGGCAAGGCGCGGCGGCTCTGGGTTTCGCCTGGCTGCGGCTCCCGGTATGCGGTTCCCTGTCCCCGCCCGACCACCGGACGGGGACAGAGAGCCATTAGGGAGGGGAGACCGTAGGTTAGTTGTCGAACTGCGCGAGCAGCTCCTGCGCCGGGGCGAAGTCGGGGTCTGCGGCTATGATCTGCTCCAACTGGGCCTGGGCCTCGTCCTTGCGGTCAAGGCACACCAGACAGCCAGCGAGAGAGTAGCGCACCTCGCTCTTGCCGGGGTTGATGGAGAGGTAGCTCTCCAGGGGCGCAAGAATCTGCGGCAGCTTCTCCAGCTCGTGGCCGAGACGGATGATGCTGAGCAGCGCGACCATGTTTTCCGGGTTGCGGGCCAGAGCTTCCTGGAACAGGCCGAAGGCGTCTTCCTTCGCGCCCTGCTCCATCTTGACCAGCCCCATGCCGGCGAAAGTTTTGTCGTTGGCGTCTATGCCGTGGGCCTTCGTGTACAGCACCAGGGCGTTCTCAAGGTCCCCGCGCTGCACGGCGATGGTGGCCAGGCCCAGGTACGGGTCCGGGTGGACGCCGTTGGATGACGCGGCCTTCTTGTAGTAGTCCTCGGCCTTGTCGAGCTCACCCATGAACAGGTAGCACTCACCGAGTTCCTTGTTGATCTCGTAATCCAGATGACTCATGGTTCCCCTCCGTTTTCCCTAACTGCCCGCGTCTCCTTGCGGGCGGCAAAAGTTGCGTGGCTCCTGGGAGCCTGCCAGGCATATGCAGCATGCGTGCCAAGGCAGAAACAACCAGGACCACGCCACCGCGTGCTCCCCCACTCGCTCTTCTTCACCTGCGCCGCCCTCCCTGCGGCCTCCCCCTCCTTTTAAGGCGCCTGCCCAGGGTGTGCGGCGCGTTGCGCACATAAAAACAAACAAATTTAGGTTGATACAACTTTGGAACGCCCCTTGCTATTCCCGGTCTAGCCAAAAGCCCAGCCACAAGGCCCAGGGCCAGGCTGAAAAGGGCGCAAGCCCAGGAGGGACAAGAGATGAAGGGACTTTTCGAGCGACACTTCGGAGTGGTGGAAAAGGTCATGGACCTGCGCCTTGAACGTCAAAATGTCGTCATGGCCAACATCGCCAACGTCAGCACGCCCAAATACAAGGCGCGCAAGCTGGAGTTCGAGGACGACCTGCAAAAGGCCATGCACATGGACCAGAAGGGCAAGATGACCCGCACCGACAAGAGCCACCTGCCCGCCGCCTTCGACGTCAACGGCTTCAACGGCCAAAACCTGGCCGACTGGAAGCCGCGCACCGTGCACGGCGAAGACGTGGTGGACCTGGACAAGGAAATGACCGCCATGGCCAAGAACTCCATGATGTACAACGCCTTGACGGACATCATCTCCAAGAATTTCACCGGTCTCCAGACCGTTATCCAAGATGGGGGCAAGTAAATGGACTTCATGAGCGCACTTGATGTCAGCGCCTCGGGCATGAAGGCCCAGCGCACTTACATGAACGTCATCTCCATGAACCTGGCCAACGTGAAGACCACGCGCACCCCGGAGGGCGGCGCCTACCACCGCAAGAGCGTTTCGTTCGCGGCGGCCCCGGTGTTCAACCCCTTCGACAAGGAAATGGAGAACGCCGACAACCGCGAACTCAAGGGCGTCATTGTGCGCGGCATTGTGGCCGACAAGCGCCCCCAGAAGAAGGTGCACGAGCCCGGCCACCCCGACGCGGACAAGGACGGCTACGTCACCTACCCGGACATCAACGTGGTGGAGGAAATGGCCAACATGATCACCACCATGCGGTCGTACGAGGCCAACGTCCAGGCCATTCAGGACACCAAGGCCATGTTCAACAAGGCCCTGCAGATAGCCCGCTAGCGCGCGCCAGAACAAGGAGAATCGCCATGATCGTCAAATCCGTCGCCATGCAGGCCTACCAGAACGCCCTCAAGGCCCATCAGGGCATGCAGGGCTCCAGCGCAGCCACCACCCAGAAGTCCACCGGAAGCGCAAACGGCGGCTTCATGGAGGCCATGAAGGGCAGCCTGGAAAAGGTCAACGACATGCAACAGGAAAAGACCGCCCTGGTCGAATCCTTTGCCGCCGGCAAAGACCACAACGTCCACGAGCTCATGATCTCGCTGCAGAAGGCCGGCCTGGCCATGAGCATGACCAGCGCGGTGCGCAACAAGATTCTGGCCAGCTACCAGGAACTGACCAAGATGCAGTTCTAGGCCCGGCACCACCACACACCACACCACGCACTTAAGAGAACAGGAGACGGAACATGCACCCGAAAGTCGCGGAATATTTCGACAAGGCCAAGGGCCTCTGGTCTGCGCGCAGCATTACCCAGCAGATGCTCATCGGCAGCTTGGCCGTTGTGCTCGTCGCGGCCTTCATTGCGGGCATGATCTACATGAATAAGCCCGACTACCGCGTGCTGTACACCAAGCTCTCCAACGAGGACGCCTCCAAGGTCGTGAACATGCTGAAGGCCACCAAGGAGCCCTATCAGCTTGAGGATGACGGCCAAACCGTGCTGGTGCAGGCCGACCGCGTGTACGAACTGCGCCTCAAGGTGGCCAGCGAAGGCAACCTCCACGGCCAGGGCATCGGCTTTGAAATTTTCGACGACGTCAAGATCGGCCAGACCGACTTCGTGCAGCACATCAACTACCAGCGCGCCCTGCAGGGCGAACTTGCCCGCACCATTGCGGAGTTCCCCAAGATCGAAAACGCCCGCGTGCACCTGGTTGTGCCCAAGAAAAGCCTGTTCATTGAGGAGCAGACCCAGCCTTCGGCCTCGGTGGTGCTGCAGCTCAAGGAGAAGGACGGCAAGCTTGAGCCCAAGGAAGTGCAAGGCATCGTCAATCTTGTGACCATGGCCGTGGAAGGCCTGGACAAGAAGCGCATCACCATTTCCGACCAGAACGGCCAGCCCCTGTACCAGCCCGCCGACGAAGACACTGCGGGCATGAACACCACCCAGCTGGAGTTCAAGGCCCAGATGGAGCGCAAGATCGAGCGCCGCATCGAGGAGCTGCTGACCCCGGTCATCGGCCCCCAGAAGATCATCGCCCGCGTGAACACCGAGCTCGACTTCAGCCACAAGACCATCAAGAAGGAAGTGTTCAACCCCGACGGCCAGGTGGTGCGCAGCGAAAGCAGAAGCGAGGAAACCGTGGCCGGGCGCGCCAACCTCGACGGCGCCGTGCCCGAGGCCAACTTCCGGGGCGACGGCTTCTCCGGCACGCAGAGCTCCCAGGACTCCAGCCGGGAAACCCGCACCACCAACTACGAAATCGACCGCGAAGAGCAGAACATCGTGTCCCCCGTGGGCGAGTTGAAGCGCCTGGGGGTTGCTGTTATCGTCGACGGCACGTACACCAAGGACGAGAAGACGGGGCAGATGACCTACGTGCCCAGGACCGAAGAGGAGATGACCCGCATCAAGAGCCTGGTGGCCAGCGCCGTCGGGCTCGACAAGGACCGCGGTGACAGCCTTGAGGTTTCGAGCATCGCCTTCGGCGCGACTGACCTGGGCCACGACACCTCCCTGGTCAAGAACTTCATCGAGCTGGGCGGCAGGCTGGGCAAGCCCATCCTCACGGGTCTGCTGATCTTCCTCTTCCTGATCCTGGTGGTCCGTCCCGTGGTCATGGCCCTTATCCGGCCCAAGGTTGCCGAGGAGGAGGTTGAGGAAGTGGCGAGTTTGCCGAGCACGGATGAACGCCTGGCCATTGAGGAAACCTTAGAGGTTCCCGAAGAAGCCCTTGATACCGCGCGCCGCCTGGAGCTTTTGAAGACCCAGGCCGTGCAGCTGACCGAACAAAACATGGATCAGGCCATCCGGCTCCTCAAGTCGTGGGCCAGGCAGGAGGCGTAACACGTGGCTAGCTTCACCGGCCCCCAGAAGACCGCCATCGTCATGCTCGCCCTCGGCGAGAAATTCACGGCCGAGGCCTTCAAGCGCATGGAGCGTCAAGAAATCGCCTCCGTGTCCAGGGCCATGCTGGACATCGATTCCGTGTCCCGCGAGGACGTGGTCGACGTGCTCAAGGAGTTCAACGACGCCATAACCTACGGCGCGGAGACCCTGACCGGCGGTGCGGAGCAAGTGAAGCGCCTGCTCACCAAGGCCCTTGATTCCGAAACGGCCAAGTACATTCTGGACAGCCTGGAGATAGACACCGGCCCCACGCCCTTCCAGGAGCTTTCCAACGTCAGCCCGCGCATTCTGGCGCAGATCCTCAGAAACGAGCATCCGCAGACCCTGGCGCTTATTTTGGGCCACCTGCACCCGGACCAGGCGGCGGAGCTTTTGTCCAACCTGCCCTCCGGCGTGCGGCCGGAAGTGCTTATGCGCCTGGCCAAGCTGGAGGCCGTGGCCGAGGAAATGCTGCACGAGGTGGACAAGGTGCTGCAAAGCCAGCTCATCGCCATGGGCGGCAAGGAAGGCAAGAAGGTCGGCGGCGT
>DIVX01000134.1 GCA_002422505.1 Desulfovibrio sp. UBA6121
GTCATGGGCTCCTGAAAGATCATGGCGATGTGGTTGCCGCGCACGCTCTGCAGTTCGGCCTCGCTCATGGAAAGCAGGTCGCGGCCGCGGTACAGGGCCTCGCCTTCCACCACGCGGCCCGGCGGATCGGGTATGAGCCCGAGCACGGAGAGCGCCAGCACGGTTTTGCCGCAGCCCGATTCCCCGACCACGGCCAGGGTTTCGCCTTGCCGAACGCGCAGGCTCACGGTATCAACCGCCCTGGCGATTGCCGCGCCGCCAGACCCGCCGGACTGCCTTGCAAAGGCCGTGGTCAGGTCGCGAATGTCCAGCAGGACGTTGGCGTCGCCGCTTGAGGGCGCGCTGTTTGTGGCGCTCGTGCCGTTCATCTTGTTCGTATCACTTTTCATCGGGCCGCGCCGGGTTCGGGGTGCGTGGATGCTTTGGGCCGGATAAACTTTTGCGAGGATAACGGAAATCATGCCGGATAACAACGAGGGCCACATGGCGGGAAAGCGGGTTGCGGTGATTGGCGGCGGGTTGGCCGGGTGCGAGTGCGCCCGCGCCCTGGCCAAGGCGGGCGTGAGCGTGCGCCTGTTCGAGATGCGCCCGGAGAAGTCTTCGCCCGCGCACACCGGCGCGGACCTGGCCGAGCTTGTGTGCTCCAACTCCCTGCGCTCCGACGAACTCACCACCGCCATCGGCATCCTCAAGGTGGAGATGCGCGAGCTGGACAGTCTGGTGATGCAGGCGGCCGACGCCACGCGCATTCCGGCGGGCAAGGCCCTGGCCGTCGATCGTGGGCGCTTCGCCCGGTTCATCACCGCGCAGATTGAGGCCGAGCCGAACATAGAGATTGTGCGCCAGGAGGTGCAGAGCCTGGACGCGCCGGAGCTTTCCGGCTTCGACGCCGTTGTGGTGGCCGCCGGGCCGCTGGCCAGCGACGCCCTTGCCGCCAGCCTGGCCCAGGCCACGCTTGTGGAGGGCGGCCAGCGCCTGTATTTTTACGACGCCATTGCGCCCATCATCTCCCACGACAGTGTGGACCTCGACATCGCCTTCTGGGGCAGCCGCTACCGTCCGGAGGAGGACGACTACCTCAACTGCCCCATGACCGAGGCGCAGTACGACGCGTTTTTGGAAGCGCTTATGGCCGGGGAAAAGGTGGCCCCGCACGATTTCGAGAAAGAGATACACTTCGAAGGCTGCCTGCCGGTTGAGGAAATGGCCGAGCGCGGGCGGCTCACCCTGTGCTTTGGGCCGCTTAAGCCCGTGGGTCTGCCCAACCCGCGCACCGGCGAGGAAGCCTTTGCCGTGGTGCAGCTGCGCGCGGAGAACGCCGAAAAGACCGCCTTCAACCTCGTGGGCTTTCAAACCAAGCTCAAGTACCCGGAGCAGCAGCGCATTTTTCGCATGATTCCCGGCCTGGAGCACGCCGAGTTCCTGCGTCTGGGCAGCATTCATCGCAACACCTTTGTGGATGCGCCGAGCGTGTTGAACGAGGATTTGTCGCTCAAGGCGCGGCCCGGCGTGTATTTGGCCGGGCAGATCACCGGGGTGGAGGGCTATCTTGAGTCTGCCGCGTGCGGGCTGTGGGTGGGGCTTTTGCTGGCCGCGAAGCTTACCGCCGGGGCAAGCGTGGCTCCGCCGCCGAACACTACCGCCCTGGGCGGTTTGCTCAGCCATTTGCGCACCCCGCCCGCCAAGCGTTTTCAGCCCTCCAACGCCCACTTTGGCCTGATGCCGGAGCTGAACCGCCGTGCAGGCAAGAAAATTCGCAAAGAACTGTACGGCCAGCGCGCGCGCGAAAGTTTTGCGGCCTGGCTGGCCGAGCGCCAAGGGGCATAGGAAGGCCGAACCGGCCTTCTACGCCACCGTTGGGGGCCAAGCGGACCTTTACGCCGCTGCTGGCGGCCAAGCGGACCTTCAATGCCGCTGTTGGCGGCCAAGCGGACCTTCAATGCCGCTGTTGGCTGGCCAAACGCCCAGGGGAGTAGGGCTGCGGCGTGCAGCAGGGGCGCACGGCAGGGGCGTAATGGTGCGTAATTTTTGTTTTCCCGCCTTTGCGTAGCCGGGGAATTGCATTTTTCTTTTCAGAAAATGAAAATTATTTTAAATTTCGGTGGATAATTGCTTTACATCTGCTTGGGGTGGCGGTAGACAACCACATCTGGACACGCTGACCGGAGGCTATTTGCTCAGGCGTGATGAGCGAAAATTTTTTACTGTTTTTTTTAGGAGTTTTATCGCATGCCTAAGTCTATCTATGTCGGTAACATCGCTTTCAGCACCTCTGAGGACGACCTGCGTAACGTTTTCGCCCAGTACGGCGAAGTCCTGTCCGTCAAGTTCATCAACGACCGTGAGACCGGCCGCTTCCGCGGTTTCGGCTTCGTCGAGATGAACGACTCCGACGCCCTCGAGGCCATTCAGGCCCTGAACGGCAAGGAAGTCGGCGGTCGTGCCCTGAAGGTCAACGAGGCCCAGGAGCGCGAAGCTCGTCCTCCCCGTCGTTACTAAGCCATATATCGAAGCACATTATAAAGCCTCGGTCTGTGAAAGCAGACCGGGGCTTTTTTGCGTGGTTGTTTCAGGGATATGGTTTCTGAACGGTTAAGTATTTCTCTTTGCACTATTGTGGCTGTAGATCTCTGGCTTTGTCACGGCCATGTGCTCGCAAATGCTCTCTGATAGTTGACTCTATTTCTTCATACAGTGGCGTAGCCTCTTGATCCATTTGCTTGAAGCCTTCTGATCGTTCTTTGTAGTTGCGTGAGTCATAATTGTCTTCTTTGTTAACTAACGCAGAGATTAGTATGAGGACTATCGTATCAAATTGTGTTCGGATTTGTTTGGGGAAGAAGATACCATGCTTCGCGACATAATATTGCAAGTCACTACGGGCTTTATCTGCTAAATGTATTTTGTACCAAAATTTCATGTCGCGGAAGGTTAAACTCTTGTTTGCTGAGTTCCTTATACTATCTTTTTGCGTGTTAGATAGCCAAGTCTTTTGCAGAAAGTCCTCCAGCTCAGCCGTGGTCATGGAATTAAGGTTCACATCTTCTTGGGCAGGGCAAAGAACAGACATTGCGAGCGTGTATGCCTCGTGAAGCTTCGCCCACGCTTCCGGTAGAATTTGAAAATCTCTTTCTTGTAGCTTGAGCCCACCGCTTAACATTGAGTCAATTTCAATTCGTAGTCTTTGAATTTCTTTGTCTTGCGCGTGCTTATGCTCTTGCAACTGCTTGGCAAACTTGCTCTCTAGCCACTTTGAGCCGTAAAGCTTGAAGAGTGCGATGGCTATTGCTGCACCGCCTCCACCCGCAGCAAGAAAACTGAGGATACTCTGCCAACCATCTACCACAATATCTTCTCCACCGGCCTTCTCTCCGGCACCACTACCTTCTCAATCGTCCCCTCAAGCCAGGCCTTGCTGACATACAGCCCGCAGAAGCACGCGCCGAACTCGGCCACGTCCGCCTCGCGGTACTCGCACGGGCACACGATGTCGCGGTCGGCCTCGAACTCGCCGTTGGCCAAGCGGCAGGGGCAGGCCATGTAGCCCAGCCTGTCTTTATTGATGAGCAGGCTCTCCATGAGCGGCATGGTCATGCTCATGTCCGGGTTGAAGAAATACCCCTTGGGCTCCTGGATCTTTTTGAGCGCTTCGTAGAGTTTTTCCGGGGTCATTTTTTAAGCGCCTCATCGATCTTTTCCTGGTTGAAGCCAACAATGGTTTCCCCATTGACCACAAGGGTGGGGAACGACACGGAAGGATTGAGCTTCTTCACTTCCTCCACCATGTCCTTGCGCTCCTGCCCGGTCAGCTGGTCCACATGCACGCAATCATACTTCACGCCGCACTGGTCCAAATATTCCTTGGCCTTTTTGCAATGAATGCAGGTGGACAGCGCGTAGACTTTCACTTCCGGGGCCATGCGGGCGCTCCTTATTGTTGCGGCCCCGGCGCATGCGCGGGAGCCTGTGGTGTTTTATGGAACATGCGCGAAAAAAAGCCGCCTGTCAAAGCGCCGTGCGTCGGCTTTGGCCGCCCAGCGCCGGGTGGCGATGCCGGCCCGCAGGTCCCCCCTGGCCCCGGCGGGGCGTGGTCGGCGCTGTCGATGTGCGTGCTGTCCTTGTCCGAGCGGGCAAGGCGTATTTCCAACGCGCGCGCCGCCATGGAGCAGGGCAGGCCGAGGGCGAGGTACAGCAGAAACACCAGCGTCCAGACCTCAAACGACAGATACGTGGCGCTCACCAGCTCCTGCGCCTGGAAGGTCAGCTCCGGTATGGAGATGACGGACACGATGGCCGAGTCTTTGAGGGTGGACACGAACTGCCCGGTGAGCGGCGGCACCATGCGCCGGAAGGCCTGCGGCAGAATGACGTGCAACAGCATGCGCCAGCGCGCAAAGCCCAGGGCCTTGGCGGCGTCCCATTGGCCGGTTTCGATGGACGCCACCCCGGCGCGCACAATCTCGGCCACGTAGGCGCCCTCGATGAGCCCCAGGGTGACAATGGCGGTGAGGAAGCCCGGCAGTTGCCCCACGGGGCCGAAGAGCGCCTGCGCCGGGCCGATGAGCGCTGGCGGCAGCTGGGCCGTGGCGGCGTTCAGCCCCAGAGCGGTAATGAGCTGGCCGGAGAGGAAGTAGGAGAACAGGAAGATGAGCACCAGCGGGGGCGTGTTGCGCACGGCCAGCACATAGGCCCCGGCGCACAAACGCAGGAAGCGGCGCGGGCTCACGCGCATCAGCCCGGCAAGGCTGCCCACGACGAGCGCCAAGGCCCCGGCCCATAGGCTTAAGCGGATGGTGGCGAAAAGGCCGAGGAGCAGCCGCCCGGCGCGCAGCTCGCCCGTGGCGGCATCGCTGTAGGCCAAGAATTGCGGCAGGGCCGCCCAGTTCCAGCGATAGCTGAGCTGCGCGGCAGCGTTGCGCCCCAGCCAATACAGCGCGCCAAGGACGCACAGCAGCACCAGGGCGTCCAGCAGCCGCCAGGCCAGCGCGCCGGGCCTGGGAGGTCGTGCGCCGTGTGCGCCTTTCGCCGCGCCCATGCCGAGCGCTACTCCACCTGATCCTTCCAGGCGTTGGTGCGGAACCAGTAGTGGTGCCGCTCCGCCAGCCAGCCCTCGTCGTCCACCAAGCGTATCCAGCTGTCCAGATAGTTCAGGAAATCCGGGTCGCCCTTGCGCACGGCAAAAGCAATGGGCTCCTTGGTGAAGGGCTCGGCCATGGGCAGCACGAGCTTGTCCGGGTACTTCAAGGCCTGGAAGGCCGGGAAGGGGTCGGAGCCGATCATGGCGTGGGCCTGGCCGTTCAGCACCTCCTGAATCACCTGCGCCTCCTGGTCGAACAGGCGCACCTGGGCCTTGGGGGCGAGGCGCTTGGCCGCATCCACGCCCGTGGTGCCCTGGCGGATGGCCAGGATGACGTCCGGCTTGTTGAAGTCGGCCAGGGTCTTGAAGCCGCCCGCCTTGGCCTTGTTCGCCACCAGCGACATGCCGGAGTACTCGTAGGGGATGCTGAAGTTCACCTTGAGCGCGCGCTGGGGCTGTATGCCCATGCCGCCGATGATGATGTCGAACTTGCCGGAGAGCAGGGCCGGGATGATGCCCGACCATTGCGTGGGCTCGAACTGCACGGCCACGCCCATGTCCTGGGCCAGGCGGCGCGCCACGTCGATTTCAAAGCCGATGAATTCACCCTTTTTGTCCTGCATGGCCCAGGGCACGAAGGTGGAAAAGCCTACGCGCAGCACTCCGCGCTGCAGCACCTGCTCCACCGTGCCGCCCGGTGCGGGCTGGGCTTCGGCAGCCTGCTGCCCTGCGTTTTGCTGCTCAACCTTGGAGCAGCCAAGGGCCAAAATGGCAATGAAAGCCAGTGCGGCAAGGCGTTTGGCAAGCATGGGGGGCCTCCTTTGTTCAGGTGGGATAGGCCAGCCTGCGCTCCAGCGCGGCGGCCAGGGCGGAAAGGCTTGTGGTGACGATCCAGTACAGCGCCGCTACCGTAAACCAAATTTCGAAGCTCAGGAAGGTCTCGGCGACGATGGCGCTGCCGCGCAGGGTCAGCTCGCCAATGGCGATGACGCTGGCCAGCGAGGTGTCCTTGACCAGGGAGACGCTTTGGCTGGCCAGGGGCGGCAGCACGCGCCGCACGGCCTGCGGCAGAATGATCAGGCGGTAGCTCAGCAGGCGGCCCATGCCCAGGCTGCGCGCCGCGTCCCATTGGCCGGGTTCGATGGACACGATGCCCGCGCGCAGGATCTCGGACACGTACGCGCCCTCGAAGAGTGCGAGCCCCAGCACCGCGCTGGTAAAGGCGGTGAGGCCCAGCAGCGGCCCAAGCACAAAGTAAAGGAAGATAAGCTGGATGAGCAGCGGGGTGTTGCGCACGGCCTCAAGGTAGGCGCGGGCCAGGGCGCGCCCCGCCAGCGAGCCGGAAAGCCGCAGCAGGGCCGTAAGCACCCCGGCGGCCAGGGCTCCCAGGCCGGAAAGCGCGGTGAGCTTGAGGGTGACGAGAAGCCCCAGCACCAGCGGGCCGGGCCCGCCGCCGGGCGGCAGCAAAAAGACGGGAACGCGGTACCATTGCCAGTTATAGCCCAGGCTGCCTGCCCCGCGTGCAATCAGCCACAGGCACAGCCCCGCCGCCAAGGCGAAGCCCAGCCAGTCGCGCAGGGCGGCCCAAGCAAAGCCCCTTTTGCCCGGCCCAGCCCTGCCCGCGCCTGGCCAGCGCAGGCCAGGAGATGATGCAGGGGCAGGTGCGGGGGCAGGCGGGTCAGCCATTCAAGCGCGACTCCACCAGTTGGCGGACGGTTGCGAAGATTTCCTCCGGCGCGCCAGCGGCGTCCACGCAGCGGATGCGCTCCGGGAAGCGCCCGGCCCAGGTCAAAAAGCCCTGGCGCACCCGCGTGTGGAAGGCCAGGCTCTCGGCCTCGAAGCGGCCCTCGCTCACGGTCTTGCCCTCGGCCGTGTTGCGCGCCACGGCGCGGGCCAGGCCCACCTCCGGCGCAAGGTCGAGCAGGATGGTCAGCTCGGGCCAGAGGCCGTCCACAGCCAGGGTGTTCAGACCGTGCAGCTGCTCGGCGTCCATGCCGCGGCCAAAGGCCTGGTAGGCCACGGTGGAGTCGGCGAAGCGGTCGCACAGCACCACTTGCCCGGCCTCAAGGGCCGGACGCACCACCTGGGCCACGTGCTGGGCGCGGTCGGCAAGATACAGGAACAGCTCGGCCTGGGCGCACAGGTCGCGGTTCTCCAGGGAAAGCAGCACGCGCCGCAGCTCCGCGCCGATGCGGCTGCCGCCGGGTTCGCAGGTGACGAGCACGCGCTTGCCCAGGCTTTCCAGGCGCGCCTTGAGCAGGGCTATCTGCGTGGATTTGCCCGTGCCCTCTATGCCTTCGAAGGTGATGAACATGGCTAGTCCGACCCCAGGGGCAGCAGCAGGAAGCGGTCGTCGATCTTGTCGTCGGGCTTCTTCTGCTCGGCCTTGGGCTCCTTGGCGCCCAGCAGGGCGAAGGCCGGGGCAGGGGGGGCTGGCGTGTGCGGCGCGCGGTACAGGTAGCGGTCCAGGTAGCGCTGGAAGGGCGTCCAGGTCTGCTCCGTGCCTTCCATCTCGGCGTAGGCCCCGGCAAGGGTGTTCATCTTGGCGTCGATGTTGTCTGCAAAGTGCAGGATAAAGGCTTCCGGCGTCTTGGGGCGCTTGGGCGCGCCGAACTCATACTCGCCGTGGTGGCTGATGATGAGGTGCCGCAGGTGCAGGGCCAGCGTCTCGTCCAGGTCCTTCACCTTGCCCAGGAAGGGCTCAATGCGCGCCAGCCCAATCTGGATATGGCCCAGCAGGCGGCCTTCGTCGGTGTATTCGCAGGCCAGGCCGCTGGTGAGCTCCCAGGCCTTGCCCAGGTCGTGCAGCAGCGCCGCCACCAGCAGTATCTGCCGGTCCAGGTGCGGGTACAGGTCGGCCAGCGCCAGGCAGGTGCGGGCCACGGCCAGGGTGTGTTCAAGCAGGCCCCCGGCGTAGGCGTGGTGCACGGCCTTGGCCCCGGTGGCGGGCAGCAGCCGCCCACGTATTTCCGGGTCGGCCAGCACTTTTTTCATCAGCGAGCGCCATGGCTTGTGCGTCAGTTCGCGGCGGCACAAATCCTCCACCTCGGCCAGGAGCGCCTCCGGGTTCACGGGGCTTGGCGGCAGAAATTCCGCCAGATCGGCCTCGGCGGCGTCCACCTCGCTCAACTGGTCGATGGTCAGCTGGCACTTGTCGCGGTAATTGGCGGCCTGGGCGCGCACCTGCACCAATTGCCCGGCGCAGAGGCCGGGGTGCGCCTGGGAAAGCGGGCTCCAGACCTTGGCTTCCATCTGGCCGCTCGCATCCTGCAGTAGCAGGCTCCAGTACGGCCCGTTGCGCGATTGCCCTGTCCTGGCCTCGGCCAGCAGAAAGTAATCCTGTATCGTCTGTCCAGGGCTAATGTCCCGTATGTACACGGCTTTCGTTATCACGGCCTTGCAAACTCCCTCATGTTGGGGTACTGCGCCTGTACCGCGCTGTGCGGCGGGCAGGGCGTCCCTTGTGCCGCATCATTTGCCCTCAAGGGGCGCGGCTTGTCAAACCGTACTGCGCATATTGCGCGGCGCGGCCGCTGCAACAGTCGGCAACCAGCCAGACACCGGAGAGTCCATGCGCATCCTGCTCACCAACGATGACGGCATCCAGGCCGTGGGCCTGC
>DIVX01000079.1 GCA_002422505.1 Desulfovibrio sp. UBA6121
GGGCTGCGGCGTGAAGGTGAGCGTGTGCTTCCCGCTGTTTGCGGACTACCAGAGCCGGTCGGCGTAGATGGAGGGCAGGCCCTTCTCGATGATGGCGGCGGCGGTTTTGGCGATGTCGTAGGGCACGAAGCGCACTTCCACGCGGTCGGGCCTGGCGCCTGCGTTTGCGGCGTTTCCCGGCTCCCACAGCAAATATTTGGCCTTGTTGTTGCCGTCGCGCGGTTGGCCCACGGCCCCGGCGTTCACAATGTGCCGGGCGGCGGGGTCCAGGGCGATTGTCCCCTTGCCCAGGGTCTTGCGCTCCAGCTTGCCGCCCGCGCCTTCCCCGAACAGGCTGATGCGCTCCAGCTCGTGGGTGTGGCCCACGAAGCACAGGCGGTTGGGGTAGAGCTCGAAGGTTTCGCGCAGGGCATCGTCGTCCAACTCGTACAGATACTTGGACACTAGCCCCGGCGGGCAGCCGTGCACAAAGAGCGCTCCAGCCGCCTCGCAGGTGCGCGGCAGGGTGCGAAAGTACATCAGCGCCTCGTCGGAAAGCAGGGCGCGGGTGCGGTCCAGGGCCTTTCTGGCCTGGGGGTTGAACCAGCCCCTGGCCTGGGCCTCCAGCAGGCCGTGCTCGTGGTTGCCCAAAACGGACTGGATGCCGCGCTCGCGCAGCAGCTTCACGCAGGCGTCCGGCTCCGGGCCGTAGCCCACCATGTCGCCCAGGTTGATGACCTGCGCGGCGTTCTGGGCGTCCAGGTCGGCCAAGACGGCGTGGAGGGCCTCCAGATTGCCGTGGATGTCCGACAGGACGGCGATGCGCCCGGGGGTGTTTTCGCTCATGCCGGAGCCTACAACAGCCCGCCCGCGCGCGCAACCCGGCCTTGCGCCGGGGCATGATTTGCGGCACAAGTCCGGGTGAGGCTTCCATTTGCGCCTGCCGCAGGAGCGGTTGGCGAACCCCTTGCCGGGAACCGCCCTGCATGGCCAAGCTCAAAACGCTGCTGCTGCACCCAGACCCCCTCGTCCGCCGCGACCTGCGCCGGGCGCTTTCGGGCGCGAACTTCCTTTCCGTCCTGGGCGAGGCCGTCACGGCCTTCGAGGCCCTGGAGCTCATCGAGGCCATTCCCTACGGCGCGCTCTTCGTGGGGCTCGACCTGCCGGGCGGGGTTTCCGGCCTGGAACTGGCGCAGATGCTCTCTGGCCGGAAGAACAAGCCCGCCCTGGTGTTTTTGGCCGGGGGCGAGGCCCAGGCCTTTGCCGCCTTTGAACTGGGCGCCACGGACTACCTGCTGTGGCCCGCCCAGGAAGACCGCATACAAAAGACCTTGCAGAAGCTTTCCGAGTTCAAGGCCCGCTTCCGCGAAGTGCCCATGCCGGACAAATGGTCCGAGTCCGCCCCGCAGGGCGGCGGCTTTGGCGAGGAAAACCCGCTGCCGCCGGGCGGGGGCTTCGGCGGCGAGGCCGACTGGTCGGACGGCGACGGCAAGACCGTTTCCGTGCCCCTGGAGGACGACGAGCAGGACCACTTCCTTTCCGCCCTCAAGCAGGCCTGGGACACCAACCACACGCGCACCCCGGAAATAGAGAAGCTGGCCGTAAGCCAGGACGGCCGCATGTACCTGGTGCCCTACGGGCAGATCGTATTCGTGGAGGCCTACGAGGACTATTCGTACGTGCACACGGCGCAGCAGAAATATCTTACCAGTTACCGCGTGAAATATTTGGAAGAGCGGCTGGCCCCGCACCGTTTCTTCCGCGTGCACCGCAAATATTTGGTGAATTTGGACATGGTGACGGAGATAGCCTCCCTGCCGGGCAGCAACTTCATGCTGCGCACCGCAGGCCGCACGCGCATCGAGCTGCCCATCAGCCGTCGGCGCATAGCAAGCCTCAAGCAGGTGCTGGGCTTTTAGCCCGCAAGGCCCAGGCGCGGCCAGGCGCGGCCATTCACCGCGCCCCCGCCGCCGTCCGTCGAATGAAACAGCGCGCAGCGTCCGGCCTGGTGTAGTGCCTGGCCATGCGGACCACGCCGCGCCGGGAGCCCCGGTTCCCGACGCCCGAGGAGGACAGACAATGGACAACAGCGGAACCCTGGACAGCCTGGCGCAGGAGCTGCGCGTCTTTAGGCCCCTGCCGCAGCTGGTCATAGAAGCCAACGTGAACCCCCAGGAGCTGGAGGCCTTCCGCCGCCAGGCCGCCCACGATCCCCTGGGCTACTGGGAAGAAGCCGCCGACGAGCTGGACTGGTACAAGAAGTGGGACACCGTGCTCGACGAGGCCGACGCCCCCTTCTACCGCTGGTTTCCCGGCGCGCGCTGCAACATCGTCTACAACTGCCTGGACCGCCACATAGAGACCGCCAACAAGAACAAGCTGGCGCTCATCTGGGAAGGCGAGCCGGGCGACTCCCGCAAGTTCACCTACTACGAGCTGTACCGCGAGGTGAACCGCTTCGCCGGAGCCCTGCGCACCCTCGGCGTGGCCAAGGGCGACCGCGTCATCATCTACATGCCGCCCCTGCCGGAGGCGGTCATCGCCATGCTGGCCACGGCGCGCATAGGCGCGGTGCATTCCCTGGTGTTTGCGGGCTTTTCGGCCCGGGCCCTGCGCACGCGCATAAAGGACGTCAAGGCCAAGCTGGTGGTCACGGCGGACGGCTTCTACCGCAACGGGCAGATCATCAAGCTCAAGCCCGTGGTGGACGAGGCCCTGGCGAATTCCGGGGCGGACTGCGTGGACTCCGTTGTTGTGGTGCACCGCGCCAAGGTGGAAACGGACATGCAGGAGGGCCGCGACTTCTGGTTCGACGACGTGGTGCGCCGCGAGCGGCCGGAGTCTCCCGCCGAGGTGATGGACGCGGGCGACACGCTCTTTTTGCTGCACACCAGCGGCGCCAGCGGCGCGCCCAAGGTGGTGTCGCACTGCCACGGCGGCTACATGGTCGGCGTGCACCGCACCCTCACCCACGTGTTCGACATCAAGCCCACGGACATCTTCTGGTGCACGGCGGACCTGGGCTGGGTAACGGGCCACAGCGCCGTGGTGTACGGGCCGCTTCTGGCGGGCACCACCACGCTTATCTATGAAGGCCACCCCAACTATCCCCAGGCCGACCGCATGTGGCACATCGTGAGCAAGTACGGGGTGAACATCTTCTACACCGCGCCCACGCTCATCCGCATGCTTATGCGCTTTGGGCCGCAGTACCCGCGCATGCACGACCTTTCCACCCTGCGTTTGCTGGGCACCGTGGGCGAGCCCATAGGCCCGGAGACCTGGCTGTGGTTCTACCGGCACATTGGCCGGGGCGAGTGCCCCCTGCTTGATACCTGGTGGCAAACCGAGACCGGCATGTTCATGATCTCGCCCCTGCCCATTTCGCTTTTGAAGCCGGGCAGCGTAACCAAGCCCCTGCCCGGCGTGGAGGTGGACGTGGTGGACCGCGAGGGCAAGCCCGTGCCCGTGGGCAAGGGCGGGCTGCTGGTTGTTACACGGCCCTGGCCGGCCATGATGACCGGCTATTTCGACCCCGCGAGCGAAGACGGCGGCCGCGCGCGCTACCTTGAATCCTTTGCGCGCTTCCCGGGCAAGTATTTGGCCGGAGATGTGGCCAAGCGCGACGAGGACGGCTTTTTGTGGATTCAGGGCCGGGCCGACGACGTGCTGANNTGCCGGACAAGATCAAGGGCGAGGCCGCCAAGGCCTTCCTCATCCTGAACCAGGGCTTCAGCCCGTCGGACGAGCTCATTGCCGAGTTGCAGAAGCATATGCGCAAGGAGCTGGGGCCGGTGGCGGTCATCAAGGGCGTGGAGTTCCGCGAAACCCTGCCGCGCACCAAGAGCGGCAAGATCATGCGCCNNCGCTGCCCAAGAACAAGAGCGGCAAGATCATGCGCCGGGTGCTCAAGGCCGAGGAAACCGGCCAGGCCCAGGGCGACCTGTCCATGCTGGACGACGCGGAGTAGGGCGGCCAGGTCCGGGCGGGGCCGGGCCCAGAGCGAGGCCGATACAGGGCGAGACCGGTCGCAGGGCGAGGTCGGGTCCGAACGAGGTCGGTCACAGAACGAGGCTGGTTCTCGGCGTGGCAGGTCAGCACGCGGGCGAGGCCGGGCGGCGTTGGTGCAGGCGCTGCTGAAGAAACCGGGCGGCGCGGAGAAGGTTGGACAGGCGGGCAGGCGGGAGGCGCGCGGATGGAAACGAATTACTGGCTGCTCAAGTCGGAGCCGGGCTGCTACTCCATAGACCACCTGGCCGCCGAGCCGGAGCAAAGCACCGACTGGACCGGGGTGCGCAACTTTCAGGCGCGCAACTTCCTGCGGCAAATGGCCGTGGGCGATCTGGCCCTGTTCTACCACAGCGTCACCGATCCCTCCGCCGTGGGCGTGGTGCGCATTGTGCGCTCCGCCCAGGCCGACCCCAGCGCCTTCGACCCCGCCGACGGGCACTTCGACCCCCGCTCCACGCCGGAAAAGCCCCTTTGGTTCGCCGTTTCCGTGCAGCTGGTGCGGAAGTTCACCGCCCCGGTGCCGCTCAAGGCCATGCGCGCGCTGACGGCGCTTTCCCGCATGGAGCTGCTGCGCAAGGGCTCGCGGCTGTCGGTTATGCCCGTGGCCCAGGCGGAGTTCGAGCTCATCTGCAGGCTGGGGGACGGCGGCGCTGCGGGCGGGGGCGCGCGGAGCTGACGCCCCGGCTATCGGGCTCGGCCCAGCTTTGACCCTGTTCTTCGTCCTGGCGCAGAACCCCTGGCCCAGCCGCCTGCGCCTTGCACAGCCGCTTTGTACAGCCGCGTTGGCCGCCCAGGGCAGGCCAGCCCCCCCTCCGAGCTCCCTTCAGGTCGCTCCCTCCGCCCTTGTCCCTTTGGCGTCCTGCTTCGTCATCCCTTGCCGCCAGCCTGTGCCGCGCTGCCCTTCCGTCTGTTTGGGCCTGCGCTCCCGGCTGGCGTGCTCCCGACGGATTCTTGGGCGTGCTCCCACGGCCAGCTCCAAAGGCCAACTCCAAAGGCCAACTCCAAAGACCAAGTCCACAGCCCAGCCTCAATGGTCGGCCTCAATGGTCGGCTCCACAGATCGGCTCCAATGGTCGGCTCCAATGGTCGGCTCCACAGCCCAGCTCCACAGCGCAGTCCCAAAGCCCGGCTCCAATGGTCGGCCTTGGCGATAGGCCCGCAGGCCCGGCCTGCCGGCTTTTGGCGCTCGCCTGCCGCCCCGCCGCCCCGCCCTCGCACGCCTTGGCCGCGCCCTTTCCAGGCGGCGCGCCCACATTTATGTTTCCGGCAAAGGCCCTGCGCGGATTTCACCATTGCCAGTAGTTCGTTACGTATGCTAGCTGCCTTATACCAAGAGCCGTATCATGCCTTTGGCGCTGGCCCCGCCGGGGCGGCGGGTGGCCGCCGCTACGGACCTGCGCTGTCTGGCGCGGTGGAGAAAGTATAGGCTGCTTTGGTCGGCGGGTGGCGTGTCCGGTTGCGTCCTTCTTTGAAACGGAGCGAAATATGACCCAGAAAACGTCCCTGGTGCAGGTCGTCAGCATCGGCTTTTTAATTGTCGGCAACCTCATCGGGGCGGGCATTCTGGCGCTGCCGATCAAGACCGGCCTGGCGGGCTTCATCCCGTCGCTCTTCGGCCTGCTGCTTACCTGCGGGGCCATGCTCTATTCCTCCATAATCCTGAGCCGCGAGGCCGTGGAAAAGCAGCAAAGCACCTTCAACTACCCCAGCCTGTACCAGGCGTATTTCGGCGGCGTGGGCAAGTGGATCGCCGTGGCGGCCAACCTGGTCATCCTCTACGGCCTGCTTACCGCCTATCTCACTGGCATCACCAGCATCGTCAACAACCTCTTCGGCACCGCCATTCCCACCCTCTGGCTCATGCTCGGCTTCTTCGCCGTCACCTCGCTCATCTCCCTGGCCAGCATCGACAAGATCATGAAGTACATCGCCCTGCTGGTGGTGGGCAAATGCATCGTCTTCGTCATCATCGCCAGCATGGCGGGCAGCCACATACAGGCCGCGAACCTTACGCACAAGAACTGGCCGTTCTTCATCTGCGCCATTCCCATCCTGGTCACGGCCTTCCATTTCCACAACATCATTCCCGCCATTTGCGAAAGCCTGAACTGGAACCAGAAGGTCATCAGCCGCACCATGATCGTGGGCATGACCATGGGCTTTCTGATGAACGCCACGTGGATGCTGGTGGGCATAGGCGTGCTGCCCCTGGACGAGAGCTCCACCGGCCTGGTGAACGCCTTTGAAAAGAACCTGCCCGCCACCATTCCCCTGGCCGAGGCCCTGCACTCCGAGCTTTCGCTCATCCTGGCTAGCTGCTTCGCCATTGTGGCCATAACCACGGCCTACCTGGCCAACGGCATGGGGCTCATCGGCTTCATGGACGACCTGACCCACCAGCACCTGGGCAAGGTGAACCCGGTGCTGAGCCGCGTTCTGGCCTTTGTGCCGCCGCTGCTCATCGCCGTGGCCTACCCGGACGTGTTTCTGCAGGCTATCGACTTCGCGGGCGGCTTCGGCATCGTCACGCTCTTCGGCATCCTCCCCAGCATCATCGCCATCCGCAAGGCCAGAACGCCGCTGACCAAGGCCGTGGGCCTGGCGATGCTGGTGCTGTTCGGCCTCTTCTTTCTGCTGGAGGCCGGGCAGGAGTTTGGCCTGCTGACCATCAAGCCCACCGTGGAGCACTGGAACTAACCCGCACGGCCGCGCCCGGAGCCCGCGAATATTGGCTCCGGGCGCGGCGCCTGCGCGCACTCTCTCATAACACCAACACAACGAGCCCCACATGCCCGCCATTGCTTTGAGCGTCTTCGATCTCTTCAAGATCGGCCCAGGCCCGTCCAGCTCCCACACCATCGGCCCCATGCGCGCCGGGTACGACTTCATCCAGGCCGCGCGCGCGCTTCCGGCGGAACAGCTGGCCAAGGCCACGGGGCTGGCCGTGCATCTTTTCGGCAGCCTCTCGGCCACGGGCAAGGGCCACGGCACGGACAGGGCCGTGCTGGCCGGGCTGCTGGGCCGCTCGCCCGAATCGTGCCCGCCGGAGTTCTTGGACGAACTGGCCGCCAAGCCGCTGGCCGGGCGCAGCATGGACCTTGGCCCAACGCAGCTGACCATCGACGCGGGCATGGTGGTCTTCGACGCCATTGAGCACAGCTTTCCCTGCAGCAACACGCTGATCATCCGCCTCACCGGGGCGGACGCCGCGCCCATGTTTGAGCGCCAGTACGCCTCTCTGGGCGGCGGGTTCATCGACATCAAGGGCCAGCCGGAGCCTCCGCGCGGCGTTCCCGCCTACCCGTACTCGACCATGGAGGAGCTCAAAAAGCAGCTGGCCGAGAACGACCTGAGCCTACACAAGCTCATTTTGGAAAACGAAATGGCCGTGACCGGGGCCGACGAGGCCAGCATCATGGCCGGGCTCGACACCATTTTGCGCGTGATGGACGAGGCCGTGGACGCGGGCCTTGCCGCCGAAGGCGTGCTGCCGGGGTCCATAGGCCTGCACCGCAAGGCCAAGCGCATTTTCGAGCGCGCGCACATCAAGCGCCAAACCCACGAGAACATCATCGGCCTCATGTGCGCCTTCGCCTTCGCCGCCGCGGAGGAGAACGCCGCAGGCCACGTCATCGTCACCGCGCCCACCTGCGGCTCCGCAGGCATCATCCCGGCCATGGCGCGCATCATGCGCACCCGGCTGGCCCTCTCGGAGCAGTCCATCCGGGAAGGGTTGCTGGCCGCCGCCTCCGTGGGCTTTCTGGCCAAGCACAACGCCACCATCGCCGGGGCCGAGGGCGGCTGCCAGGCCGAGATCGGCGTGGCCTCCGCCATGGCCGCCGCCATGCTGACCCACGCCACGGGCTATGGCGCGCACGTGACGGAGAACGCCGCCGAGACCGCCCTGGAGCACCACCTGGGCATGACCTGCGACCCCGTGGGCGGCTATGTGCAGATTCCCTGCATCGAGCGCAACGCCATGAGCGTGGCCAAGGCCTACACGGCCTTCGTTATCGCCACGGACGTGCTGCCCATTCAGCACAAGGTGGGCCTGGACCAGGCCATAGAGGCCATGATGGCCACCGGCAAGGACATGAACTGCAAGTACAAGGAGACCGCCCAGGGCGGGCTGGCCGTGTTCGTGCCCAACTGCTAGGGGCGTCGGGCGGCGCTGCTTGCGCAATGCCGGGGGGCTCCTGAATTTTCAAAAGGTTCTCCCCTGGTTTCTCCCTTTCAATCCGTTTCATGGGGTGGCGGTGCGGGGCCACAGTTTGCGCAGCAGGCACTCCAACTCCATCCAGGTTATGCAATGCGTGCTCTGCCCCTCCCGTTCCGCCTGGCCCCCCCCCTTGCAATCGCAGGCGTTCTGCACGAAAGTGCCTCAATGGGGCGCCTTCGGGCCGGGCTGCATTCATCGGCGGCGCGGGCCCGCCCCATGGCCGCAACCACCCCGATGAACTGCGAGAACACGCATGTCACAGCCCACCCCGCACCCGGCCCACCTGCGCGGCGTCAACCTTGGCGGCTGGCTGCTGCTGGAAAAGTGGATGACCCCCAGCCTGTTCGAGGGCCTGCAAGCCACGGACGAGACCACCTGGTGCGCGGAGCTGGGCGCTGCTGCCCCGGCGCGGCTGCGCGCCCACTGGGAGCGCTTCATCACGCGCGATGACTTCGCTTGGCTGGCGGGCGTCGGGGTCAACGCCGTGCGCATCCCGGTGGGGCATTGGATCTTCGGCCCGCCGTACCCGTACCACGAGAAGTATGGCGCGAACCGCACGCCCTTCGTCACCGGCGGCATAGAGGTGCTGGACCGCGCCATGGACTGGGCGCGCGAGTTCGGCCTGTGCGTGGTCATTGATTACCACGCCGCGCCCGGCTGCCAGAACGGCTTCGACAACGGCGGCATCATGGGCGTGGTGGAGTGGCACACCAAGCCGGAATATCTGGAGCATTCGGTGCAGGTGCTGGGCAGGCTGGCCGAGCGCTATGCCGGGCATTCGGCGCTGTATGGCATAGAGTTCTTGAACGAGCCGCGCTGGGACATTCCCACGGATTTGCTCAAGGGCTTTTACCTGCGCGCGTACGCAGCGGTGCGCGCCCACTGCCCGGCGGAGCGCGTGGCCGTGGTGTTCCACGACGGCTTCCGCACCCACCGCGAGTACTTGGGCTTTATGCAGCCGCCGCAGCACGAGAATGTGCTTTTCGACATCCACCGCTACCAGTGCTTCAGCCGCGAGGACCTGGACATGGACATCCACGGCCACCTGCACAAGGCCGGGGTGCTCTGGGGGCAGGAGGCGAGCGAGATCATGGCCGAGCTCAAGCTGCCCACCGTGGTGGGCGAGTGGAGCCTGGGCCTGAACCTGGAGGTGGTGTCGCTGTGGGCGGAGGGGCCCTACGACCACGCCCTCACCGGTATGGGCGAGTTTGAACGCGGCCTTTCTTACCGGGCGTATGCGGCGGCGCAGCTTTTGACCTATGAGCGCTACAAGGGCTGGTTCTTTTGGAGCTACCGCACGGAGACCACGCCGGAGTGGTGCTTCCGCGAGTGCGTGGAGCGGGACTGGCTGCCGTCGAAGTTCTAGACCGGGCAAAGCTTGTGGCGGGCGCGCCAGGAAGCGCGGAGCGCCAGCGGCAAAGCCGCATTGCAGCGCACGGGCCAGCGAGTTTCTGTGCTGGCTTCACGGAAAGCCTTCTTTATGCAAGAGCCGGATGTCGCGCGGAGCCACTCCCGTGAGCCGGTGCGGCCAGAGGGCACGGGCGTGCGGCTCCATGCCGGGCGAAACGCAGGGGCAGGCTGCGCGGCAAAACTGCTCCGCCGCGCCGTGGCTGCGGCGCTTGGGCAGGCCCCTGGTCGCTGCCGCCAGCCGATTGGTCGGCTGATTGGCTGGCGCATGGCTTGGCGCGCGCCTAGTGCGAGCCGTTGCCGCTGCGCCGCTCGCCGAAGAGCACCACCGTTTCGGCCATGCGGTTCAGGGTTATGGTGCGGTGGTGCAGCGCGCCAAGCTCCGGGTGGAAGCTGATGTTCAGCACCATGGAGTCCGGCAATTCGCGGAAGAGCATCTCCATGATCTGCCGCTCGCCTTCGGGGTCGAAGGCATCGGTGGCTTCCTCCAGAAACACCCAGGCGGGCCGCTGCAACAGCACGCGGGCAAGGCCAAGCTGCTGCTGCACGCGCTGCGGCAGCGATTGTTCCCAGTTGTCGCGCTCGTCCAGGCGCTGGATTAGCCGGGTCAGGCCAACGCATTCCAGCACGCGCAGCACGTCGGCGTCGGAGCAGGCCTGCGGCGCGCTGGGGTAGCACAGGGCCTCGCGCAGGGTGCCCTCCGGCATGAAGGGGCGCTGGGCCACGAAGAACATCTCGGCCTCCGAGGGCAGGCGCACCGTGCCCTGGCCCCAGGGCCACAGCCCGCCCAGCACCTTGAACAGGCTTCCGGTCACGCCGGGGTCGCCGGTGACGAGCACCCGTTCGCCGCGCTTGATCCGCAGCTCCAGCCCCTCCACCAGCACCCGGCCCGAGGGCTCGGCGATGCACAGGCCCTCCACGGCCAGGTCGCCGCCCTTTTCGCGCGCCAGGGCGATGCGCGGCGCGGACTGCGCGCGCTCCTTGGCGTCCAGCTCCTGCAAGTCCTCGTGCAGGGAAAGCACGCGCTCGGCCGAGGCGCGGCAGCGCGCTATCTCGCCGATGTTGTCCACCGGCCAGGACAGGGAGGAAGTGAGCTGCTGGAAGGCCTGGGCGGCCTGCATCAGCGCGCCCAGGGTCATGGCGCCGCTGATGTATTGGGGCGCGGCCACGAGAATGGGCAGGATGGGCAGCAGCGAGCCGTAGGCCGTGCCGAAGGACACCAGGCCCAGGTAGGCCAGGGATTGGCGGTTCCAGTCGCCTATGACGCGCAGGAAGCGCGACCCGGAACCGGCGCGCTCTAGGGGTTCGCCGCGCATGAGGGCGATGGCCTCGGTGTGCTCCCGCGCGCGGGAAAGGCCGAAGCGGAAGGTGGCCTCCGCCGTTTGCAGGGCGTTGGTGGTGCGCACCAGGGGCTTGCCCACCAGCCAGCCGAAGGCGCTGCCCAGGGTGGCGTACAAAAAGGCCAGGGGCACCATGTAGCCGGGTATGTGCACGCTGGTGCCGGGCACGTCTATGCTGCCGGAAACGGACCAGAGAATGTTCGCGAACATGCCCAGCGTCAGCAGGCTGAAGGTCAGGGAATGCGCCAGGGCGATGGCGCTTTCGGTGGCGATGCGGATGTCTTCGGCGATGCGCTGGTCGGGGTTGTCGTGCTCGCCGGTGCTGAAGTTGAGCCGGTAGTGGCGGGCCTCGTCCAGCCACCTGCTGGTCAGCCGTTCGGTAAGCCAGGCGCGCCAGTCTATTTGCAGCCAGCGCTTGACCATGAGGTGCGCGGCGGTGACGGAGATGGACAGGGCGAGGATGAGCGCGAACACCGCCACCTGCACCAGCACCAGCCGCACGGAGCGCTGCTCCAGGGCGTCGTACAGCCCGCGCTGCCAGTAGTTGCCCCACACGGAAAGCGCCACCTGGCAAATGGTGAGCAGAAGCAGCAGAAAAATGGCTCCGCGCACCTTGGCGCGCCGCTCGCAGTGCCAGTACGGGCCTGCCAGGCGCAGCACCTGGGCCAGAAAGCTTTTGCGCTGCGCCGGAGTTTCGGCTGGAGTTTCGGCCGTCATTGCCGCGCGGCCCGCAACAGCGCCGAAAGGCGGGAACAGGTTCGGGCTGGGCCGGGATCGTGGGCGGGCTGGTGGCTGGGCATGGCGGTTCTCCTGCGGTTACGGCGCTGGTGCGCGTGCGCTGGCGCATACGTACCACGGGAGAAAGCGCGGGGGCAAGGGCCGCGCGCCAGCCAAGCGCGCCAGTCGGACGCATTGGCCGGGCCGGGCCGCCACGCAGCGCCAGCCGCCGTTGCCGCATTGCGGCGTCACCCTGCGCCGCTGGGGCGGCTGGTCCGCGTGCGCGGTTTGGTGCGTTGGGGCTGGCGGCGGGGCAGACGAAACGCCCCGGTGCGAAGAGGCGCACCGTCTGCGCGTTGGCTGGCTGGAAACGTAAGACGGCGACCCGCAAGCTCCTGTGTGCCGCCCGGAGGACGCGGCCCTGCCGAGGGCCAGGGCAACCGGGCGGGTGGGGCTCTCGGAACGGCGGCCTCTCGGCTTCGTGCGAGTCTTTAGCCCAGGCTGTTCCAGGGCGAGGGCGCAAGCGGCGCGTAGCCGCGTTGCTGGGCCAGCATGTCCAGGTGCAGAAGCGCCATGGGCAGCATCTCCAGGTTCACCAGGTCGGAACGGTCCACCATGTTCAGGGTGGTGCAGTACTGCTTGCACTCCGAGCACAGCTGGGCGCGCTCCTGCTCCTCGCGCTGGCCGCCCTCGGCCAGCAGCAGCTCCATGCGCGCCGGGTCCTCGCAGCCGCAGCCCGCGCAGCGCAGGCGCGGGAAACGCCACAGGGCCGCGCACTGGCCGCAGTGGAACCACAGCTGCCCGGCCTTGGCGATGAGAAATTCCGAGTCCTCTTTGCCTTCCTTCAAAATGCCCGCATCCGGGCCGCCGCCGCACACCGGGCAATAGGGCTGCCGCCAGGCCTCCTGGTCCACCAGGCCCGCCAGCAGGGTGGCCTCGTGGAACAGCACGGCCATGAAGCTTTCCCTGGCGGCGATTTGCAGCGCCGTGGGCGCTATTTTCAGCTCCTGGGCCAGTTCCTCCATGCTGCGGGCCGGGGGGCCGTCTTCCGGGCCCAGGGCGATGGCGGACAGGAGCGCGCCAGCAAGGTCCTGGCCGTAAAGCGCATCCGGGGCGGCCCCTTGGGCTTGCAGGCGCACGGCCAGCTTGGCCAGGTCCTCGGCCAGGGCGGGAAAAGCCTGGGCTGCGGCGGGCAGCATGACCCGGGTGGCCGTGTGCAGCCGCGCTACAACATCCGCAGGCAGCACGTACAGCCCCTCCAGCACGGGGGTGAGCAGGGGCTGGCCCGAGGCGAAGGGCTCCAACGCGGGCTGCGCGCCCAAAAGCGACTGCCGGGGCAGGGCCTTGGCCGCTTCCTCCCTGGCCGTGGCCAGCAGGGCGTAGGCGGTGGCGATGTCCTCCAGGGCGGGGTGCCGGGCCACGATGTCGGCCAGGGCCTCTGTGACGCCGCACAGGCGCTGCTGATTCTGCAAGGTCTGACGCATGGGCAGGGGCCTCCTGGCGGTTGTGGCGACAAAAAACGGGCCGCCCTGCCTCGTGGCAACACGGCCCGTGTTGTTGCGTTGCTGGGGTTAGCCGAGGAGATTGCGCAAGGGCTTGGCCACGCGGCCCAGCAGCTCCTGGCGGGTCATGCCCGCAAGCCGCGTGGCGGGCGCGTCCGTGCGTTCGGCATACTCGTGGTAGAGCTTGCGGTCCTCGGTCACCAAATAGATCACGCTCACGTCCTCGGGGTCAAGCAGTTGCGCCTTGGGGTAGGTCTTTTTCACCTTGGCCAGGCGTTCCTCGCCCAGCTTGAGCATGGCCTCGCGCTCGCCGAAGTTCATGCAGCCGGTGCAGCAGGTCTTGACGCAGGCGGGCACCCCGCCGTTTGTGATGCGGTCGAAGCACATGTCGCACTTGGTGAGCTTGCCCTCCGCCGGGTCCCAGCGGGGCACGTTGTACGGGCACATGACGCGCACGTCCTCGGCCTGCTCCGGCGTGAACTTTTTGGTCAGGTCGGTGTAGAGCACGGCCCCGGTCTTTTCGTCCTTGATGATGGCGCCGGGCAGGATGGCGTCCGCGCCCTCCTTGCAGCCGGGGGCGTGGCAATGGCGGCACTGTTCCGGGAAGAACAGCCACTCCACGCGCTCCTTCATCTTGTATTCCTTGAAGCGGATGAGCTTGAAGGTGTAGGGCCCCAAATCGGGCGGGTTCTGGTGCGTGCCGGTTTGCTTGGTGTGCACGGCCGGAAAGTTCTTCCATTCCTTGCAGGCCACCTGGCAGCCACGGCAGGCCGTGCAGCGTGAGGTATCAATGAGAAACGTTTTGGGCATGGCGCATCTCCCTTGTGCGCCTGCCCGGCGGCCGCGCCGTGTGCTGCGCGGGGCCGCCGGGCGGGCGGTTATCTTTCGAGCTCGGTGACCTTGGCGGCCTTGCGGATGTTCACCAAAGACGCCTTGTACTCCGGAATGTAGGTGTTGGGGTCGCCTACGGTGGGCGTCAGCCTGTTGGTGGCGTCGCCCACTCCGGGGGTTGTCCAGCCGAAGGCGAAGGGCATGCCCACCAGGTGCACGGTTTTGCCCATGACCTTGAAGGGCACCACGCGCACCGTGACCATGGCCACGGCCTGGGTCTTGCCGCGAATGCTCTCCACCTCCACCACGTCGCCGTTCTTGATGCCCTTTTCCTTGGCCAGCTCCAGGCTCATCTCGATGTACTGCTGGGGCTCCGCCTCCAGCAGCACCTTGGTGTTGCGCGAATCCGAGCCGCCGCACCAGTGCTCCGTAAGGCTGTAGGTGGTGAGCACGATGGGATAGCGCGGGTCGCCATGCTTGGCGAACTTGTCCATGTCGCTGGCTATCCAGCGGATGGCCGGGTTGTTCATCTGCCCGGAGAAGGGGTTCTTTGTCAGCGGGGTTTCCGCCGGTTCGTAGTGTTCCGGGAAAGGGCCGTCTACGCGGCCGGGGCCAAAGAGCTGGGCGTGGCCTTCCGTGTGCATGATGAACGGATACTTGCCGCCCTTTTGCGCCATGGGGGGGCCGCCGCCGTCCACAATGTCGCCCATCCACTTCTCGCCGTCCCACACAACCACGGGCAGCGCGGGATTGAAGGGCTTGCCGTTCACGTCCACGCTGGCGCGGTTGTAGATGATGCGGCGGTTCATCGGCCAGGCGAAGGAGAAGTTGGGGTAGAGCCCCAGCTTGGCCTGCATGGCGGTTTGGCTGTGGTCGCGCCGTTTGGTGAGGTTCTTGCCCACCTCCGGGTAGCCGCCGGAGTACACCCAGCACAGGCTGTTGGTGCTGCCGTCGTCGGTCAAAAAGGCGAAGCTTGGCACCTGGTCGCCCTTCTTGAATTTGCGGCCGCCCACTTCCGCGTCGCGGGTGAACCAGCCGTTGACCTTCATGGCGGTCTTTTCGGCGTCGTAGGCGCGCTCCAGGTCCAGGTTCAGTATGGGCTCGGGGAAAACGCCGCCTTCCTTCACGTACAGGTCGCGCACGGCGTGGAAGATGTCCACCTCGATGGCGCCCATGCTTTTGCTTTGGCCCATGGGCTCAAAGCCCTTGTAGTGCCACATTTGCCAGCGGCCAGAGTTGCTGGTGCTGCCGTCTTTTTCGCCGCGGTGGCAGCAGGGCAGCAGGAACATCTCGGTCTTCACGCTCTTGGGGTCCACCCCGGGGCCGCGCCAGAAGTCCGTGGTCTCGGTCAGGTGCACTTCGCCCATCACCAGCCAGTCCAGGTTCTCCAGACTTTTCCTGATCTTGTGGCTGTTGGGCATGCTTTGGGCCGGGTTGTGGCCAAAGATGAACGCGCCCTTCATCTGCTTCTTGTACAGGCGGTCGAACATGAACATGCTGGCGTACTGCTCGCCGGGCTCCACCTTGGGCGTCCAGGCGTAGCAGAACTCGTTTTCCTTGGTGGCCGCCTCGCCGAACCAGCCCTTGAGCAGGCTTGCCGTGTACTTGGGCTGGTTGCTCTTCCAGTTGATGCTCATGGGATCGTTGGTCTTGGGCGTGGTGGTCTTGTTGTACTCGGCCAGGGTGGCTTGGGTGGCCAAAGGCGCGGGCATGTAGCCGGGCAGAATGTCCCACAGCACGGCGTGGTCTGTGCTGCCCTGGACGTTGGGCTCGCCGCGCAGGGCGTTTATGCCGCCGCCGGCCACGCCGATGTTGCCCAGAAGCAGCTGGATCATGGCCGCCAGGCGGATGTTCTGCACGCCCACGGTGTGCTGGGTCCAGCCCAGGGCGTACATCATGGTGCCGGCCTTGTCCGGCTTGCCCGTGGCGCCAAAGGCGTCGTAGACCATAAGCAGGTTCTTTTGGGAAACGCCGGTCACCTTGCTCACCAGGTCGAGGGTGTAGCGGGCGTAGTGCTTTTTCAAGAGCTGGAACACGCAGCGCGGGTTCTGCAGGGTCTTGTCGCGCAGGGAAACGCCCTGTTCATCACGGGCGAAGTCCCACTTCTTGCGGTCGTACACGCGGGTTTTGGGGTCGTAGCCGCTGAACAGGCCGTCCTTGAAGTTGTAATCCGCCCCGAGGATGAAGCTCGCGTTGGTGTACTCGGTGACGTATTCCTTGAAGTAGAGGTTCTTTTCCAGAATGTAGCGCAGCATGCCGCCCAAAAAGGCGATGTCCGTGCCGCTGCGCAG
>DIVX01000044.1 GCA_002422505.1 Desulfovibrio sp. UBA6121
GTCCTTCTTGCGGCGCAGGGCGTCGGAAGGCTTTTCGTCCATATCCACCACCTGGGAGGCGTGGTGGATGCTGATGGGCAGCTGGGCTGCGTCTGCAACGCGCGCAAGCTCGCCGCGAAGGCTTTCCTCATCACCCACCAGGATGATGTGGATGCCTTCGCGGGCGGCTTGCGCAGCGGCAGGGACGTTGACCCTGGGGCCTATGTCGCCCCCCATCGCGTCAACGGCTATGCGGGGCGCTTTCTCAAGCATTCGCGGGCGTCAGGGCCTGGCGGTCTTTGTAGTTGCCACACGCGCTGCACGCGCAGTGGGAAAGAACGGGCTCGCCGCACTTGCACAGCACGACGTTGGGGGTGGCCACGTGGTCGTGGGAGCGGCGCATGTTCTTGCGGGACTTGGAGGTCTTTTTCTTCGGTAAGGCCATGATGGCTCTCCTTCTTCGTATGGATCGCGCCGGAGGGGGCTCCGGGTGCGCTCTGTTATGATAGCTTCAAGTTGCGCAGGACCGCAAGCCTTGGATCGCCCTCATCGCGGGCGCAGGCGCAAGAGCCCTGATTCCTGTTGATACCGCAGCTGGGGCACAGGCCCTTGCAGCCCTCGTCGCACACGGGGTTCTCCGGCAGGGCCAGCAGGTACTGCTCCCACAGAAAACCCGCAGCGTCGAACTCCGGCTGACCGGCGTGCATGCGCAGACGGGTTTCGTCCTCCAGCGTCTCGCCAGCCCTGGCGGGCTCCTCGAAGCTGTCGAACTCGCCCTGCACAGGCAGTTCGAATTCCTCAGTGCAGCGGCCGCAGGGCAGCAGAACGGAACCGGAGAACTCTCCGCTCACCAGGTAGCCGTCGTCCTGGGGGACGATGAGCATGCTGGCGTTGAACTCGCGGCCCGGTTTTGCGGCCACGCGGAACTCCTCCATCGGGCCGGTCCAAAGGGACTGGTCCGTGAAATGAAATTCCCGGCCCTCGGCCGGGATGTCCTGTAGAGAAATCCAGAGTTCGGTCATGCTGCCTCGCAGGCCGCATCTCTATACGGGCGGCTTTTTGTTTGTCAAGAAAAAAGCACTTGCGTTTTTCCCGGTCCGGGGCTAAAAGTCCTCTTCCTTGAGGCCGGGAGCCCGGTTTCAGGGTCGATGCGGATTCTGCCGCGTCCCAGCACAGAGAATGTTTCAGGAGGATTCCAATATGTCCAAGACGTGCGATATCTGCGGCAAGCACCCCAGCTCCGGCAACAACGTGAGCCACGCCAACAACCGCACCCGGCGCCGTTTCCTGCCCAACCTGCAGCGCGTCAAGACCGTTCTTCCTTCCGGTGAAGTGCGTTACGTCCGCGCCTGCACCCGCTGCATCCGCAGCGGCTCGGTGGTTAAGCCCGCCGTGCGCACCGTGATCGCGGCCTAAAGCCCGACCACACGCTTTTGTGAAACGAGAGAGCCCCGGTGCGCCGGGGCTTTTTTCGTGTGCGCTTAACAGCCTGCCCTGTTTCCGGGGCGCACGTCAAGGCTGCCGGGCATCCCGCGCCCGCCCGCCGTTCTGTTCCTCACCGCCTAGCCCCTGCCGCCTGCCGCCCGCTCTCCGCCACACGCTCCGGCCATTTGTGCCCAGCCGGAGGCAAAATCGCCTTCCCAGCCTCTCGCCCCGCGTCATCAGCAAAGCTGAACGCCCGCTTTCGGCATTGTCATTGGACAGTGCGCCCCTGGCTCTGGCATTTTCCAGGCGTAAAGCGCCAAGGCGGCGCTGGCCAGAAGCCAAGGGAGGCGGCATGGAAAACGGAAGCGCGGCATATTTCGACAGCGTTGCGGCGGACTGGGACAGGCTGCGCCAGGGCTTTTTCCCGCAGGACGTGCGGGAGCGCGCCCTGGCCCTGGCCGGGGTGTGCGGCTGCGCGGGCCAGGGCATAGTCGCCGCAGACCTGGGCGCTGGCGCGGGTTTCATCACCAAGGGCCTGCTGGAGGCCGGGTGCACGGTCTTTTCGGTGGACCGCTCCCCGGCCATGCTGGACCAGCTGCGCGCGGTCTTCGCCCCGGCAGTGGCCTCGCGCTGGCTTACTGTGTTGCAGGGCGAGGCCGAGGCCTTGCCCCTGCCCCCTGCCTCGGTGGACTGCGCCTTCGCCAACATGTTGTTGCACCATGTGGACGACCCTGCCCGCGCCATCGTCGAAATGGCGCGCATCCTTAAGCCCGGCGGCAGGCTGGTCATAACCGATCTGGACACCCACACGCAGCAGTTTCTTTTGGAGGAACACCACGACCGCTGGCCCGGGTTCCGGCGCGCGGACGTGGCCGAATGGCTGCGCGCGGCCGGGCTGGAGGCGGCCCAGGTGGTCGCCTGCGGCGAGAACTGCTGCGCCGCGCCAGGGCAGGCCGGGGCGTCGTCTGCGCCGGGCGTTGCGCTTCAGGCCGAGGCGTGCGCCTGCTCTCCCGTCTCTCCTCGTGTTGCCGAACCCTTCACGGCGCGGGGGGGAGAGCCGGTCCTGCCCGCACAGGCCGCGCCTGCCTGCGTGTCCATCTTTGTGGCCAGCGCCCGCAAGCCAGTGCTCGGCATCCGCCCGGCAGACGCCAATGCCGCCAGCGCAGGCCAGCGGGCGCGCGCTTTGTTCGACGGCAGCCCGCCGCTGCTCTGCGCGGAATCCGTGTTCCAGGCCGTGGCCGAGGCCCTTGGCGTGCGTTCGTTCCTTGTGCCGCGCGTGGCAACGGGGCTGTGCAGCGGCTTTTCGCGCACGGACGGCCTGTGCGGAGCCTACACCGGCGGGGTGCTGGGCCTGGGCCTGGCTTTGGGGCGCGCCAGCGGGCGCGATGATCTGGACGCAACCTATCTGCCGGTGCAGCTGTACCGCGAATTCTTTCTGGAGCGCTTTGGCCATTTGCAGTGCACGGGGATTTGCGGTTGCCGCCTGGACACGGACGAAGGCCGCAGGAATTTTGGCCCCAGCGGGGCCAGGGCGCGCTGCCTGAGCGTGGTGGAAGCCGCCGCCGCGCAGGTGCTGCGGCTGCTGCAGCAGGGATAGAGCGCCGGGGCGGGCTTGCCCTGGCTGGCGTATGGCGGTAGTGCGGGGCGCATGAAAACACAGTGCCCACGCGCGATTTTTTGGGATGCCTCGGCCGACGGCCAGGGCTGGGGCCGCAGAATTGCCTTTGGCGAGCCGCTTTGCACCCGCCAGGCCTGGAAGCTGGAAGACGTGGCGGGCGTTGTGGCCTGGGCCGAGGCCGAGGCCCGCGCCGGGCGCTGGGTCACGCTGGCCCTGTCCTACGAGGCCGCGCCAGCCTTTGATTCTGCCCTGGGCGAGCCTGTTGCCGCGCTGAATGCCGCACCGAATGTTGCGCCGAATGTTGCGCCGAATGTTGCGCCTGTTGCCGCGTCGGCCCCTGTGCCGGTTTCCACTTTGACTGCTCCGGCGGCCTGGCCTGCCGCTTCGCCGGGCGCTTTGCCGGGCGATTCGTCCGCCGCCATGCCCGCCGCCATGTTCACCGCTTCGCCCGGCGACCCGCAGGACGGCCAGTTCACTGCGCCGCCCTTGGCCTGGGCCGCCAGCCATGCTGAGCCCGTGCCGCTTGACGAGTTGCCTGGTGCTTCGTCCCCTGATTTTTTCCGCGCTTCGCCCGACGCTTCGCCCGCCAACGCGCCTGGGGTGGCCGCCGTGTCGGCTTGCGCCGATTTCTCCCCTTCGGCAGATTCATTTGAGCCGTCTGGCGTGTCCGCTATCCCTGGCGCGCCCGGCCATGCGCCCGCCTGCGCCGCCGCCAACCACACCCAGGCCAGCAGCGCAGCACGCAGCACCGCCGGGACCTGTCGCAACGAAGGCCGTCAGGCCGATAACGGCCACGCCGGGGCCAGCCACAACGAAGGCCGTCAGGCCGATAACGGCCACGCCGGGGCCAGCCACAATGAAGGCCGTCAGGCCGATGGCGGCCACTCCGGGGCCAGCCACAATAAAGGCCGTCAGGCCGATGGCGGCCACTCCGGGGCCAGCCACAACGAAGGCCGTCAGGCCGATAACGGCCACGCCGGGGCCAGCCACAATGAAGGCCGTCAGGCCGATAACGGCCACGCCGGGGCCAGCCATACCCAGGCCAGCAACGCAGCAGGCCGTCAGGCCGAGAGCACCCAGGCCGGGCCGTGGCGCGCCTTGGTTCCGCCGCGCCTGTACGCCGAGCGCTTTGAGCAGCTGCAGCAGTGGATCAGCCAGGGCGAGACGTATCAGGCCAACTACACCGTGCCCTTCGAATGCTCCTGCGCCTGTTCCGCGCCGGGTTCCGGCCTGGCCTGGTTTGCGCGGCTGGCGCGCGCTCAAAGCGCCGGGTTCTGCGCCTGGCTCGACCTGGGGCCGCGCGAGGTGCTGTCCTTCTCGCCGGAGCTGTTCTTCCGCCTGGGGGGCAAAGGGGAGGTGCTGGCCCGGCCCATGAAGGGCACCTCCGCCCGGGGCGAAACCCCGGCCGAGGACCTGCGGTTGCGCGAAGCCCTGGCCAAGTGCCCCAAGAACCGCGCGGAGAATGTCATGATCGTGGACCTGCTGCGCAGCGACCTGGGCCGCGTGGCCGTGCCTGGCAGCGTGGAGGCGGCCCGGCTCTTCCACGTGGAGGCCTACCCCACGGTGTTTCAAATGACCTCTGACGTGCGCGCGCGCCTGCGGCCAGGCGTGGGCCTTTGGGAAACGCTGGCCGCGCTGTTTCCTTGCGGGTCCGTCACCGGCGCGCCCAAGGTGCGCACCATGCACCTGCTGCGCAAGCTGGAGCCGCACCCGCGCGGGCTGTACTGCGGGGCCCTGGGCCTTCTGGAGCCCAGCCCCGGCCCGTACCTGCGCGCCACCTTCAGTGTGCCCATCCGCACCATGGAGCTGGACCGCGCGGCCGCAGTGGCGCGTTTTTCCACGGGCGGCGGCGTGACGCACGACTCCAGCGTGGCGGCCGAATACGCCGAGTTGCAGGACAAGATGCGCTTCCTCATCCCCCCGCAGGAGGACTTCGAACTGCTGGAATCGTTGTTGCTGCTGAACGGGCGCTACCCCCTGCTCGACGGACACTTGGCGCGGCTGGAGCGTTCGTCGGAGCATTTCGGCTTTCCCGTGGACGGCGTAGAGTTGCTGCAGGCCCTGGACAGGCTCTCCCGCGCCAATCCTTTGGGGCGGCACAAGGTGCGCCTGTTGCTGGCGCGCAGCGGGGCGCTCAAGGCCGAGGCCGCGCCCATCGTCCGGGGCCGCACGCGGGTGCGCCTGGGCTTTGCGCCCGCGCCTGTGGACTCGCGCCAGGAGCTGCTGGCGCACAAAACCACGCGCCGGGCGGTGTTTGAGCAGGCCCTGGCCGCCTGCCCCGGCTGCGACGACGTCTTGCTGGTCAACGAACGCGGCGAGGTGACGGAAGCCACGCGGGCCAGCCTGGTGCTGCTTTTGAACGGACGTTTGGTGACGCCGCCGCTTGGCTGCGGGTTGTTGCCCGGCGTGTTCCGGGAGCGTTTGCTGGAGCAAGGCACAGTGCGCGAGCAGGTGCTGCGCCCCGCCGATGTGCTGCGCGCCGAACGCGTGTGGCTGGTGAATTCCGTGCGCTGGTGGATGCCCTGCGAGGTGTTGCGCCAGGCACGTGGCGGGCTGGCGGGCAAGGGGGCCAAGGCCTGAACAGCGGGATTTTTGAGTGCAGAAGCGCTGTGCGGATGCCAAGTGGCCGGGGCAGGGACCCTGGCTCGGCGTTACGGCAAAGCAGGCGCAGTTCCGGGGGCTGCTCCTGATTGGGCCTTGAGCGCAGGCCTGAACGCAGAACCGGAACACGGTTTTTTTCGCCTATCGGCCCGCCGCTGCGGGAAAGACCCTCCGGCCAGATTTCGCGTGCGCCGCTAGTGGCTTATGCCGAGCGCACGCAGTTGCGGCCCGCCTGCTTAGCGGCGTACAGGGCGGCGTCGGCCCGGCCCACCAAAGATTCCACGCTTTCGCCAGGGACGAATTGGGCCACGCCGAAGCTGGCCGTACACCCCTTGGGCGCAAGGGCCAGCAGGTCCGGGTCCTGCTCCAAGGTCTCGCGCAGTTTCTCGGCCAGACCCGCTGCGGCCTCGGCGTCGCAGTCCTTCAGAATCAGCAAAAATTCCTCGCCGCCCCAGCGGCACACCACGTCCGAGGCGCGCAACTGCGCGCGCAGGCAGGTCGCCACGCGTTTCAGCACTTCGTCGCCGGTCAGGTGGCCGTGCTTGTCGTTGATGTGCTTGAAGTGGTCCAGGTCCGCCAGCACGACGGTGAGCGGCTCGTTGCCGCGCCGCGCCAGGCTCAAGGCCTGCTGGAACAACACGTCCAGGGTCTGCCGGTTCAACAGCCCGGTCAGCTTGTCTGTTGTGGCCATTTCCTCCAGCCTGCGCTGATAGCGGGAAAGGGCCATGCTGGTGATGCCCACGACCACGAGGGTGACGGCCAGGCACACGATGAGGTTGACGTACAGCGTGCGGCGAATGCCCGCCAGGGCGTTGTCCTCGGTTTTGTCCACGAACAGGAACCACTTGAGTTCCGGGATGTAGCGCACGTTCAGCAGGTGGGTGCCACCGTCTTTTTCGTATTCGTAGGAGCCGGTTTTGGCGCTTAAAATGGCGGGCGCCAGCTCGCGCAGGCCTTCCACGAAGTGGATGTTGGTTTCCCGCTGGTTCTTGGTGCCGCCTGCAAGCAGAATGCGCCCCTGGGGATCGACGAAGGAAATGCTGCGGTCGAAGCGCGCCTGATACTGGCTGATGGCCGTGCGCACGGCCTCCACCGTAAGGCCCACGCCCACCGCGCCCAGGAACTTGCCGTTATAATCCATCACCTTGTAATTGATGAAGATGGTCAAGAGATCGCGGTTAGCCATGTCCGGGTCCACGTTGATCTCGTAGGACTCGCTCATGGAGCGCACGCGGTAGTACCAGGCGTCGCGGCTTTCAAGTTCGCTCACTATCTTAAGGATGCCGGAGGGATGGTAGTAGCGGTGGGTCTGGTCGGACACGAAGAAGCTGGTGAAGGCCCCGTAGCGGGCCATGATTTCGCGCAGGTAGCGCGTCAGCTGGGCCTGGTCGGCCTCGCCATTCAGGGTCCAGTCGCGCAGGAAGGTGTCGTTGGACATCATGGAGGCCACGAACACCGGGCGCACCAGGTCCTTCAATATCTCGGAGTACACGTTGTCCGAGGTCAGCGGCAGCTCCTGGGTGAGGATGGAGTCGCGGATGGCTTGGCGCGACACCTGATAGCTGACCAGGGTGGTGCCCAGGAATCCCAGCGTGAGGAACAAGGTGACCAGCAGGAGCACCGGGCGCTTGCGAGGCAGGGCGAGTCTGGACATGGGCATGCTCCGGGGCCGGTTCCGGTGGGGCTGCGTGCTGCGGCCCGCCTCCGGCGGCGATTATTCCACTGTGACGCTCTTGGCCAAGTTGCGCGGCTGGTCCACGTCCTTGCCAAGATAGTCGGCCATTTCATAGGCGAAGAGCTGCAGCGCGGGCAGCACCACAAAGGCGGACAGCGGTCCCTTTGCCCGGGGCAGCAGCCAGGGGTGCTCCACGGCCAGGTCCAGGCCCTCGTTGGTCAGGGCGATGATTTCGCCCGCGCGCGCCTGCACCTCCACCAGATTGGACTTCACCTTGGGGAAGAACTCGTCGTCCAGCGCCATGGCGAAGGTGGGAAAGTGCGGGTCGATGAGGGCGATGGGGCCGTGCTTCATCTCGCCTGCGGCGTAGCCCTCGGCATGGATGTAGCTTATTTCTTTGAGTTTGAGCGCGCCCTCCAGGGCCAGGGGGAAGCTTGGGCCGCGCCCCAGGTACAAGAAGCTGGTGGCCTCCGCGTAGTGGCGCGAAAGCCGTTGCGCCGTGGTGCGCAGTCCGGGCAGGGCTTCTTCCAGCAGTTGCGGCATGGTTTGCAGGCCGTGCAGCATCTCGGCGCAGGCGTCCTCGCTCAACTGCCCGTTGCGCCGGCCCCAGTACAGCGTCAAAAGCAGCAGGGCGCACAGCTGGCTGCACATGGCCTTGGTGGAGGCCACGCTGATTTCCGGCCCGGCCTGGCTGTACATGACGTAATCCGCCTCACGCGAGATGCTGGAGCCCACCACGTTGCACAGGCCGATGACCGGCAGGCCCCGGCTTTTGGCCAGCTTGACCCCGGCCATGGTGTCCATGGTTTCGCCGCTTTGGCTAATGGCCAGCACCACGCCGTTTTTGGGCAAAATGGGCTCGCGGTAGCGGAACTCGGAGGCGATTTCCACCTGCACGGGAATGCCCGCCAGCTTTTCCAGCAGGTACATGCCCCACAGCCCGGCGTGATAGCTGGTGCCGCAGGCCACTATGTGCAGGCGTTCCGGCACGTCCAGCGCGTCCAGCTCCGGCAGGCGCACCTGGCCGGTAGCCTGGTCGATGCGGCCCAGCATACAGTCGCGTATGACCTTGGGCTGCTCGAAGATTTCCTTGAGCATGAAGTGCTTGAACCCGCCTTTTTCGGCGGCCTGCACGTCCCAGTTGATGCGGTTGATCTTCTTCTGCACCGGCTTCAGGCTGGCGGTCTCCATCACTTCCCAGGCGCTGGCGGTGATCTTGACCAGTTCGCCGTCCTCCAGGAAAACCACATCGCGCGTGTAGGGCAGAAAGGCTGGGATGTCGGACCCGAGGAAGTTCTCGCCGGTGCCGATGCCCATGACCAGCGGGCTGGCCACGCGGGTGGCCCACAGGGTGCCGGGGTGGTCCGCGCTCATCACCACAATGGCGTAGGCTCCGTCCACGCGGGAAAGCGCGGCGGAAATGGCCCTGGTCACGTCGCCGCCCGCTGCGGGCAGGCAGTCGGCAATGAGGTTCACCAGCACTTCGGAGTCGGTGTCGGAGTGGAACGCAACGCCCTTGGCGGCCAGTTCGGCCTTGATTTCCTGGTAGTTCTCGATGATGCCATTGTGGATGATGGCGAGCTTGCCCGTGTGGTCCAGGTGCGGGTGGGCGTTCTTTTCCACCGGGGGGCCGTGGGTGGCCCAGCGGGTGTGGCCCATGCCGCACGTGGCGGAGAACACATGCTGGCTTTCCAGCTTCTTTTCCAGGCCGGAGAGCTTGCCCTGGGCCCGGATGACCGAGAGTTTGCCGCCCTGGACGTAGCTGACGCCCGCGGAGTCGTAGCCGCGATATTCAAGACGGCGCAGGCCTTCCACCACGAGGGGGACGGCGGGCCTGTGTCCGCAGTAGCCGATGATTCCGCACATGGGGGTACTCCGTTGGCGAAAGGGGGTGTGTTAGCCGCGCTCGGCGCGGGCCCAGAAGTCGGGCCAGCCTGCAAGCAAGGCGCGCAGGGCGCTGCCCCGGTGCGAGCGGGCGTTTTTTTCTACCGGCGCAAGCTCGGCCGCGCTGCGGCCCAGCTCAAGGTCTAGAAATAAAGGATCGTAGCCGAAGCCGCCAGCCCCGCGCGGGGCGGCAAGCACCCGCCCCTCCCAGCGGCCCTCGGCCAGCAGCTCTGCGCCGTTGGGAGCCACGGCGGCCACAACGCTCACAAAGCGGCAGCCGCGTTTTTCGGTCGGGGTGTGCTGCAGGGCGTCCAGCAGCTTCAGATTGTTGCGCTCGTCCGTGGCGCCAGGGTCGGAGTAGCGCGCGGAGTAGACGCCGGGCGCGCCGCAAAGCGCGTCCACCACCAGGCCGGAGTCGTCGGCCAGGGCGGCCAGGCCCGTGGCCTGGGCCACGGTGCGCGCCTTGAGCGCTGCGTTCTCGGCAAAGGTGGCGCCGGTTTCTTCTATCTCGCCCACCTGGGGAAAATCGCCCAGGCCCAGCACGCGAAAGCCGAGCCCGGAGAGCAGAGCTTCCAGTTCCTTGATTTTGCCCGCGTTGCGGGTGGCCAGCACAAGATTTTTTTTCAGGGTGTCTGCGGCGTGGGTCATGGGCCGACTCTACCCGTCCGCCTGCTGTTTCGCAACAGCCAGTTGCGGGGGCAGCCCCAGGGTGACGCGCGTGCCTGCCCCCGGCACGCTGGTGAGTTCCACCGTGCCGCCAAGCTCGTCCAGAATCTTCTTGGTCATGGCCAAGCCCAGGCCCGTGCCCCGGCCCTTGGTGCTGAAGAACGGGCTGAAGATCTTGTCGCGCAGCTCCGGGGCGATGCCCGGTCCGGTGTCCTCCACCTCCAGCTGCACGCGCGCGGCGGCGAAACCGGTGCGCACGGCGAGCAGCCCGCCCGTCTCCATGGCTTCCACGGAGTTCTTGACCAGATTGATGAGGCACTGCTTGAGGAGTTCCGGGTCGGCCTCCACCAGGGGCAGGTCTTCGCCCAGACCCAGCACCAGCTCTATGTTCCTGCTCTCGCAGGCCATGCCCATAAGCTCCATGGTGTCGCGCACTATGCGGTTCAGGTCCGCCAGGCCGTGGCCCTGCTCCACCGGGCGCGCAAAGGTCAGAATGCTTTTGAGGATGCTGTCCAGCCGCTTGGACTCCTCGATGATGATTTCTATTTTTTCACGCGCGGCGGGCTCGCTGACGTTTCTTAAAAGCTGGTTGGCGAAGCCGCCGATGGCGAAGAGCGGGTTGCGTATCTCGTGGGCCAAGTAGGTGCTCATTTCGCCGATGCTGGCCAGACGCTCGGACTGCTGCAACCGCTGCTCCATCTGGGTGCGGCTGGTTATGTCGCGGCGAATGCACAAGAAATTCAAGGGGTGCCCCGCCTCGTCCTGAATGGGGTACACGTACTCGCGCGTGTAGTGCACCAACCCCTGGGCGTCCACGTGGGGCAGGGTGGCCTCTGCCGCCTGGCGCGTGGAAAGGGCCAGCTCCAAGGGCGGCGGCGTGGCCGGGCGTTCGTTTTGCGCCGTTTCCACCTTGAAGAAATTGCGCAAGGGGCGGCCCAGCAGGTCTGTTTTGGAAAGATTCTGCGCCTTCAGCACGGCCCTGTTGCAGTCCAGCACCTTGCCCGTGGCGTCCACCAGCACAATCTGCTCCCGCAGCTGGTCGATGATGCCCTTGAGCAGGGTTTGGGTGTGCAGCAGGTCCATCTTGCAGGCCACCCACATCTGGTCTGTGGACAGAAGCCGCACGAAGAAGCTGGCCGCGTTGCGTTCCACCAGCGCCACGCTCAGGGGCAGTTCGCGGCGCAACTGGCCCAGCACGCTCTCGCTGCCGGTGGTTTCCACAACCAGATTCATGTCCGGGTGGGCGGCAAGCATGTCGCGCCAGTGGGCGTGCACGGGCAAATCAAGCGTGTGGCCGAAGCCGCCCTCAGGGGCTCCCTCGTGCAGGGCCAGGGCCTGGAAGCCCAGTTGCGCCACCACGCGCTCGTTGCCAAGAGAGGCGAAAAGTTCCCAGAAAGGCACCAGGGACGACTTGTCGCCTATGAGGCCAATGCGGTATTGCTTGTCTGCCCGCAGGGATTCCACCATGAATGGTTCTCCTTTCGCGCCGGTGGAGCGGGCGCGCACTCACGGCTGCTCTGGCCAAGAATCCTACACAAGTCCGGGCAAAGCGCAACACCCCGCGCAGCATATTCACAGAGCCTCGAAGGAGCAGAGAATGTCCAAGATCCGCGTCCACACCATCAGCCTGGGCTGCCCAAAAAACCGCGTGGATACCGAACGCATGCTCGGCGCGCTGGGCGCCGGGCTTGTTCCGGCTGAGGGCGCGGCCGACGCCGACCTCGTGCTGGTGAACACCTGCGGCTTCATCCGCCCGGCCGTGGAGGAAAGCGTCGATACCATCCTCGCCGTCATCCGCGAGGCCGAAGCCGCCCCCAAACGCCCGGTCATCGCCGTAACCGGCTGCATGGTGAGCCGCTACGGCCAGCCAGACCTGGCCGCAGACCTGCCCGAGGTGGACCTGTGGCTTTCCACCCGCGAACTGGCCGACTGGCCCGCGCGCCTGGCCCCGGTCCTTGCCGCCGCCGGTGCCGCGCACAGGCTCGACGCCCTGGGCCCGCGCAGGCTCAGCACCGCCCCGGGCTACGCCTATCTCAAGATCAGCGAAGGCTGCTCCCACAAGTGCGCCTTCTGCACCATTCCGGCCATTCGCGGCAAGCACGTAAGCCGCAGCCTGGACGACCTGGAGCGCGAGGCGCGCCTGCTGGTGGAGCAGGGCGGCGTGCCCGAACTGGTGCTGGTGGGCCAGGACGTCACCTCCTACGGGCGCGACCTGGACCTGAAGGACGGCCTCAAGCACCTGCTGGACCGCCTCATGCCCATCAAGGGGCTCAAATGGTTGCGGCTTATGTACCTGTACCCCGCAGGACTCACCGATACCCTGCTGAAGCACCTGGCGGGCCTGGGCAGGCCGCTGCTGCCCTACTTCGATATCCCCCTGCAGCACGCCCACCCGGAAATCCTCTCCGCCATGGGCCGCCCCTTCGCCCAAGATCCCTCCCTGGTGGTGGACCGCGTGCGCCAGCATTTCCCCGAAGCCGCCCTGCGCACCAGCCTCATCGTGGGCTTTCCCGGCGAAACGGACAAGCACTACAAAACGCTCAAGCAGTTCGTAGAACGCTCCCGCTTCGCCAACCTCGGCGTGTTCCCCTATCACCAGGAGGAAGGCACCCGCGCCGCAGACCTGCCCGGCCAGGTGCCCCAGGCCACCAAAACGCGCCGCCGCAACGCGCTCATGAAACTGCAGGAGACCATCAGCCGCGAGACCCTGGCGGAACTTGTGGGCACCCGGCAAGAAGTGCTGGTGGAGGAGCCGAGCCCCGAATGGCCCGGCCTGCACGTGGGCCGCGTGTGGTTCCAGGCCCCGGAAGTAGACGGCGTAACCTACGTCAGCGGCCCAAAGGTCAAGCCCGGACGTCTCGTCCAGGCCGACATCGAACAAGCGCAAAGTTACGACCTGGTGGCGCTGGCATAAGCAGAAGAGAAGGCAGGGGCGCTGCCCCCCGCACCCCCGCCAAAGGGCCTGAAGCCCTTTGGAATCCCCATGGCGCAGAGGCCGGCCCCCAGGCGCGGAAACGCCCGGGGGTCGGCCTCTGCGCTGGTAAAGGGCCGAAAGTGTGTGGGAACAGGGAAAGTGGCGAAAGGCGAGTCGGAAGCAGGCAAAGCGGTAGGGCGGCAAATGGGGGGCAAGTGGGCGTAGGCATGCGAGTCGGGGGCGTGAGCGAGAACAGAGAGAGCTGGAGTAGGCATGCGCGGCGGGGCGAGTGGGGGCGAGGCGTGAGTCGGAACGAAAGTGCGTTGCGCCGGGCAGTGGATTGGAAGTTGGGAGAGAGCCTGAGTGGGAGTGGGCAGGTGGTGGACGTAGAGGGCCGCAGCGGGCGGAGGAGGCGAGAGGCGGGCGGCAGGGCAAAAAAAGTTGAGCATCTGGGTACGCGCTGCACAAGGGGGCATGCCTCTGGAAAGTACCGGGGCAAAAGGACTCGAAGGGGCATGGGGACTGCGAGCGGCAATGCGTGTAAACGCTCACAGGAGTTGACTTGTTACGATTTTGAGAGCAGGCGGTTTTGGTTATCCTCTTTTTGTTTTGAAAACCCTGGCGGGCCATTGCTGCTTGGCCGGGGATGTTGTGCATGGAAATGTGTTGATATTGTGCGAGGCCGATGATGAGTAAGAAGAGTTGTGACGTGCAGCCAGGGCAAGGCGATTTTGGGAATCAAGGCGGGCGGAGCCTCTTGGCGAAACTTTGCGTCGGTCTGTTGGCGGTGCTGATGATCGCGATAACCGTGCAGAACGGGCAGTACTTTGCGCGCGGGCATCACCTGCACCTGCTGCCCATGCTGCTTGTGTGCGCAACGGCCTGGGTCATGCTGCGCGATGCGCCTCCCCCCCGGCCCATTTCGGTGTTTTGGGCGCTGGCCACCGCGTGCCTGGCCTGCATCGTTTTGGAGCTGTATTTCGAAATCTACAAGCGCAAGCCCTTTGACGAAGACGGGGCGGTGACCCTGCTCTCCTTCAGCATGCTGCTGCTCACCAGTTTCGCCACCCTGCGCATATGGCTGCAGCGCAAGGTTCCCGGCCCCCCGCGCCTGGTCGATAAAGGAACCATCTGGCTGCTCATGGCCATTGGTTTTCTCTACCTCGCCATCGACGAGAAATCGTTGCTGCACGAGGGCTTCGACACCAGCCTGCACAAATTCCTGGGCATTACGCCCACGGCCTGGACCAGTCGCATCGACGACATGCTGGTGGGGCTGTACGGGGTGATCGGCATGGTGGCGCTGTGGCTGTACCGCGCCGAAATAACGCATTTTTCAGGATGTTTGCGCCTGCTTAAGCTGGGCTTTGTGGCGCTGTTTCTTTGCGTTATAACAGACGTGGCCACCAACCGCAGCGATCTCTTCATTTGGCTTCTGGGACCGGTTGACGGTTTGCTGGCCTACGAGTTTTTTGGCGAGGCGGAAGAAGTGTTCAAGGTGCTGGCCGAGGCCTTGTTCTTAACCGGCTTTGCCCATGCCTTGCGCACAGAGTACGACGAGAAGGCCGCCGGGGCCAGGCAGTCAGCCTAGCTCAAAAATCGCGCCAGGCCCAACCCCGTCAGCACGGCAAGCACCAGCCATAGCCCGGCCTTGGCCGCGCCTGCGGCCGCGCCCTCGTACTGCACGGCGGCCACCTCGGTTTCCGGGGTGAGCAGAAAACGCAGGAAGCGCGCAATTTCCGAAAGAAGCGGGACCATGGTATCCTCCTTGCCGTGGCGGTTTGCAGCCTGGACGCTGCGCACGGCTTTGGGCATGATGCGCCCTTGCCATATGTGCAGCACTACCAGCGCCCCTCGCCTGGGGTCCAATCGCAATGCCTGAACCTCTGCTTCAGGAATCGTGATGCCCCAGCCGGGCCATGTTCAGATAGAGGAATGGCCGGAGGAAAGCTTGGAACTGTACCAGTTGCGCACATTTGTGGCCGTGGCCGAAGAAGCGCACCTTACCCGCGCGGCGGAAAAACTGTTCATCAGCCAGCCTGCCGTCTCCGCGCACATCAAGGCGTTGGAGGAGGAACTGGGCGTGGCGCTGTTCACGCGCAGCCCGCGCGGCATGCAGCTCACGCGGGAGGGCCAGGCCCTGCGCCCCAGGGCCGAGGCCGCCCTCAAGAGCGTGGGCGACTTCCTTATTCAGGCGCGCACCCTGCGCGAGAATCTCTCCGGCGAGCTCAAGATTGCCCTGAACACCGACCCGGACCTGCTGCGCGTGCGCAGGCTGATGGACGCGTTGCGCGCCGCCCACCCGAAATTGCAGGTGCACCTGCCCCAAAGCTCGTCCAACATCATCATCGAGGACGTGCGCGCCGGGCGGCTGGATGGCGGTTTCGCCTTTGTCAGCGAGCCTGCCGGGGAAAACCTGCCGCCAGAGCTTTCCGGCCTGCACTTGGCCACCACCAGCCTGCACGTGGTGGCCCCGGCCGCCTGGGCCGACCGTTTGAACGCCTGCTCCTGGTCCGACCTGGCCCAGGAATCCTGGGTCTGGTTTACGGACGCCTGCCCTTGCCGCTCGCTTCTGGAACGCCAGCTTTCGCCCTTTGTGAGCGAGATTCGCAAGATCGCGGTGACGGACTACGAGGGCACCTTGAAGGCCCTGGTCGCCAGCGGCGCTGGCCTGGGGCTCATGCATCACGACGAGGCCAAAGGCTGGCAGCGCACGGGCGAGGTATGCATTTGGCCGCACGACAGCCTGCCCATCGGCGTGTATTTCATCACCCGCGCAGACCGCGCGGCGGACCCGGCCATAAGCGCCGTGCGCCTGGCCCTGCGCCAGGTATGGGCCCTGGACGAGGCCGAGAACGCCCCGGAGGCCTGCTAGCGTGGAGTTGTACCAGCTGCGCACCTTTGCCGCCGTGGCCCGCGCCGGGCACCTTACGCGCGCGGCGGAAGGACTGCACGTCAGCCAGCCTGCGGTTTCCGCGCACATTAAGACCCTGGAAGAATCCTTGGGCGTGGTGCTGTTTACGCGCTCCGCGCGCGGCATGAGCCTGACGCGTGAGGGCGCGGCGCTTTTGCCCCAGGCGGAGGCCATGCTGGCCCTGGCTGCGGAGTTGGAGCAACGGGCGCGCACTTTGCGCCAGGAGCTTTCCGGCGAGCTGCGCGTTGGCCTGCACACCGATGCAGAGTTTCTGCGTGGCCTGCCCCTTTTGGACGAATTGCGCCGCCGCCACCCGAAGCTTGAGGTTCACCTGTGCCAGAGCATGTCTGGCGCCATTTTGGACGATGTGCGCGAGCGGCGGCTGGACTGCGGCTTTGTATATGGCAGCGTGCCGCCGGAGGGCGACCTGGCCTCGGCGCGGGTGTGCGCCACGGAGCTGTGCTTGGTGGGCCCGCCGCAATGGCGGCAACGTTTGGCCGGGCGCGGCTGGGAGGACTTCAAGGCCGAGCCCTGGATCTGGTTCACGGAGTCCTGCCCGTACCGGCCCATTTTGGCGCGCCGCCTGGGCGGAACGCCGCGTAACGTGGTTGCGGTGACGGACTACGAAGGCACGCTGAAGTCTTTGGTCAGCAGCGGCGCGGGCCTGAGCCTGATGCGTCGCGACGAGGCCCAGCGCCATGAGGCCAGCGGCGAAGTGTGCCTGTGGGGCGGCCCCGGCGAGCCCTTGGAGGTGTTTCTTGTGTACCGGCGCGACCGCGAAGCCGATCCGGCCATAAGCGCCGTGCGCTTGGCCCTGCGCCAGGTGTGGGGCCTGGGCGCGGGCGATCCTGCTCCCTGCTGCGTGGCGTAAAAAAAAGGCCTGGCCCTGCGGCCAAGCCTTGTGTCGTTCGCGTCTTTCTTTCCGCTCCCCGTTTTGCCCGCCTACTTGGCCACTGCCGCCGCGCCCGCCAGGGCCACGCTCTCGTCCTCATCCACGCTGCCGCCGCTAACGCCCACGGCGCCGATGACGACGTTGTGCTTGTCCACCAGCAGCACGCCGCCGGCGAAGATCGCCAGCCCGCCGTTGGTCACCTCTATGCCGTAGAGCGGCTGGCCGGGCTGCGCCGCTGCGCCCAAGGCCCGGGTGGACATGTTGAAGGAGCGCGCGGTGAGGGCCTTCTTGGCCGAGATGTCGATGCTGCCGAGGAAGGCGTCGTCCATGCGGGCAAAGGCCTTGAGGTTGCCGCCAGCATCGACCACGGCGATGTTCATGGGCACCTTGATGGCCTCGGCCTTGGCCTGGGCGGCCTTCAAAATCACCTGGGCCTGAGCCAGGCTCAGATCGCCCGGCAGGGTCTTTTTCGGGCCTTCCGCCAGGGCGGCGGTACTGAGCAAAAGCAGGGCGCAAAGGGCGACGGCGATGCGTGTGCGAAACAGCTTCATGGTGCGTCTCCTTGCAAAAGGTTGAGGGGATGATTACAAAATATCCCTACACTTTTGCGCCGTCAATGTACTGGAGGCGTGTTGCGCATCTTTGTTCAAAATAAGGATGCAAGCGGGCGTTTACTACTGTTTTGGGGCAGGCGCGGCGCGCAGCAGTTGCATAAGCGCCCTGTGCTGTTGCACTGCTTGGGGCGCGGGCCGGGAAAAACGCCTGCCGCAGCCTGCGGGCGCGCTGCGTTGGAGGCAGCGGGAGTGCGCGTGGGCGGGTTGTCGTCCCGAGCGGGGGGGGCGGCATGCCGGGCGGCCCGGTTGCGGGCGTTGGGCAGGCTGCGGCCGGGCTTGTCGCTCCGGCCCGGCAAACGCGCAGACTTGGCGAGCGCCGAGGTCTGACAGCTGCGCCCGGCTGGTACGCACAGTCATTTTCAAGCGGTCTGCCGCAGGCGGCCCTGTGCGCTTGCTTGCTTCCGGGGGGGGCTCAGCCCGCGCCAGCACAGCCGCAGGGGGCGGGGTTTGTTTCGTCTCCGCGCCCGTCAAGGGGCAGCTCCAGCGTGAACTGCGCGCCCTGGCCTGGGCTGGAGCAAACGCTCAGGCTGCCGCCGTGGCCTTTGGTCACAATGAAGTACGACACGGAAAGGCCCAGGCCCGTGCCCACACCCGGCGGCTTGGTGGTGAAGAAGGGCTCGAAGATGCGCCGCTGCAACTCGCTGGACATGCCTGGGCCGTTGTCGCAAACCTCAATGCGTGCGCGCTTTCCCTCGGCCCTGGCGCGAATTTCTATACGCGGCTCCTCCAGGGGCGGAACCATGGAGGCCATGGCCTGGGCGGCGTTGCGCAGCAGGTTGAGCAGCACCTGCTCCAGCTCCGTTTCTGTGCAGTATATTTGCGGCAAATCGGGGGGGATGTCGCACACGACCTGGATGCGCTTGAAGTCGTAGCTTTTTTTGAGGTCGTAATCGCTGCCCGCCAGTTCCACGGCCTTGGCGACGATGCCTGCGATGTCGCAGGTCTTGCGTTGTGATTCGCTGCGGCGGCTGAAGTCGAGCATGTGGCGGATGATGCCGGAGGCCCGCGTGGCCGCCACCTGGATGTCGTCGAGGAAGATATCCAGCTTGCGGGCCTTGACGTAGCGGTCCACCAGCTCCAGGTCCAGCCCGATGAGCCGGGCGGCCTCCAGGTTTTTGCAAAAGTCCGGCCGGAGGCGCTGGGCCAGGTTCTGCGCGGCCTGCAGCACAATGCCCAGGGGGTTGTTTATCTCGTGGGCTATGCCAGCGGCAATGCCCCCCACGGAGATCATCTTCTCCGTCTGCACCATCATTTCCTGCATGCGTTTCAGCTCGGTAACGTCGCGGGCCATGGCCAGAATGGTGGGCCTGCCGCCCAGGCTGAGCACGGTGCAGGCCAGCGAGCACAGGGCGCTACGGCCGTCCTTGCGGCGCAGGCGCAGCTCGTAGTTTTCCGCACGGCCATGCTGCCGCAGCAGGTCAAAGAGCATGCTGCGGCGGTCCACGTCCGGCAAGAAGCTCAAGTTGGCCACATCCTGCTCCAGCACCTCGGCGCGGTCAAAGCCCGTCAGGGTCTTGAAGGCCTGGTTGGCGTCCACCAGCACGTGGGTCTCCAGGTCCATGAGCACAATGGCCTCCGGCGAGAGGTGGAAGAGCTGGTAGAACTTCTCCTCGCTCTGGCGCAGGCGTTCTTCGGCGTCCTTGCGTTCGGTTATGTCCTCGAAAACGCCGAGCACTCCGTAAATTTCGCCGTTTTCGTCCTCCAGGGGAACCTTGGAGGTGTCGAGCCAGATGCGCTTGCCGTCCGGGCGTTGCAGCGGTTCGAGGATGTGCATGAGCGGCTGGCCGTTTGCAAGCACCAGCCGGTCGTGACTGAGGTAGTCCTCGATTTCTTTTTGCGGAAAGCCCAGGTCGAAGTCCGATTTGCCGATGAGCTCCGCCGGGTGCTGCGCGCCCACCGCCTGGGCGAAATATTCGTTGCAGCCCAGGAACACGCTGTTCTGGTCCTTCCAGAACACGCCCTGGGGCAGGGTGTTGATGACGCGCTCCAGCAGGCGGCGCTGGCGGCGCAGTTCGTCCTCGGCGTTTTTCCTGTCGGTTATGTCGCGCACGGCGGCCAGCACGCGCAGCTTCTGCCCCACCATGGCCGCCTGGAGCGACACCTCGGTCCAGAAAGTGCGGCCATGCTTGTCCTTGGAAAGCCATTCAAAGCGGTGGCGCTCTCCCGCCGCCGCGCGGCGGATGTGCTGCATGGCGGCCTGGGCGGAATACTGCGTGCCCTCCAGGCTCAGCTCGCTCACGCTGGTTTGCTGCGCTTCCGTCTCCGTGTAGCCGAACATCTCCTGCATGCGGCGATTGGTTTGCAGAATTTCCCCGGTTTGCGGGTCTTGCAGAAAAATCGCCTCGCCCAGGCCGTCGAAGATGTCGCGCAGCTGCTCCTCGGACTCGCGCATGCGGGTCATTTGGGCCTGAATTGTGGCGGTCATTTCTTCCAGCAGTTGCACCAGGGGGATGAATTCCTCGTCTGGTCTTTCGGGCGCGTGCGCAGAAAAATCGCCCGCGCGAAAGGCTGTAACCATTTGATTCAGCTCGGCGAAGGCCCGTTCGAGCATGGGGCGCAGCAGCATGCGCATGGTTAGCGCCTGCACCAAAATGGCCGCCAGCACCAAGAGCCCCGCCGGGAACAGCAGGCCCAGCAGCAGGCCGCCGCGTTGGGAATCGGCCATGGACAGCCGCACGGCACCGATTTTTTGCCCTTCGTGCACCACCTCCCGCGCGCCATGGAACACTGGCTGCGTGCCGCTGTCGTGGCGGTACAGGGGGGCGCCGGCCATGTCGTCCACCTCAAGCATCGCCACGTCCGGGTCCTGGGCCACGGCCGCCAGAATGGAGTTCGTGGTCTCCGTGTCCAGCGACCACAGCGGGTTTTCCAGGGATTGCACCAGGAAGTCCAGGCGCTGGCCGCCTTGCTCCTGGAGCCTGTCGTTGCCGTTTTTGACCATGAGCCCGACCACGAGCCCAAGGGCGGCCAGGGTGAGCGCCATGGTGGAGAGCGTGGTGGAAAGGGACAGACGCTTGGCCAGGGACGTGGGCGCTTGCTTCATGGCTTGGAATGCTCCAGGGCTCCATGTGGGGGCCATGCTCTTGGGACTTTTACCCGCGCTTGGCCAGGGCAGTTGCGCATGCAGTACGAACTGCGAGGGGTGGGCTGGGCTCAGGTCTGGGCCTTTTATTTGATCTCTGGCTACGTATTAGCAGAGCCTGGGACGGCAAGGCAAGCTGCGCCGGGACTTGCCGCAAGCCATGCCGGGCGCGCAAGGAGCATCGGCACGCCCGCCTGCGCGGGTGAGGCCGGACCGCAGTCCATACTGAATGTCTGTGCAGCTTTTTGCGGCGAGTCAAGGGAAAACGTTTCGCAGTGCGCCTTGCCGCTGTTGCCGGGCAATGCGTCTGCGTAGCCGGTCCGCTGCAAAGCGCCCTTGCCGCCCCCGGTGTTTTGGGATAAGCCCAAAGCCCATGCACGAACTCTCTCTGATCGAAAGCATGCTCTCCATCATCCGCGAGGAGAAGGAGAAGCACGGCATGCAACGCATTGTCCGCGTGCGCGTAGTCAACGGCGCGCTTTCCGGCGCGGTGACGGACGCCCTCACCTTTGGCTGGGAGTGCCTTACCCAGGAGGGCGACCTCCAGGGCGTGGTGCTGGACGTGGTTGACGCGCCGCTCAAGGTGGTCTGCGGGGCCTGCGGCAAGCCCTTTGATCCCGAGGACCGGCACTATATGCCGTGCCCCGCCTGCGGCGAAATTCTGGGCCATACCGTGACCAGCGGCAAGGAACTCTACATCGACGAAATCGAGGCCGACATCCCCGACGACGCGGATGGCGCGGCCCCTACGGGAGCTTAAGAATGGGCAAGACCGTCACCATCGTCCGCAATGTCATGGAGGCCAACGAGCGCCGCGCGGGCAAGCTGAAGGAATATTTCGAGGAGAAGAAGATCCTCTGCCTGAACCTGATGAGCAGCCCCGGCGCTGGCAAGACCAGCCTTCTGGAGCGCACCCTGGCCGACCTCAAAGGCGAGTTCAAAATGGCCGTCATCGAGGGCGACCTGCAGACCGACAACGATGCGCGGCGCGTGGCCGCCACCGGCGCCCAGG
>DIVX01000161.1 GCA_002422505.1 Desulfovibrio sp. UBA6121
GGTTGAAGCTCTGGAACACCATGCCAAGCTCCATGCGCAGCTTGTTGATGTCCGTGCTGGGGGCGTTGATGTCCTGCCCGTCCACGATGATGGTGCCGGCGTCCACTGTTTCGAGCTTGTTTATGGAGCGCAGCAGCGTGCTTTTGCCGGAGCCGGAGGGGCCGATGATGACGACCTTTTCGCCCAGGCTCATGGACAGGGACACGTTGTTCAGCGCCTTAAGCGCGCCGAAATTCTTGTGCACGTGGCTGATGTCGACGATGGTTTGATTGCTAACGGCGGACATAATGGCTGAGCCTCGCTTCCATGATGCTGACACCCTTGGAAAGGATGAGCGTGATGACGAGATAGACCAGGGCCACCAGGGTGTAAGTCTCGAAGTAGAGGAAGGTCTCGCTCGAGAACTCGCGCCCGCGGCGCAGCAGGTCGGAAACCGCCAGGATGGACACGAGGGAGGTGTCCTTCAAGAGGGCGATGAACTCGTTGCCGACCGGGGGCAGGATGGTGCGCCAAGCCTGGGGCAGCACCACCAGGAACATGGTCTGCTTGCCGTTGAAGCCCAGCGAGCGCGCCGCCTCGGTCTGCCCTTTGTCGATGGCGGTGATGCCCGCGCGGAACACCTCGCCCATGTAGGCGCCGTAGCACACGCTCATGGCGATGATGGCGGCGGTGAGGTCGTGCACGTTCAATAACCGGCCCAGGGCGTAGTATATGTAGAAAAGCTGAACCAGGAGCGGAATGCCCCGGATGATTTCAACGTAGGTGGAGGCCACGAGATTGATGGCCTTGTTCTTGGAAACGCGCCCCAGGCCGGTGATGAGGCCGATGACGCAGGCGCAGAGGATGGAGGTGATTGTGACCTGGAAGGTGATGACGATGCCGTCGCTTAGGTACTTGAGCAGACGCTGGTAGGGGTCGGGGTGGGCTATCAGCAGGTACAAAATGGCGGAGACTGCGCCGACGATGCTGATGACCCAGGCGTTGAAGAGTCCCCAGTCGTTTCTGCTGGGGATGGCCGCGCCTTCGCCCACGTCGATTTTCGGTGTGTCACTCATGTGTGCTTGGCCTTTCGGGGTTGGAATGCCGGGGGGCCACCAGTTGGCGGCCCCCCGGGGAATGCTCGAAAGAAACCGGTCCAGGCGGTCCGGTCTACTTCATCTGATGCTGTTCCTTGATCTTGTCGAAGGTGCCGTCGGCCTTGATGGCGGCCAGACCCTTGTTCACCAGGTCAAGCACTTCCTGGTTGCCCTTCAGCACGGCGATGCCGATGTTCTCGACCTTGTCGCTCTTCAGGGTGGCGGCGATCTTGATCTTGTCCGCGTGCTTCTTGGTGGTGTAGTCCACGGCCACCGGGCTGTCGGCCACAACGGCCTGGATGCTGCCCTTCACGAGGTCTTCCATGGCCAGGCCCACTTCGTCGTAGGTCTTGATGGCCTTGAAGCCCTTCTCGTCCTTCACGACCAGGTAGCTGGTGGTGCCGATCTGGGCGCCGATGCTCTTGCCCTTCAGGCCGGCCAGGTCGGTGACCTTGCTGTCCTTGGCGACAACGAGCATCTGCTCAATGGCCATGATGGGGTCGGAGAAGTCCATGGTGGCCTTGCNNCCGGCGAAGATGCCGTCCCAGGCCACGTTCTTGAACTCGGCCTTGAAGCCGGCCTTCTCGGCGGCGGCCTTGATCACGTCGACCTCGAAGCCGACGATCTCCTTCTGCTCATTCATGTACTGCATGGGAGGGTAGGCGGCGTCGGCGGCGAAGATGATGGTCTTGGGGGCGGGCGCGGCGGCGGTGGCGTTGGCGGCCTCGGGCTTGGCTTCTTCCTTCTTTTCGCCGCAGCCAACCACGCCGAGGGCGAGGACGCTCACGGTGGCGGCAACCAGCAGGGACTTGAACAGGCGTTTCATGCGAACTCCTCCAGTTGAAACGTTTTGGGGACTGACACAAAGTCACACAAATCCCGGACCGTGCGCGTTTGCACCGCCCTGCCGGGGGAAAGGTCGTGGCGCATGCGCGGCATAGGCAAAGTGCAGCGCGGCGCTGACCAATCCTTTAGACACATCCCCAGCAAATTACAAGAACCGCAAACAGGGCATGTGCAGTTCTCTTGATTGCAGCGCGGCCTCTTTGCGCCTGGTGTTGCACTGCAGCGCCCCGGCGCCGCCCTGGCGGCTTGACCGCATGAGCGCCGGAGCTTACAAGGCGCAGGTAAGGCGCTCCGCCTGGCCGCTGGGCCGGGCCGTGGGCATTTCCTGGCGCCGCAGCCACAACCCGCACCGGGGCACGCCGCATGACCGAGTCCAGAATCCTCGTTGTCGACGACGAGCGCATCGTCAGCCTGGGCATTCAGGGCGCGCTCACCCGGTTGGGCTATGCCTTGGCCGGGGCCGCCGCCACCGGCGAGGAGGCCCTTGCCCTTGCGCAAAGCGTCAAGCCGGACCTCGTGCTCATGGATATCCGCCTGGGGGGCGGCATGGACGGGACCGAGGCGGCGGTGCTCATCAGCCAGGCCGTGGACGTTCCGGTGGTCTTCCTCACCGCCTATTCCGACGAGCAGACCATGCGCCGGGCGTTGGCGACCTCGCCCTTCGGCTATCTCCTCAAACCTTTCGAAGACCGCGAGCTGCGCAGCGGCATCGAACTGGCCCTGGCCAAGCACGGGGCCGAGCGCGACCTGCGCCGGGCGCGCCGCGCGGCAGAGCAGGCCGACCAGGCCAAGACGGCCTTTCTGGGCGCCTTGAGCCACGAACTGCGCACGCCCATGAACGGCATTCTGGGCATGGCCGAGCTGCTGCTGCTTTCCCGGCTGGACGGTGAACAGCGCGAGACCGTGGAGCTTTTGCAGCGCTGCGCCCAGAGCATGACCGATCTTTTGAACCAGTTGCTGGACTTTTCCGCCCTGGAGGCGGGCCTGTGCGCCCTGCCCATGCAGGAGTTTTCTCTGAAGGAGTTTTTGGACGAGGCCACGGCCAAGGCGCGCGCCCAGGCCCGGGCCAAGGGGCTGGCCTTTGAGCTTGCGGCCCAGGGCCTGCCCGAGCGCGCCGTGGGTTCTCCCAGCCGCATGCGCCAAGCCCTGGAACAGCTGCTGAACAATGCGGTGGCGTTTACGGACGCGGGCGCGGTGCGGCTTGTGGCCGGTATCGAGGCCCAGGAAGGCCAGGGGGAGGGCGGTTTTGTGCTGCTGCTGCGCGTGGCCGATACCGGGCCGGGCATTGCGCCGGAATTTCTGCCCCGCATTTTCGATAGCTTCACCCAGGGCGAGGACCTTTTGACGCGCCGTGGCAAGGGCCTTGGCCTGGGCTTGGCCATGAGCCGCCGCGTGGCGGAATGCCTGGGCGGTCGGCTCGGGGTGGAGAGCAGCCTTGGCCAGGGCAGTGAATTCTGCCTGCGCCTGCCGCTGCACCATGTTCCCGAAACCGGCTGCGGACCGGGGCCGCTCTCCGGCGTGCGCGTGTTGCTGGTGCAGGGCGCGGGAGCGGGCGGCGCGCCTTTGGCCCAGGCTCTGGAATTGGCGGGCGGCAGCGTGCGCCAGGCCAGCGCGGGCGGCCAGGTCAAGGCGGCCCTGGCCGAAGCGCCGGTGGAGGCCGTGGTGTTCGCCCCCTCCCTGGAGATTCAGGATGCCCTGGCCCTGACGCGCATGGTGCGCGCCGGGCTTACCCGCGTGCCGTGCGCCGCGCCCATCTTGGGGGTTTTTCCTCTGGCGGCGCCCGCAGACCGGGAGTGTTGTCTTTTTGCTGGCATGGACGCCGTGCTGGCCGAGCCTCTGGACTCCTTGCGCTGCATCGACAGTTTGAGTGAATTGTTGTCCAGACGCACCGCTTTACAGAATACAACCTATGACCGCCAGGGGGCGGACGCACCATGATGAACAGCACCCCGGAGACGCCGGATACACCGGTTTCCCCTCCGCACTCGAACAAAATATTCGCCTACTTCATGCTCTTTTTTCTGGTGGTGGCGTTCTGCTTCGGCTTTGTGCTGGTGGAGCCGTTCATGCACACCATCATTCTGTCGGCGGTGCTGGCCATGATTTTTTCCCCGCTCAACTCCCGGCTGTTCACCCGCCTGGGCGAGCGCGGCAACCTGGCCGCCGGGCTCACCTCGGCCCTGGTGGTGGTGCTCATCCTTTTGCCCGCCGCCTTCATGGTCTGGGGGCTCATAACCGAGGGCATGCACTCCATGCTGGCCATCCGCTCCTGGGCCGACCGCAATGACTTCGGCGAACTGCTGCGCAGCGACCGCCTCACCCCGGTGTTCGCCTGGGCGCGGGAAAATCTGCCCTTCGTCAACCTCGACGAAGCCAGCATCCAGGCAAAACTGCTCACCTTCACCCAGCGCTTCACCCAGTCCATCCTCGACGCGGGCACCACGCTGGTGGGCAATATGGCCAAGCTGGTGCTGCGCTTCTTCCTCATGATCTTCATGATCTTCTACTTCCTGCGCGAGGGCCGGGGCATCGTCCACAAGATCAAGTACCTCGCCCCCTTGCGCACGCACCAGGAAGACTCCATCATTGAGAGCCTGCAACGGGTTTCCCGCGCCGTGCTTCTGGGCAGCCTGCTCATTGCCGTGCTGCAGGGGCTGGTGGGGGCCCTCGGGCTGTGGATCGTGGGCATTCCGCCCCTGTTCTGGGGGGTCATGATGGGCCTGGCCGCGCTGATTCCGGTCATCGGCACCGGGCTCATCTGGGTTCCGGCCTCGGCCTATCTGTATTTCTTCGGCGAATGGCACATGGCGATGTTCTTTCTGTTCTACAACGTGGTCATCGTCACCAACATCGACACCATTTTGCGCCCCATGCTCATGCGCAAGGCCGCGCAGGTCTCGCCCTTCTACATCTTCCTGGCCATCCTGGGCGGCATCCACGCCTTCGGCGCGCTGGGCATCATCTATGGCCCGCTCATCCTCACCTTCCTCATGGTGATGATCAAGATCTACAGCGAGGAGTACAAGGACGTGCTGACCTCGCGCTCTGCCTATCACGAGTACAGGAACGAGCCATGAACCACCGTTTTGCCGCGCGCTCCCCGCATCCGGCGCGCTCCTTCCGCAGCCCCATAACGGGCTTCTTGTCTGGTCATTTGTCTGCTGTGACCTCCCGCCCGGCCCGCATTTTCGCCAGCGGCGGGGCCCGCGTGCTGGCCTGCCTGCTGGTGTGCGCGCTGGCCCTGGCCCTTGGCTGCGCCAAGCCGACGCTCCCTCCCCCGCCGCCGCCCCCGCCGCCCAAGCCGGTGGTGGTGAAGCCCAGCCTGGAGCCCCTGAGCCAGGAGCAGGCCCTGGAGCGCGCCCGGCAGATGCACCCCTCCACCCAGGGGCTGAACTCCTGGCGCGACCTTGCGCCCGGCCTCAAGGCCAACCTGGCGTATGTTTCCTCCAAGCCCGCCGGGGGCGTGGCCGTGGACCGCCCCGGCCTCAAGCTCACCTGGGAAGCCCTGCGCATGACCATTGAGGACCTGCTGGCGGCCTTGCCCTTCCTTGATGAAGACCCGGCCCTGCTCGCCCAGGTGTTCGCCTGGCACCCCCTGGAGCAGGACACCCTCGTCACCGGCTATTACGAGCCCTTTCTTGAGGCCAGCCTGACCCCGGACCCGGCCTATCCCTACGCCATTTACGGCGCGCCCAAAGACATGCTGACCACCGACCTGGGCGAGTTCCACCCGCGCTGGAGGGGGCAGAAACTGCACTACCGCATGACCAAGGACGGCATCAAACCCTACTATTCGCGCGGGGAGATAGACTTCAAGGGCGCCATTGAGGGCAAGGGCGTCGAGTTGGCCTGGGTGAAGGACCGCGTGGACCTGTACTTTTTGCAGATCCAGGGCTCCGGGCGGCTCATTCTGCCCGATGGCAGCATTAAGCACGTGCTCTACGCCGAGAAGAACGGGCGCGAGCTGACCATGCTGGGCCGCACGGTGGTCAACCGGGGCTACCTGACGCGCGACGAAGCCAGCGCCCCGCGCATTCGCAACTTCGTGCAGCAGAACCCGCAGCTGGCCAAGGAACTGCTCTCTGCCGACAAGAGCTACGTGTTCTTCCGCCTGGCCGATCGCGGCCCCTACGGCAGCATGGGCAAGCTGCTCACGCCCATGAGCTCCATCGCCGTGGACCGCAGGCAGATTCCCCTGGGCGCGGCCCTGGCCATGACAGTGCCCCTGCCGGTGCCCAAAAGCGGCGGGCCTGCGCGCCTTTCCGGCCTGATGCTGGCCCAGGACACGGGTGGGGCCATTGTGGGCAACCACGTGGATTTGTTTACCGGCTCCGGGCCGTATGCGGACTATGTGGCTGGGCGCATGCGCGTTCCCGGTCAGCTGCACATGCTGGTAAGCCGTCGGGCGCTGGGGGCCTTGCCCGCGCCGGGCGCGCAGCCGGAGGAAGGGCCCGCCGTACAGGGCGAACCGGATAACGGCCAGTCGAATGGCCAGTCAAACGGCCAGCCGAACGGCTCTTCCAATGGGTACTCGGGCGGGCACGCAAACGGCCACGCCAACGGCAAACGCTCCCAGTAGCGCCGGGCCGCTTTGAACGCGGGCGCAAGAAAGGCCGCCAGGGGGATCGTCTCCTCCTGGCGGCCTTTTTGTTGTCGCTGTGCTTCTCGCCTGGCTTAGGCGCTGGCCTCCTGGCGGTAGCGCACCAGGTCGGCCACGGCCAGCACGGGCAGGCCGTGCACCTCGGCGAACACGGTTATCTCCGGCAGGCGGGCCATGCTGCCGTCGCGGTTGGTCAGCTCGCACAGCACCCCGGCCGGAGCCAGGCCCGCCAGGCGCATCAGGTCCACCGTGGCCTCGGTGTGGCCGGGGCGTTCCAGCACGCCGCCGGGCTTGGCGCGCAGGGGAAACACGTGCCCGGGCCGGTGCAGGTCCTCGGGCTTGGCGTTCTCGGCCACGGCGGCGCGCACGGTGGTCACGCGGTCTGCGGCGGAAACGCCCGTGCTTACGCCCTTGGCGGCCTCGATGGTCACGGTGAAGGCGGTTTTGTTGCGGCTGGTGTTGTGCTCCACCATGGGCGGCAGGCGCAGGGCGTCGGCGTGTTCGTCCGTCAGGCACAGGCAGACGATGCCGCTGCACTCGCNNNTGAGGTCGCCCTCGTTCTCGCGGTCGGCGTCGTCCACCACCAGTACGCCGCTTCCGGCGCGCAGGCTTTGCAGGGCTTTTTCAACGCGGGTTTTGGGATTTCCAAAGCGGTCAAGCAGGGACTGATTCATGGCGTGCCTCCTTATGAAGGGCAAGGGGACCAGAATCAGGGCGTCAAAGACAGACACCTCTTGCGCGCGCGCAGGCCGGGCCAAACGCATCACGCTAGAGGCTCGCCGGGGGTCCGGCGGGCAGGCTGCCTCATTCTCTTCCATCCGGACTGTCACCGTCGGCTCCGGCATCGCACCGGATCTGCTGACCCCGCTCCACGCTGGAGCAGGCGCTCGCGGGCTCCCCGAAATCGCTCCGGGATACCGCCGGTGGGGAGTTGCACCCCGCCCTGAGAATAAGTGCCTGGACCCTACGCCCCAGGCCGGGCGGCGTCAACGTCGAGGTGGGGGGCGCTGTGTGCGAGCAGGCTGCCGTTGGCGCTTGCGCCCTGCTGCAAGGCGTGACCGTTTCTGAGGCGACGTCCGCCTTGGCAGGCCGAAATCTGGCCGCCAGGGCCGAAAGCCATTAGGCGGGAACAAGGGCGCGTGCAAGGGGGCTGGACTGAGCGGAGTGCGCGCGGCGACAACGGACGCGCCTCGGGGCGTACGTCATGCCCGCCCCTTTGGATACAAACGTGAGCCGGTGCGTAGCGCCTGCGGCTGCGGCTGGTCCGGCGGGTGCTTCCGCGCCGCTACGGTCTGCCGGGCGCGGCGGGCAGGGCGTTCTGCTCTTCTTCGAGCTTGTGCAGCTCGCCCATGATCAGGCCCAGGTCGGGCCGGGTGTTGATGTTGAAGCTGCGGGCGAAGCGCACCACACCGCGCTTGTCGATGATGACGATGGCGCGTTCGGCGGTGCCTTCGCTGCGCAGCACCCCGTAGGTCTGGGCCACGGCCCCGTGGGGCCAGAAGTCGGAGAGCACCGGGAACCACAGGCCGCGCATCTCCATGGCCCAGGCATACAGCGAGGGCAGGTTGTCGGTGCTGATGCCCAGCACCTGCGTGTCGTATTCATCGAACAGGTTCTTGGCCAGATTGTAGCCGGGCCACTGGTCGGAGCACACCGGCGTAAAGGCCGCGGGCACAAAGGTGAGCATGACGTTCTTGCGGCCGCGATAATCGGAAAGGTGCACCAGGCGCTTGCCGCCCTGGCCCAGCAGCACGCCCGGCAGGGTGAACTCCGGGGCCTTGTCGCCGGGGCGCACCTTGAGGGTGCTGTCCACGGGCTTGAGGCCGCCGGGATCGAGCACCATGTCCTTCAAGTCCACGGCGCCAGCGGGCACGGGCAGCAGCGCAAGGCCCAGCAGCAGCACGATGATGGAAAACGCGCGGGGTGTTCTCATGTCTTGGTCCTTGTGGCGTTACGGCTTGGCTGCGGCCAGCACCTGGGCGAAAAAGGCGTCCTCGTCCTTGGGCTGGCCCTCGTGGAACAGCAGCACCTTGAGCCCCCGGCCGCCGGGCAGGGCCTGGAGCACGAAGAAGGCGGGCGTGCCCACGGCCCGGAAGGCCTTGTGCAGGCTGTAGTCTTCATCGGGCAGCAGGGGCATGGGGGTGCGGTATTTCTGGCGATAGAAGTCCACCTCGAAGGGGGTGTTGCCTGCGCCCAGGGCCACGAAGCGTAGCTCCCGCGCCTGGGGAGAGGCGGCCAGGCGCTCGTGCAGGCGGTTCACCGCCGGTGCGGCGGCCTGGCAGCGCGGGCAGTACATGCTGAACACCTCCACCAGCAGCACGCGGGCCTTGATTTGCGAAAGGCGGAAGCTTGGCGCATTGGCGGGCAGCCCCAGGAAGGCGGCCTCGGCGGGCGTAAGCCGCGCGGTGACGGGAAGGTCGGGCAGCACATCGCCAACTTTGGGCGCGGCGTTTTGTTCGGCGGCCATGACGGACGCTGCCGCAAGGGCCAGGCCCAGCGTTATTCCCAAAGCCAGGCAAAACGCCAAGCCCAAGGTGCGAAGGGAGGTCGTGCCCGAAGTGTTCATGCTGCGCAGCTCCCTGCCTGGAAATGTTCAGTCCTGCGCCATGGCGCGCAGCACCTGGTCGAAGAAGGCGTTCTCGTCCTCAAAAGCGCCCTCTTGGAAAAACAGCACCTTGAGCCCCTTGCCCTTGGGCAGGGCCTTGAGCACAAAATACGAGGGCGTGCCCACGGCCTGCAGGGCCTTGTGCAGCACGTAGTCCGAATCCGGCACCATGGGCATGGGGGCCTGGAACTTCTTGCGGAAGAATTCCACCTCATAGGGCGTATCGCCCGCGGCCACGGCCACAAAGACCAGTCCCTTGGCCTGGGGAGAGGCGGCCAGCCGCTCGTACAGGCGGTTCACCTTGGGCGCGGTGGCCTGGCAGCGCGGGCAGTACAGGCTGTATACCTCCACCAGCAGCGCCCGGGCCTTGATTTGCGAAAGGCGCAGGCTTTTGGCCCCAGTGGGCAGACCCAGGGCGGCGGCGTCGGCGGCCTGCAGCTCCACCTTGGCCTCCGGGTCGGGCAGAATGTCGCCCGGCTTGGGGTTGGCCGCCAGGGCCGGGGGCACGCAGGCGGCGGCCAGCAGCAGCACGGTGACGAAGGCGGTGGCCAGTCGGTTCATGGCGGGCTCCTGTGACAGGGCTGTAAACTGAAGAAATAATGCACGCGCAGGGTATTGCAATCCCGTGCGCGCTCCGGCGCTCAAAACAATCGGGGGACAGTGCCGCCCCCCCTGCGAGGAGGGGAGGCCGACGGCCACGGACCACCCGCGCCGCCGACCTCCTATCTCGAGGTGCGTTCCGTCTTGCTGTTTACCCCAGAACGCGCTTCACCGGCTTCAACAGCCCGGCAAAGAGCTCCTGGCGGGTGTAGCCCTGTCTGGCGGGCGCGCTTGAGGCGTCGGCCATCAGGGTCGGGGAGTACAGGGTCGGGTCATCCGCCGTGAGGAAGATGACGCGCACGCTGTCCGCATCGACCAACTGGGCCTTGGGGAACTTCTTCTTGGCCTCGGCCAGGCGCTTTTCCGCCAGCTTCAGCATGTCGTCGCGGTCGCCGAAGTTCATGGTTCCCGTGGGACAGGAGGTGACGCAGGCCGGGAGCTTGCCCGCCTTCACGCGGTCATTGCACATGTCGCATTTGCTAATGACCTTGGTCTTTTTGTCCATCCTCGGCACGTTGTAGGGGCAAATGCCCTGAATCGCGTCGAAGCTCTCCTTGGCGGTCTTCTCGTTGTAAACCACCGCGCCGGTCTCTTCATCGATGATGATGGAGTCCGGCAGCTCCGCACCGGATTTGCACGGGGCGTCCAGGCAGTGGCGGCACTGGTCGGGCGTGAAGAACCACTTGATCTGCCCGTCGACTTCCTTCTCGCTGAAGCGCACCACGCGCAGGGTGTTGAAGGCGAAGTCCGGCGGGTTCTGGTGGCTGCCGGTGTTCTTGGTTTTTTCGCCGGGCAGCTTCTTCCACTGCTTGCAGGCGATCTGGCAGCCCCGGCAGGCCGTGCACTTGGTCAGGTCCACGAGGAAGCTCTTTCCATTGCTCATGACATGCCTCCTTTAAGCCTTCCGGACGTTGACCATGAAGGCCTTCGACTCGGGGATGCCGGTGTTCGGGTCGCCCACGGAGGGAATCAGCAGGTTGGCCGCATCGCCGCCGCTGCCGTCCTTTGGCCAGCGCCAGCCGTAATGCCAGGGAATGCCCACCTCGTGGACGGTTTGCCCCTGCACGGTAAAGGGCTTGAAGCGCTTGGTGACGATGGCGATGGCCCAGAGCTTGCCGCGGCTGTTGTCCAGCCAGACTTTGTCGCCGTTCTTGATGCCGCGCAGGGCGGCGAGTTCTTCGCTCATTTCGCAGAACATCTGGGGCTCGGCCTCAAGCAGCCAGGCCTGGGGCCGGGTCTGCAGACCGGTCTGCCAGTGCTCGGTGACGCGGTAGGTGGTGCACACGAAGGGATAGCGCGGGTCGCAGACGTTGTGCTTTTCCCCCGCGAACTTGAGGGCCGTGGGGTTGTGCAGCACCTTGGAGTACGGGTGCGAGGACACCGGGCACTCCAGGGGCTCGTAGTACTCGGGGAAGGGGCCGTCGTTCAGGCCGGGGCCGTAGAACGCGCCCATGCCGTGGGGCTGCATGATGAACGGATGGATGGCGCCGGGGTTGCCGCCGCCGTCGACCACGTCGATGTCCCACTTTTTGCCCTCTGCGTTCCAGGCCAGCACGGCCTTTTGCGGGGCGTAGGGCTTGCCGTTCTGGTCCACGCTGGCGCGGTTGTAAATGACGCGGCGGTTCACCGGCCAGGCCCACGACCAGTTGGGGAACAGGCCCACGTTGGCCTGGGCCGGGGTCTGCTCCTTGGAGCGCTTGGCGGCGCGGTTGTCCTTGGGATCGGGTCCGACGTAGGAGCCGCAGTAGATCCAGTTGCCGGAGCAGGTGCTGCCATCGTCCCTCAAAGCGGGGAAGGCCGCAACCTGCTGGCCCTTCTTGAACACCTTCACGGAGCCATCGGGCTGCTTTTCCTCAACATCCTTGAGGTAGTAGCCGTTGATGAGCCGGGCGGTCTTGTGGGCATCGAACTCGTGGCCGTTGCCCATATCCTCCCAGTTCAGGCCGAGCACGGGTTCGGGGAAAGCACCGCCTTCCTTCTTGTACAGCTCGCGCACCTTGTGGGCCAGTTCGTAGATGATCTCGCCGTCGGGGCGGGAATCGCCCAGGGGCTTGGGACCCTGGTAGCGCCACTGCATCCAGCGGCCGGAGTTGGACACCGAGCCTTCCTTCTCCACGCTGACGGAGCAGGGGAGCATGAAAACTTCGGTCTTGATCTTCTTCGGGTCCATGCCGGGACCTTGCCAGAAGCCGCCGGTTTCGTTGTCGTAGATGTTGACGTTGACCATCCAGTCCAGCTTGGTCATGGCCTCGCGCGTCTTGTTGGAGTTGGCTCCAGACACGGCGGGGTTCATGCCCCAGGCGAAGAAGCCCTTGAACTGGCCCTTGCTCATCTTGTCGAACAGCGCCAGCCAGGAGTAGGCCCCCGACCCGCCCGGATCAAGCTTGGGCATCCAGGAATAGGCCTGCTCCAGCTCGGCGTTCTCCCACATGGACTTGAGGAAGCTGGCCATGTACTTGGGCCGGTTCTGCCACCAGTTGGCGCTCTTGGGGTCCTTGGACACCGGCGTGTACGTCTCGTTGTAGGCCGCCAGCGTGGACAGGGAGCCCCCGGGCACGGGCAGGTAGCCGGGCAGGTCCTGGAACAGCAGGCCGTGGTCCGTGGAGCCCTGGACGT
>DIVX01000029.1 GCA_002422505.1 Desulfovibrio sp. UBA6121
TCACGGGCGGCGGCGGAGCAGGCGGCGGCTTCACGGGCGGCGGCGGCGCAAGCAGTGGCGGCGGTGGCGGCGGTGTCAGCTATCTTTTGGGCGGCGGCGGCGCAAGCGGTGGCGTCAGCTATGTTTCCTCCTCCGGCGCGGGCATGCCCCCGGTGGAACTGCGCGTGGGCCAGGCCATATCCCAGGCCACAGGCTCCACGCCCGTCAGCCCGGCCACGGAGGGCTTCACCGTAAGCCCCGGCGGACGCACCGTGCCCACGCCCACGGGCTATGTGCACCCGCCCCAGGCCTCGCACTTCCACAGCCAGCCCAGCGTGCACGTGGCGCACCACCCCACGCGCGTGGAAAACAGCAATTTCGTCGGCGAGGCGTACCAGCCCTACGAGGCCGCCTACGTGTGGCAGGGCAGGCCCCAGGCCTCGCCCCCGCCGCCGTTTCTCGCCAGCGACTATCTCAAGCCCTCCACCTACGACCCGCCCCGCGTGGTCTTTGCCGACGAGGCCCCCGGCGTTACCGTAATGGTGGACGGCAGCGTGGGCGCTGGCGGCACGCAGCTCACCCAGCACGTGGAGCAGAACCTGACGCAGGACTTCAGCCAGCACAAGAGCGTGGAGTACGCCAGCAATACGCTGAACGAGCGCAACGTGACCCTGGACTACTCCGAAACGCACAACCAGACCCTGACCCAGCCGGAGAACCGCGAGATAACGAACAATCTGGACTTCTCGCAGACCAACAACGCGGACCTTTCCACCCACAGGCAGGAAATTTCGCAAATCATTGTGGAGGACGCGGCCCGAGTGCTGAACATGTTCTTCCTCGACGCGCCCTCGGCCAGCCCGGCCAATGTGACCCTGGGCGGGCCGGTTATGGCCCGCGTGGCCTAGCGCCTTTTCGCCGCGCCATGCTTGCAGACGCCGCCACGCGCCGGGCGCGCTTCCCGCGCGGGCTGGTCCAGCCGCCGGGGGGCTTCCGCTTCGGGGCCGATACCCTGCTGCTGGCCGCCTTTGCCCACGCCAACCTCAAAATGGGCAAGCCCCTGGCCGGGCTGGACATCGGCACCGGCTGCGGTGCGGCGGCCATCGGCCTCTTGCTGCTGCGCCCGCAAAACGCCCTGCACATCACCGGCATAGACACCGGGCCGGAAATGCTTGACGCGGCCCGGCAGAACGCCGCCGCCCTGGACCTTGGCGCGTGCTTTGCGCCCCAGCAGGCCGATGCGCAGGACTACCGCGCCCCTGCGCCGGGGCTGGATTTTGTTCTGGCCAACCCGCCGTTCCGCGTCCCTGGCACGGGCAAGGCCTGCCCGGACGACGCCCGCACCCGCGCGCGTTTCGAAGGGCCGGGAGGCTTCGCCGCCTTTGCCGCCTGCGCGGGGCGCAACCTGCGCCCGCAAGGCCGCCTGTTCCTGGTGCACCTGGCGGAGCGCCTGCCGGAGCTGATCATTGCCCTGAGCCAGGCGGGCCTGCACACGCGCCGCCTGCTGCCGGTGCAGGGCGTGGCTGCGGCAACGCCCCGGCTGGCGCTGCTTCTGGCCGTGCGCGGCGGGGGCCAGGGGCTGATACTGGAGTCGCCCTTGGCGCTGTATACCCCAGAAGGCGTGCTGACCCCGGAGGCCCGCGCATTTTGCCCGCACCTGGCCGCAAATCCGGTCAGAAAAGCTCGCCAGATGGGTGCCTGAAAGGCTTGCCAGGGGTCGCGCCCCTTGCAAACGCTGGGGAAGCGCGTTACTAATCTGCGCCTGTTGCATACGGCCCCCCGTGGCCGGTGCCGGAAACACTCGCACACAACAATTCTAAAGAGGTATCACACCCATGAAGAAGCTCTGCGCACTCCTGCTCCTGGTCGCTGTGGCCAGCGTGCTTGCCGGCTGCAACAACAACAATAATAAGATCGCGGTCGTCGACGGCGCCAAGGTCTTCCGCGAATCCAAGCCCGGCCAGGAAGCCATGGCCTACCTGCGCGACAAGAGCACCGAACTCCAGGCCGAGGCCAAGGCCGCCCAGGAGAAGGTGCAGGCCAAGCAGACCCAGGAAAACGCCGCCGCCTTCCAGGAGGCCGTGACCAAGTACCAGACCACCATGGGCGCCGAGCAGCAGCGCGTTGTGGGCCTGCTCCAGGAGCAGTTCAACAAGATTCTTGAGAAGTACCGCAAGGACAACAAGGTTGACGTGGTGCTCGCCAAAGACGTGGTGCTCTCCTACGACGAGGCCAGCGACATCACCAACAAGATCATCGAGGAAGTCAACAAGGCCAGCATCGACCTGAAGGCCGCGCCCGCGCCCAAGGCCGATGCCGCCGCCCCGGCTGCCGCCCCCGCCGAAGCGCCCAAGGCCGAAGCTCCGAAGGCTGCGCCTGCCAAGGCCGATGCCCCTAAGGCCGCGCCTGCCAAGGCTGATGCGCCCAAGGCAGCGCCCGCGCCCAAGGCCGAAGCTCCGGCCGCCGCACCCGCCGAGGCCAAGAAGCCTTAGTCTCCCGTTTCACGCCTGTTCTGGCCGCTGCGGACGTTCTGCCCGCAGCGGCCTTTTTTTGGCCCTGCCTTTTCTTTGCGTCCCCCCTGGCCTTTTGTGCCCCCCCTGCTCTTGCGCTGTGCGTGCCCTGCTGCGGTTACCAAATCGTCACCTCAGCGCCTTGGAAAGGTGCTGGATTTTTTCATCGTGAATGTTTAGAGAAACTTTAAGTCCAACAAGCAAACCCATTTTGGGAGGTGAGGCCGCACCCGTACCACAACACACCAGCACGACGACAGAGGACCCTGTCGGCCTGCCCAAGGCCGAAACCACCAGCCAAAGGGATCCTGATGGCATCAAAAAACTTCGTGCTCGACACAAACGTGCTCATTGAAAATCCCAAATGCGTCCAGGCGCTGCGCAACGGCCAGGATAACAAAATCCACATCCCCTACACCGTGCTCACCGAACTCGACCGGCTCAAGCGCGACCCGCGCCTGGGGCATGTGGTGGCCCAGGCCGTCAGCTCCATCCTCTCCGACCCGGACGTACACATCTTTCCGCCCGGAGGCAGCGCCCTGCCCCTGGCCACGGACGAGTCGCCGGATGACCGCATTCTGCGCGAGATAAGCCACTACCCCTTAAGCGAGCCCATTCTCGTCACCAACGACCGCATTCTGCAACTCAAGGCGCGCGTTTCCGGCATTCCCTGCGAAGGCTACCGCGACTCCGTGCCCTTTCAGAGCGAATCGCAAATCTACACCGGTTTTGTGGACGAGACCGAAGAGCCCGTGGCCAACTCCTTCCGCTGGGAAAACGGCCTGCCCGTGTTTTACGGACCGGACGGGCCCAAGCCCATCGGCTATAATCACGAGATTTGGGGCATCAAGCCGCGTACGGTCTATCAGAATTTGGCGCTGGAACTCATGCTCGACCCGCGCATCGACCTCGTCAGCGTGCAGTCTGAGGCCGGATACGGCAAAACCTACCTCGCCCTGGCCGCCGCCCTGTATCTGACCCTGGAACGCAAGGACAATCCCTTCAAGCGCATCTATCTGGTTAAGCCCGTTGTTGAAATAGGCGCGAAGATGGGCTTTCTGCCCGGCGATGTGGACGAGAAAATGGGACCCTACGTGCGCTACATTACCGACCTGCTGCTGAAGCTGCACGAGGTGCGGCCCGCCAACCGCATCTTCCAGGACGCCCAGGCCGACGTGCTCAAGCTGAACCCCAAGCGCTTCATCATTCAGCCCATCGCCTTCATCCGCGGCATGAACCTTGAAAATTGCGTGGTCATCGTCGATGAGATGCAGAACCTCTCGCGCGGGGAAACACGCGCCCTGCTCACGCGCATGGGCGAGGGCGTCAAGTGCATCTGCCTGGGCGATACCCGCCAGGTGGACAATCCCTACCTCAACGAAAGCAACAATGGCCTCAATTGGACCGTCAAGAAGCTCAAGGGCTTCAAGAATTACGCGCACATGGTCCTTAAGGGCGAAAAGTCGCGCGGGCCCATAACCGACATCGTGCTGAAGTCGAAATTGTAAGGGGGGGAGGGCAGGGGCGCTGCCCCTTAAAACCCCGCCAAAGGGCCTGAGGCCCTNNCCCTTTGGAATCCCCGTGGCGGCGGGTTCTGCGGTCTGCAAAGTCAGACCACAGAACCCGCCGCGGTCGTTTCGGGGCGGGATGGCAAAGGCTTTGGGCTGTGGCGGTCCGTGGACTCCCTCACTTTCCGGGGCGGCTTCCCCGGAGCTGTGCTCCAGGAAATCCGCCCCGGGCAATTGTGAGGCAAGCGGCCATTTGAGAGGGGGCTACGACGTGCTTCAGTGCTTGCCATACAACCATCCTCAAACGAAGTGGTCGGGTTCGAGCGTTTGCTCGAACCCGACCACTTCGTTTGTATGAGGGGGTTTGGGGGGAATCATTCCCCCCAAGAAAAAAATATTCTCTTCTCTTCGCGCGTCACGCCGCTTCACCGCGCCGCGCCAGTTCGGCGCGCAGGTCGCGCGCGGCCTGGCGCAGGGCGTGGTAGAAAGAATAGAAGTGCATCACCTCGTCCAGGTCATACACGGCGATGATGCGTTGCTGGCGCAGGTCCAGCAGCTTCTGGCCGGTGGCGGCCAGGGCGGCGTCCAGGCGGGCCAAAGCTTGCGGGCCGGTGCTTGCCTGATCGCGGATGGCCTGGCCCAGGGCGTTCAGACCGTTTTGCAGCGCCGCGCCCAGTTCTTCCAGCTCTCCCGGCAGGTGCTGGTGGAAGCCCTCGGGCGGGGCGTTTTCAATGGCGTGGTCCATGGCCAGCAAGTGCTCGCCCAGGCGGTCCTCGAAGCCCAGCAGCTCGGAGAACTCCTCGCCCTGGCCGGAAGGGCCGGGTTCGCGCCGGGCCGAAGCCAGCAGTTGGCGGTTGCGCAGAAACAGCCGCAGCAGGGCGTCCTTGTGGTGAAAAATGCGCGGGCGGTCGTAGTGGCCGTGCAGGCGGCTCTCCATCAACGCGGCCAGCAGCTCCCCAAGTTTCTCCAGCCCTTTGCCCAGGCCGAAGCGCAGCACCACGCGCGCGTGGGAGGGCCACGCAAGCGAAACGCCCATGGCCACCACAATGCCCAGGCTCACCTCCAAAAAGCGGCTCAAGCCGATGGAAAAGGCGCTTTCGCCCACCGTGGCGTGCAGGCAGATGACCACGGCGGCGGTGAGCCCAGCCAGGCGCAGGTTGTCGTTCTTGGCGGCCAGCAGCGCGCAAAGAAAAATGGTAACGAACATGGCGGCGGTGAGGGTGGACATGCCCGGGCCCAGCAGAGCCTCGGCCCCGGTTGCGGCCAGCGCGCCCAGCACCGCGCCGCAGGCCGTGCCCAGCAAACGCGCCCAGGAAGCGGCGATGGAACTGCCGAAGTGCGCCTGCAGCACCAGGATGGACGAGAATACGGCCCAGTAGCCCTGCTCCAAATGCAGCACCTGGGTAAGCGCCGCCGTGGCCGAGGCGGCGATGGCCGTGCGCAGGGCGTGGCGCAGCATGGAGGGCGTGACGTGCTTGGCGAAGAATGCTGCGATGTTCATTGCTGCCTTATAAGTCGCAGGGCCGCTGCCCTCTGGTCTGGCAAGGGCGCTGCCCTCTGGTCTGGCAGGGGCGCTGCCCCTGCACCCCGCCAAAGGGTCTTCGACCCTTTGGGATCCCATTGCTTTTCCCGGCCCAGGGCCGGGAAAAGGGCCGGTCGAGTTGCCCTTTTGCGGCGCGTTGGGCGGTGCAGGGCGGGGGCAAGTGGTTGGGGCGGGGCCGCCGTCATCGGGAAAAGAGCCCTACCGGGATTCCAAAGGGCCGAGGCCCTTTGGCCGCCGGAGGCTATTCTCTCCCTCTTCCCCCTATCCCGCCGTTCTCCATTTCTCCACATCGGCCCAGAATTCCGGGCAGGCCGAGACCTGGTAGCGCTCGCCGAGTTTCAGGGTGCACACGGCCTCTTGCAGGTGCAGGTCGAGCATGACCGGCACGCAGCCGGGGTGGCTGGAAAGCACGTTTTTGAGCGCGTCGAGCCGTTCGGGCGCGCAGTGTTCCTCCCGCGCGGGGATGCGTGCGGGCTCCACGCTTTGCGCGGCCACCTGGGAGAGCATTTTGACCGAGTCGGCGAGCATTTTTGATTCGCGCGGGCCTTCTTCCTCGCCGGGCTTGGTGCGCACATCGACCTTGCCTTCGAAGATCAGCGGCTGGTCCTGGCCGAGGAGTTCCTTGGCCTCTGCGTAGACGTTGGAAAAGAGCGTGCACTCGCCGGTGCCGGTCAGGTCCTCCAGTTGCAGGAAGGCCATCTTGTCGCCCTTTTTGTTGATGTACTCGCGCAGGGAGGTGACCAGGGCGGCCACGCGCACGATCATGCCGCCGGGCAGCTCCTTGAGTTCGGCCAGATTGGTCAGGTTCAGGCGGCGCAGCTCGTGCCGGTAGCGCAGCAGCGGGTGGCTGGACAAGAAGAAGCCCAGGGCCTCTTTCTCCAGGCGCATCTTTTCCTCGTCGCCCCATTCGGGCACGTCCTCGTCGCATATGAGCGGGGTCGGGGGCTCGTCGCTGGCACCCTTGCCGTTCGCAGCCCCGTCCAGAAGGTCGAGCATGGAGATCATTCCTTGGGCTTTTTCCTTGGCCTTTTTCTGGCCCATGGAAACGGCGCGTTCAAGGGCGGCCATGTGCCCGGCGCGGGTTTTGCCCAGGCAGTCCAGCGCGCCGGCCTTGATGAGCGCTTCCAGGGTGCGCTTGTTGATCTTGCGCAGGTTCACGCGCTCGCAGAGGTCGTAAATGTCTTTGAAGGGGCCGTTTTCCTGGCGCTCGGCGACGATTTCGCCCACTGCGTCTTCGCCCACGCCCTTGATGCCCGCCAGGCCGAAGATGACCTTGCCTTCGAGGACGGAGAAGCGGCTTTCGCTGACGTTGACATCCGGCGGCACCACAGGAATCTGCATTTCGCGGCAGGCGTTGATGTAGGTGAAGACCTTGTCGGTGTTGGCCAGTTCCGAGCTGATGATGGAGGCCATGAACTCGACGGGGTAGTGGGCCTTCAGGTAGGCGGTGTAATAGGAGATGAGCGCGTACGCGGCGGAGTGCGACTTGTTGAAGCCGTACNNGCGAACTTCTCCATGAGGTCGAAGATTTCCGCAGCGGTGGAGTCGGCGATTTTGTTTTCACGCGCGCCGACCATGAACTTCTGGCGCTCCTTGGCCATTTCCTCGGCTTTCTTCTTGCCCATGGCCC
>DIVX01000037.1:0-36822 GCA_002422505.1 Desulfovibrio sp. UBA6121
GAACCCGCAACCTGCTGATTACAAGTCAGCTGCTCTGCCATTGAGCTACGCCAGCGCGTGAACGAAGATGCATACGCGCTTCATCCACGGATTGCAAGGACTTTGTTCCCCCAGATGGCGCCGGGCCGTCCGCAATCCCTCGTTTCCAAGGCCGCTCTGTCTATTTTGTTTGCGGGCTTCTTGTCAACACCTTTCTTCCTGCTGAGGGAAATATTCTTCCCAAAGGGCCAGCAACCCTTTGACGAACGCCGCGTTCCAACCTATTTCCCCACTGCCATGCACACAAACACCACCACCCTGCCCTTCGGCCCCGATGCCCCCTGGCTGGCCCCCCTGGCCGGCTATTCCGACCTGCCCTTCCGCACCCTGTGCCGCCAGTATGGCGCCGCCTGCGCCGTCACCGAGATGGTCAGCGTCAAGGGCCTGGTCTATGGCGGCTTCGGCACGGAGCGGCTGCTCTTGACCGCCGGGCCCGACACCCCCCTTGTGGTGCAGCTCTTCGGCGCGGAGCCGGAGATCTACGAGCGCGCCATGCCCCTCCTCCTTGAGCGCGGCTTCACCCACTTCGACCTGAACGCGGGCTGCTCCGTGCGCAAGGTGAACAAGAGCGGCTCCGGTTCGGCCCTTATGAGCCGCCCCGCCCTGCTGCTCAAAATCGTGGAGACCATGGTCAAGGCCGCCGGGCCGGGCCGGGTGGGCGTCAAAATGCGCCTGGGCTTCACCCCCGGCGAGGAGAACTTCCTCGACCTTGGGCGCGCCCTGGAGGACCTGGGCGCAGGCTGGCTGACCCTGCACCCCCGCACGGCCAAGCAGCTCTTCGGCGGGCAGGCCCGCTGGGAGGCCATCGGCGAGCTGGCGCAGGCGGTTGGCGTGCCGGTGCTGGCCAGCGGCGACCTGTTCACGGCCGAGGACGCGGCCCGCTGCCTTTCCGTTTCCGGCTGCGCCGGGGTGATGTTCGCCCGGGGCGCGCTCACCGACCCCATGATCTTCCAACGCCTCAAGGATGTGCTGGCCGGACGCGAAAGCGCGCCGCGCACCGCAGAAAGCCTGGCCGAGGCCGCGCTGACGCACATCCGCCTGTGCCAAGAGCTGGACCCCACCCCGCGCGCCTTCCGCGCCCTGCGGGCCTTTTTGCCGCGCTACGCCAAGGGCTTCACCGGCATCCGCGCCCTGCGCCAGGCGCTCATCACCTGCCGCAACTGGGACGAGCTTACGGCCATGGCCGCGCACATCGCCCACCTGGCTGCGGATGCCGCCCCCATTGACCACGCGGACATGCTGCAGGACTGCGGCGCGTAGACAAGCAACGAGCGCAGCTTGCGGTTGACTCGCCCCCCGGCCTGGGCAAGTATACCGCACGCTTGCACCAGCGAAACGCATCCGCCCGGAAGGAGTTGCCCCCTATGGAAGTTGTACGCGCCCGGCTGGCGGGCTTTTGCATGGGCGTGGGCCTGGCCCTCAAAAAACTCGACGCCCTGCTTGAGGACGGCGCAGAGCGCCCCACCTTCATGCTCGGCCCCATCATCCACAACCCGCAAGTGCTGGAGCATTACGCCGCGCGCGGCGTGGAACTGGCCAAGACCAGCGGCGACCTGCCCGATGGCAGCCGCGTGGTCATCCGCGCCCATGGCATTCCCCGGCACGAGGAGCAGGCCCTGCTGGAGCGCGGCGTGGAGGTGGTGGACGCCACCTGCCCAAAGGTCAAGCGCGCGCAACTGCTTATTGGCGACGAAGCCGGGACGGGGCGGACGCTCTTGCTCTTCGGCGAGGACGACCACCCGGAGGTGCGCGGCCTGCTGAGCTACGCCGGGCCAGACGCCTTTGTCTTCGAAACCCGCGAGGAACTGGCCCAGCATTCCCTGGACCCTGCCGCAAGCTATTTTCTTGCCGCGCAAACCACTCAGGACCGGCAGGGATTCCTGCGCATTCAGCAGGACCTGGCCATGCGCCTGCCCGGCGGAGTGCCTGCTTTGGAGACCATCTGCGACGCTACGCGCCTGCGCCAGGACGAGGCCATCCGGCTTGCGGGCCAGTGCGATTGCGTCGTTGTGGCCGGGGGCAAGGCCAGCGGCAACACGCGCAGGCTCTCGCAGGTAATCGAGGCCGTGGGCACTTCCACTGTGCTGGTGGAAACCGTTGACGACCTGAACTCGGATGCATTACTACAATATAAGCGGATGGGCTTAACTGCGGGAGCATCCACGCCGAAAAGCATCATTGACGACATTGAAGCCTACCTTCGCGCCTTGTAGCTTCTGAACCGCCCACGCACGGAGCCGCCATGAGCACAAATATGACCAATATTCTTCTTGAGGCCGGAACCAACGAACTCGAGATTGTTGAATTCTACCTTGAGGAGCCGAACCCCGATGGTGGCGAGCCGTATCGCGGCTATTACGGCGTCAACGTGGCCAAGGTGCTGGAGATCATCCGCCTGCCGCGCATTACCGAAATGCCCCAGGTCTCGCATCCTTCGGTGCTTGGAGCCTTCAATCTGCGTTCGCAAATCATCCCCCTGGTCGATCTTGGCCTCTGGCTCAAGAAGAAACGCCACGACTCCGAACCGCCCAAGGTCATCGTCTGCGAGTTCAACAACGTCACCACGGCTTTTCTCGTCAGCGGCGTCAACCGCATCCACCGCATCAGCTGGGAAGAGGTGGAGGCGCCCAACAAATACATGTCGTCGCTGGCCTCCAACTCCATCACCGGCGTGGTGCGCCTGGAAGGCCGCATCATCTTCCTGCTCGACCTGGAGAAGATTGTGGCCGAGCTGAACCCGGAACTTGGCCTGCGCTTCGACGAGAACGTTACCTGGGAGGCCGGGGTGCAGTACCGCGCCCTCATCGCCGACGACTCCACCCTCATCCGCGAGATGATCGGCGACCTGCTGCACCGCGCCAATTTCCTGGTGGAAAAGACCAACCACGGCGGCGAGTGCTGGGACCGCCTGCTGCACATCAAGCAGATCGCCGAGGCGGAGAACCGCCCGGTGACCGACTACGTGCAGGTGGTCATCTCCGACATCGAGATGCCCAACATGGACGGGCACAACCTCACCAAGCGCATCAAGGACGATCCGGTGCTTAAGCAATTGCCGGTGGTGCTCTTCTCCTCCATCATCACCGACAAGCTGCGCCACAAGGGCGAGGCAGTGGGCGCCGACGACCAGATCAGCAAGCCGGAGATAACCCACGTGGCCAAGCGCGCCGTGGACCTCATCAAGAGCCGCATCGCCGAGGCGGCAACGGCCTAAGCCCCTACACATCAACAAGCAAAACGCCCGGCTCCCTGTACAAGGAACCGGGCGTTTTTTTGCGGGCTTCGGCGCAGCGCAAATGAGACCGGGAACGACACCCCGGCACCCCACCTTTACGCTGTTGCCCTGGATAAAGAACGAACAGCCAAGGGAGGTTGCGGCGCAGCTCCCGGCGCGTCTCAGCGTCCCATCAGCAGGGCGATGAAGCCGGGATGGAGGATGTCGAGGGTCATGACCAGGGTAAGGGCCAGAACGATGACAACCGTTCCCCAGGCGATGACGTTGAACACCGGGCCGTTCACGTAGTCGCCCATGAGGCGCTTGTCGTTGATGAGCCGCAGCATGAAGATGAGCACAAAGGGCAGCACCGCGCCGTTCACCACCTGAGAGATATACATAATGGCGATGAGCGGGGCCTCCGGCCAGAGGATGACCCCGGCGGACACGGCGATGATCAGCGTGAACAGCCAGAAGAACTGCGGCGCCTCGCGGAAGTCCTTGTCCACGCCGAGCTCCCAGCCCATGCCCTCGCAAATGTAATAGGCGGTGGAAAGCGGCAGCACGCAGGCGGCGAAGATGGACGCGTTGAACAGCCCCACGGCGAAGAGTCCCGTGGCGTATTCGCCCACCAGCGGGGTGAGCGCCATGGCCGCGTCGGCGGCGGTGTCTATTTTGACCCCGGCCTTAAAGATGGTGGCGGCGCAGGCCACCACGATGAAGAACGCCACCACGATGGCCATGATGCAGCCCACGATGACATCCAGCCGCGAGAAGGCGTAGTCCTCTTTGGTAATGCCCTTCTCCACCACGGAGGCCTGCTGGTAAAACTGCATCCACGGGGCGATGGTGGTGCCGATGACGCCGATCATCATGGTGACGGAACTGGGGGTGACGTGCATGTCCGGCACGACCGAGGCGTGCAGCACCTCGCCCCAGTCCGGGCCGCTCATGACCGCCGCCACGGGATAGGCCACGTAGACCACGCAGGCCACCAGGAAGACCTTCTCCACAATGCGGTACGAACCCTTGACGATGAGCAGCCACACGGCCACCGCGCCCAGCGGCACGGAGATGTACTTGCTGACCCCGAACAATTCCATGCTGGCGGCAATACCTGCAAACTCGCTCACGGTATTGCCCAGGTTGGTCAGCAGCAGGGCGATCATGACATAAAAAGTGATCTTGACGCCGAAGCTCTCGCGGATGAGGTCCGACAGGCCCTTGCCCGTCACCGCGCCCATGCGCGCGCACATCTCCTGCACCACCACCAGGGCCACGGTGGTCGGCAGCATCATCCACAAAAGCGACATGCCGAACTGTGCGCCCGCCAGGGAATAGGTGGTGATGCCGCCCGCGTCGTTGTCCACGTTGGCGGTGATGATGCCCGGCCCCAGCAAGGCCAGAAACAGCATGATGTTCCTGCGGTTCAGCTTGCCCAGGGGCGAAAGGATGGAAGAAAAGCTCATGCAGCGGCCGCCTGAAGGCTAGAAGTTGCGCAGGGCCTTGTACTGTTTCCAGCGCAGGGCAAAGGGCAAAAAATGTTCAATGATGTCGTCGGAGGTGACGATTCCGGCCATCTTGCCGTTCTGCTCCAGCACGGGCACGGCGGCCAGCTTGTACTGCACCACCAGCTCCAGCACTTCCTCCAGGGAGGAATCCACCTGCACGGTCTTGGGGTTGCGGCTCATCAGCCCGGCCACCGGGTCGGACCCGCGAGCCAGCAGCACCCGCTTGAGGCTCAGCACGCCAAGCAACTGCTCCTCCGGGTCGAGCACATAGATATAGTAGATGGAGTCCATCTCCGCGCCGAGCAGCCGCACCTGACGCAGGGCGTCGTCCACCGTGGCCTCCGGGTGGACGAAAAGATATTCGTTGTTCATCAGGCCGCCGGCGGAGTCGTCCTCGTGCTCCAGAAGCTCTTGAACCTTCTCCGCGTCCTCGGGGTCCATCTGGGCCAGCAGTTCCTGGGCCTTCTCGTCCGGCAGCTCGGCCAGCACATCGGCGGCTTCGTCGGGCGGCATCTCCTCCAGCACGTCGGCCGCGTGGGAGCTGTCCATCTGGGACAGCAGGCGGCTCGAATCCTCCGGCTCCATTTCACCCATGGCCTCGCCCGCCGCCTCCACGTCGATGGAGTTGAGCACGGCGGAAACGTTGCGGTGCGGCAGCTGGGCCAAAATGTTGGCCAAGTCGGCCGGGTGCATGTCGGAAAGCTTGTCGCGGGTCACGGTGAGGGTGAGCTGGCTCAAGTTGGCGTCCAGCGGCTGCACCAGAAGCCAGTCTATCTCTTTGGGCGCAAGCTTGCGCTTAAGCACCCCGCCGAGAAAATCCCAGGCGTTCAGGTATCCCAGCCTGCGCAGAATGCCCCGGAAGCCCACATCCACTGCGGAAAGGCACAGCCCGCCGGAGGCCAGGGCCAGCTTCAGGTCGTTCACGCGCACCACGCGCGCGCCATCCACGTCCACAATCTGCTTGTCCAGAATGTCGCGGCGCATGAGCACCTCACTCTCGGATTCAGGCAGATCGGGCAGGGCCTCGGGCTCGCCCTTGAGCGAAACCACCACATCGTTGAACATGGCCAGGTCGTTGAAGGCCACGCGGCGGGTTGCGCGGGCAGACTTCACCAGCACGTGGTGCACCACCGGCAGGGGATCGCCGGGGCTCATGGCCACATCAAAAAGCCGCCCAACCTCACGGCCGGAGCGGCTGATGACGGGGCGGTCCAAAACCGCGCTCAAAAACAGATCTTTTGCGTGCTGGGACATACTGGCCTCCCCAGGCGCCTGGGCGCACTCAGCGGTGATCGGGAAACACAAAAGACCGGCAGCCCGCAACAAAGCGGACTCCGGTGGCCTGGGTGCCGCCGGGCTTCAAGGCCGGTTAAAACAACCGGCCACGGCGCGGCGGCGCGCTATTTTCGTGTTTCCGTACTCTGGGTGGGCTGGGTAGGCTGGGCGGGCTGGTCGGGGGTGCCGTCCAGGCCCTTGCGAAGCTCGCGGATGCTCTTGCCGATGCTGGCGCCAAGCTGCGGCAGTTTGCCGGGGCCGAACACGAACAGGGCGATGACCACCACCAAAAGGATGTGCATGGGCTGAAAAAGCTGTCCGAACATGGCTGTTCCTCCGTGTTCCCATGGAGCGGGCGGCCCGAAGTCGCATCCAGGTCCAGGGGAGGTGTTGCGCCGAGTGGGCGGCGTCATCCGGTTCGGGACGTCATTCGAAAAACGAACGTGTGTACCGAGTCGAAAATCCGGCTCTGAAAAGGCGCAACCGCCGTCCCAGGCCATGCATACATCTACAGGGAACCGTCGCTCCCGTCAAGCCGCATTTTAAGGTGCTGGTAGGCCTTGGCCGTGGCCACGCGGCCACGCGGCGTGCGCTTGATGAAGCCGCATTGGATGAGGAAGGGCTCGTAAATGTCCTCGATGGTTCGCGCTTCTTCCGAGCAGGCCACGGCGATGGTCTTGACGCCCACCGGCCCGCCGCTGAACTGGTTCACGATGAGCGAAAGAATCTTGCGGTCCATCTGGTCCAGACCGTGCGGGTCCACGTCGAGCTTGTCCAGGGACTGCTCGGCCAGGTGCTTGTCCACCGTGCCCTGGCCGGAAACCACGGCATAGTCGCGGATGCGTCGCAAAAGCCGCCCGGCGATGCGCGGCGTGCCGCGCGACCTGCGGCCGATGGCCCAGGCGCCCTCCTCCGTTACCTGCACCCCCAGAATGCCCGCCGCGCGCAAAACGATGCGCGAGAGTTCCTCCGGCGAGTAGAACTCCAGGCGGAACACGCAGCCGAAACGGTCGCGCAGGGGGGAGGTGAGCAAGCCCACGCGGGTGGTGGCCCCCACCAGGGTGAAGGGCTCCAGGTCGATCTTGACCGTGCGCGCGCCCGGCCCCTGGCCGATGNNGCGGTGAATCTCGTCGATGAACAGGATGTCGTGGCGCTGCAGATTGGTCAGAATGGCCGCCAGGTCGCCCACGCGCTCCAGCACGGGGCCGCTGGTGGAAACCATGTTCACGCCCAGCTCGCTGGCCATGATCTGCGCCAGGGTGGTTTTGCCCAGGCCAGGATTGCCGGAAAAAAGCGTGTGGTCCAAGGCCTTGCCACGCTCCCTGGCCGCCTGGATGAACACCGAGAGGTTCGAGCGCACGTCCGCCTGGCCAATGAAGTCGGCCAGGCGCTGCGGACGGATGGTGTCGTCCGCCTGGGGGTGCTTGGTGGGCGCGTCGTCGCTCATGTTGGCCTCCGGTTTCAGGCGTTAGGAGCGCGCCGCGGCGATCTTTTTAAGGGCCACGCGAATGGCCGAGCTGGCGTCGATGTCCGGCTCGGCGTCGAAAATCTCCTTCACCATGGGCCGGGCCTCGTCTTCCGTATAGCCCAGAGCCTTCATGCCCGCCAGCGCGTCGAAGTATTCACTGTGCGGGGCGTCTTGCGGGGCTGCGGCCAGGGTGGGCCCGGTCTTTATGCCCGCCACCTTGTCGCGCAGCTTCCACATTATCTCCCGCGCGCTCTTGGGCCCAATGCCCGGCACCGTGGCCAGCATGTCGGCGTCTTCGCGCAGCACCAGTTCGCGCAGGTGCTCCGGCTTGAAGTGGGAGAGGATGGACAGGGCCTTCTTCGGCCCCAGCTTGTCGATGCCGATAAGCAGGCGGAACAGGTCGCGGTCGTCCTTGGTGGCGAAGCCGTAAAGGTCCAGGGCTTCCTCGCGCACGATGGTGTGCACGAAGAGCTGCACCTCGCCGCCCTTCTGCGGCAGGCCGATCAGGGCCGTGGACGGCAGGGCCAGCTCGTAGCCCACTCCGCCTGGGGTGAGCACGACGCAGCCTTTGGCGGTCAGGTCCAGCAGGCGTCCTTCGAGATAGGCGATCATGTACCGTCTCCTCCTCAGTCGGCGTTGCTGCGCCCGGTTAATCGGCGAAGCCGACGCTCGTTCAGGTGGCAGATGGCGACCGCCAGAGCGTCGCTGGCGTCCAGGGCCCAGTCCGGCTTTTTCACGCCCAGAATCTGCGCCACCATGAAGGCCACTTGCTCTTTCTCGGCCCGGCCCACGCCCACCAGGCTTTTTTTCACCATGGTGGGCGGGTACCCGGCTACGGAAAGGCCCGCCACGGCGCAGGCGGCCATGGCCGCGCCCCGCGCCTGGCCCAGCTTGATGGCCGAGGCGCTGTTCTTGGCCACAAAGACGCTCTCGATGGCGGCCTCCGTGGGCGCGTGTGCTTTGATGATCTCGGCCACGCGGGTGTAGATGACGCCCAGGCGCTCGGCCATGTCGCCCCCGCTTGGCGTGCGTATGGTGCCCACGGCCACAAGCTCGGCGCGGCCGGAAGCCTCGCGCACCACGCCGAAGCCGGTGACCTGGCTTCCGGGGTCGAGCCCCAGCACCGCCACGGGCGCGCCCATGCTACCCCAGCTCTTCCATGATCTCGTCGGTGAAGTCGGCGGTGACGTAGACGTTGGACACGTCCTCGTTCTCCTCCAGGTTCTCCATGAGATTCATGACCTTGCGCGCGGTTGCGGCGTCAACGGGAGTAAGATTCTTGGGCAGCATGGTCAGCTCGGAGTTTTCAACGGCAATGCCCGCGTCCTCAAAAGCCTTTTCAACGGCGGAGTAGTTCTCCGGGGCCACGCGCACCTCAAGGGTGCCCTCTTCGGCCACAACGTCGTCGGCCCCGGCCTCCAGCGCCACCTCCATGACCTGATCCTCGGTGTACTTGGCAGGATCAAAGGAGAGCACGCCGCGACGGTCGAACATCCAGGCCACGCTGCCGGGCTCGCCCATGTTGCCGCCGCCCTTGCCGATGATATGGCGCACTTCGGCGATGGTGCGGTTCTTGTTGTCGGTGGCCACCTCAACCAGCATGGCCACGCCGCCGGAGGCATAGCCTTCGTACATCATTTCAAAGATTTCGCCCCCGGCCAACTCGCCGGTGCCCTTCTTGACGGCCTGGTCGATCTTGTCGTTGGGCATGTTGGCGGACTTGGCCTTGGCGATGACCGCGCGCAGGCGGGCGTTCATGTTCGGATCGCCACCGCCCTTGGCCGCAAGGATGATATCCTTGGTGATTTTGGTGAAGACGGCGCCCTTCTTGGCGTCGGTCTTGGCCTTGGCGCGTTTGATCGTGGCCCATTTGCTATGTCCGGACATGAATCCTCCAAAAAAGGGTATAATTGGAGCCCTGCGGCTCCGAAACAGGCAACTTTACAGAACCTCGCCGCGAAAGCCAAGCCCCAGTATGAAGGTCTCCTTGCTTTCCGCCCGCGAGCTTTTGGGCTTGAACACGCGCACCTTCTCGAAGTGCGGCCGCAACGATTCCTGGAAGGCCTTGGCGTCCGGGCCCTCAAAAATCTTGGCCACGAAATTGCCGCCAACCTTGAGCCTGCGCAGGGCCACGTCGCGGGCGCGCTCGCACAGCTCCACGCTGCGCGCCTGGTCCGTAAACTTCACGCCCGTGGTGCGCGGGGCCATGTCGCTCATGACGAAATCAAAGGGCAGCAGCGGCTCCATGAGGGCCAGCAACTCAGGGGTGTCCTCAAAGGCGTCGTGCACCAGGAAGCGCACGTTCTCCGGGAATTCCTGCTCCGTGGTCTGAATGTCCAGCGCCAGCACAAAGCCCGCCGGGCCGACCTTCTTGGCGGCGAAGAGCGTCCAGGAGCCGGGCGCAGCGCCAAGGTCGAGCACCTTGAGCCCCGGCTTCAAAAGCGCGAACTTGGAATCCATTTCTTGCAGCTTGTACACGCTGCGGGCAGGATAGTTTTCCGCCTTGGCGCGCTTGAAATAATGGTCGCGATATTGTTTCATGGGCCGTCCTGTGCGTGAACCACTAGCGTAATCCGCCAGGCTTGCCAAGATACGCCCCAAGGAGCCCCAATGCCCGACACGGCCCCAAGCCGCCCCACCCGCGCCCGAATATTGGACGGCCTTGGCCTGCCCAAGACCCTGCCCGCCACGCAGCAGGACTTTTTGACCCTGTGCGGGCCAAGGCAAGCGGGCGCTGGCGACACGGTGCCGGACCTGCTGCTGCTGGGCCTGGGCCCGGAGCCGGAACGCCTGGCGGAGCTGGTTCCAGCCCTTTCCGGCCCGCTTGGCCGCGTGCGCTACATCGAGGCCCCAGACCTGGCGGCGCAGCTGGGCGAAGGCTGGCGCGGGCGCATCCCGGCCAGCTACGAGGCCGCGCCGGTGGCCCAGCTGGCAGCCTGCACGCAAAACGCCCGCGTGGTGCTCTACCGCCCCGGCCCGCGCCTGTTTCCAGACTTCTGGGGCCCTCTGCTGGCCCGCCTGCACCTGGCGCAATTGCCCCAGGCTCAAGGCCCGGACCCACGCCTGGTCTGGCTGCCGGGCGGCGAGGCCGACCTGCTGCGCCTGGAACTGCGCGAGGCCTTCGAGACCCTGGGCTTTCGCGTGCGGCTGCTGCCAGACGAAACCGCCCTGCGCGGCCTGCTTGCGGGCGGCGAGCGCCCCGCGCTCTATTTCAGCGTGAACTTCCGCGGGCTTGACCCGCTGGGCGAGGCCGCACACCTGCTGGAAGCCGCCGGGGCCCGTGTGGCCGTGTGGTGCGTGGACAACCCGCTGCATCTCGTCTCCGGCCTCAAAGCGCGCTTCTGGACGCGGCTGCCCCTCTTCCTCACCGACGACTGGTTTGCGCCGCTCTTGCGCGGGCTAGGAGCGGCGGACGTGCGCCACCTGCCCCTGGCGGCGCGCGCGGGCGATGTGGCGGGGCCAGCCCGGCAGCCCCACCCGGCCTGGAGCGGACTGGCCGGGCGGCTGGTGTTCGCCGGGCGCAGCGCCTTTCCCGGCAAGGCGGACTTCTTCGCGGGCTGCAGCACCCCGGCGGCGGCCTGGACCGAAGCCGAAAGGCTTTTGGCCGGGGGCGGCAGGCCGGACTTCGGCTGGTGGCTCACGCGGCTGGGCATCGAGAGGCTGTGGCCGGGGACGGACGCCCGGCGCGCGGGTTTCTGCGCCGAGGAGACGGGCAAAAGCTGGCGCGCGGCCTGCCTGGGCCGGGCGCAGCACGACCTGTCGGGCCGGGTGACGGTCTTTGGCGACGAAGGCTGGCGCGAGCTGCTGCCCGCAGGCACCGACCTGCGCGGCCCGGTGGACTATTACGCGGCCCTGCCGGACATTTGCGCCAGCGCGGCCGCCTGCCTGAACTGCACCAGCCCGCTGTTGCCGCACGGCCTCACCCAGCGGCATTTCGACACCTGGGCCTGGGGCGGGCTGCTCATAAGCGACGCCACGCCAGGACTCTCGCTCTTCCCGGAGGAACTGACGCGGCAGGTGAGCTTCCGCACCCCGCAGGACATCGCCCCGCGCCTGCGGGCGCTGCAGGCTAGCGCCACCCTCGCCCACGACCTCAAGCGCGCCTGGCGCGAGGAGCTGGCCGCACGGCACACCTATGCCCACCGCGTGCGCAGCGTGCTGGAAGCCTTGGAGTTGTAACCCTGGCAAACGCAGAAAGGCGGGAAGCGGGACGAAGCGACGTGAGCGTCGGCCTCCGGAGCCGAAGACCAAGAAGATACCAAGCAAAAAGCAAGCGCGCCCCGGCGCGTTCTCCGCACAGCACTGTGCGCCCACCGCGTGCGCAGCGTGCTGGAAGCCTTGGAGTTGTAGCCAGCGCGGCTTACGGGTTGGGCGGCGGGGCGGCCGGAAAGCTATTCGGGCTGCGGGGCGTTCAGCAGGGGCAGCAGCAGCGGGGCCAAGGCCTGGGCCAGCAGGGCCGCGCCCTTGGCGCTGGGGTGCACGCCGTCGGCCTGGTAACAGCCGCTCTGCCCTTCAAGCGGGGCCAGAATGTGCGGCATGAAGGGCACGTCCAGGCGGCGCGCCAGGTCGGCGTGCAGACGGTTGAAGCGCTCCACGTACTCGGCGGTGTACAGAGGCGGGGCCAGGGGCACCAGCCCGGCCAGATCCGGGTCGTCGTAGGGCTTGAAAAGATCCATGCTGGTGCGCCAGCCCGCCAGGAACACGGCCACGCCCGCCGCGCGCAACGCGCTGACCATCTTGTACAAGGCGTCGCGGGTCTCATCCAGGGGCAGGCCCTGGTAGCAGTCGTTGGCGCCGAACTCCAGCAGCACCGCCTGGGGTTTGGCCGCAAGCACGCTTTCCAGCCGCTCCAGCCCGTCCAGGGAGGTATCGCCGGAAACGCCGAAATCGAGCACGCGCACCCCGCGCGCCTGCCCGGCCCCGGCCTGGGTCAGTTCCGCCTCCAGGCGCGCCACAAGGCCGTCCTGGGTGGAAAGCCCCCAACCCGCCACAAGGCTGTCGCCGTAGGCGGCCAGAATCACGCGCTCATCGTGCTGGGCGGCAAGGGTCGATTTCTGCTGCATCACGGCTAGCCCTTGGCGATCCACACGCCGATGGTCTTCGTCTCCTCGGCCCATTTCTGGGGCGAAAGACGGGCGGACAAGAACTCGCGGTATACGCCGTCCAGCAACTCAAGGCACTGCTCCACAAGAAACAGCTTTTCCAGCACGCGGGCGTCGGGGTCAGTGTCCTCGCGGTCGCTGGTTTCCACCTTGGGCGTCTTGAGGCCGGACACGGAGAAATCCGTATCCTTGAGGGTCAGCTGCCAGGACTCCGGGTCGCGGTCGAAGCGCAGTTGGGCGCGGTTGACCTTCTTGCCCGTGCGCAGACCGCTGCGCGCCTCGGTGAGCTCGCCGCTGGGGCTCTTCACCGTGGCCGACTCCAGGCCCTCGCCATCGCCGCCCTGGACGCTCAGGCGTTCTTCCAGGCGCAGGTTGAACTCGCGCCCGTCCTTGTCCTGAAACACTCCGCCCCGGGCCTCGGTGGCGTGCCACAGCCAGGTGAGGAAATCCTGACCCAGAATCATGCTCTCGCGTTCCGTCAGCGTGCGGTCCATGGCTTCCCCTTAAATGAAGGACGTGGGTTCAAGGTTCTCCAGGCGTGAGGCGGCGCCCTCGCCCAGCATGTCCAGCCCCAGGGCGAAGGGGGTCAGGGCCTCAAGCTCCAGGCCGAAGGACGCCTCAAACTGTTCCTCGAACAATTCCTTGGCCTTGGAATTTGTGCCAAGAAAAAGCACGCGCCCGGATTGGGTGTTCCACACGGCATCGAACACCGCTGGCACCGGCAGGCTGCGCGCCCGCAGGCGCAGCATCACCTGGTCCTTGATCTCGCGGCGGCGGTCCTTGGAAATGAAGGCCTTGCCCTCGGCCTTGGCCACGCCAAGCTCCTGGGCCAGGGCGATCATGCAATGCTTCTTGAACACCGCGGGCGGAATGCGCCGGGTATCCAGCCGCAGGGAAAAGCACAGGAAGTGGCCCTTCTCCGGCGGAGACTCGGCCCACTCCAGATCCAGCATGTTGTCCAGGTTGCACCAGCCGAAGGAGCGCTCGTCCGTGGTGGCGTCGATGTCCTTGAAGGCGTTGTCCTTGAGGCGCTGGGGAATTTCGCGCCACAGGGCGTCGGGTATTTCGCCCACAACGCGGTAGCGGGTAATGCCGAGGCTTGCGGAGAGTATGGGCACGGTGGCCTCCTTCACGTGGTTCATCTGGTGCGCGGGTTCGGGGCCAGGGGTACCGGGAAAGCGGCGTTCTGTCCAGCCGCACCGGAAAGGCGCGCAGCTGGGCCCTTTGCGCCAGCCCACGCGGGCGGACACGGCGGCTGGACCTGGCGTGCAGGCCTTGCCAGCGCCCCGCCTCAGGGCTATCTTTGCGCCCATGGGGTGGGCTTTGTCCCGCAAGGAGGATGCAATGAGCGCCGTAGCAATCGCCAAACTGGCGGATTATCTTGATGAAAAAGCCCGGCAGGTCAAGGCCCTGGAGACCGAGGCCCAGGCCATCATCCACAACGAGGGCGACCAGGCCGGGTACGAGGCGGCTATGCGCCGCAAGGCCGAGCTTTTGGCCGCCTTGGCCGCCGATGCCGCGCCCCTGCTGCAAGCCTTAAGCGCGCCTCTGGCCGCTGCTGCGGGCGAGCGCCTGAACGGCTTTTCGCTGAACGCCAGCAACTCCCTGCGCATCGGCAGCGTGTTCTACATGTCCGCCCTGCTCTACCCGGACGAGCACAAGCCCGGCGAGCCCAACAACCTCGACCTCTTCGCGGCGGAGGTCCGCGGCTGGGCCTAGGCCCGGCGGCTTCCGCCATGCGCAAGCACAGCACCCCCGCCACCTTGCGCCTGCTGGCGCAGGGGGGCTTTGCCGTGTTCCTCGTCTGGACGGGCCTGCGTTTTCTGGACCACGTGCGCTGGGCCCTGGGGCAAAGCGAAGTCTGGACGCCCAAACCGCCCGCAGTGGAAGGCTTCCTGCCCATCAGCGCGCTCATGGCCGCCAAGCGCCTGCTGTTCACAGGAGCCTACGACCCCATCCATCCCGCCGGGCTGACGATCTTTCTGGCCCTTTTGGCCATAAGCTTCCTGTGGCGCAAGGGTTTCTGCGGGCAGCTGTGCCCGGTGGGCCTGCTTTCCAACCTGCTGGAGCGCCTGGGCCGCAGGCTCGGCGTGGTGTGGCGGCCCGGCCCCTTTGCCCGCCGCGTGCTGGCCGCGCCCAAGTACCTGCTGTTGGCGGCTTTCTGCTACGTCACGTTCAGCATGGGCGCGCAGGACATCGAGGCCTTTCTGCGCGCGCCCTTCAACATGGTGGCCGATACCAAGATGCTGCTCTTCTTCCAGCAGCCTTCCGCCCTCTCCCTGGGGGTGCTGGGGCTGCTGGCCGCCGCCTCGGTGGTGATTCCGGCCTTCTGGTGCCGGGCGCTCTGCCCGTATGGCGCGCTTCTGGGGCTTTTCTCCTGGCTTTCGCCCAGCGCCATAACCCGCGAAGAAGCCGCCTGCATCGGCTGCGGGCGCTGCGCCAAGGCCTGCCCCGTGGGCCTGCCGGTAGACGCCCTGCGCCGCGTGAACTCGCCGGAATGCCAGGGCTGCGCGGAGTGCGTGGGGGCCTGCCCGGTTGCGGGCTGCCTGGGCGTGCGTTTCGCCGGGCTGCGCCTGCCCTGGTGGAGCCTGGCCGCAGGCAGCCTGGCGGTGCTCCTCGGGGCCTCCGTGCTGGCCGATGCGCTGGGCTTCTGGCAGTCGCCCATTCCCGCGCCCATGGTGCGGCGCATGCACATGCTGCTGCTGGGCCAACTGCCGGATTTCTAGCCCCGCCGCCAGGGCGCAGCGCCAAGGCGCGCAGCCGACAGTCCCAGGCACCGGGCCCAGACACAGGACGCAGGCAGCAGGCCCAGGCACCGGGCCCAGGCAACGGGCCCAGGCGCAGGGCGCTGGCAGCACAGCCCAACACGCCCAAGGCCTGCGCGGCAAAGAAGCTCTGCACCCCAAGCCCATCCGCCCGCGCGAATCAGAACGAAGCGCCGCCCAGGCATCAGCCCAGGCGGCGCTTTTTGTTCGACTGCGCGCTCTTTGAAGCGCTGCTTCCCGCGCGGGTACTTGTCGTTGCGCGCCCTCATGTCCGCAGAGTTCGAGGCATACGCGCTCCGCGCTGCCCGGTGTGGCGGCCCGGCGTGGAGATNNCCGGTGTGGCGGCTCGGTGTGGCGGTCCGGTGCTAGTAGTCCAAAGTGTCCAGACGCAGCCGCTTCAGCCTGTCCGCCGGGAGGCGGGCAAAGCGCGCCAAACCGTGGCCGAAGCTGGGCTGAAACTGGAAGGCCCAGTCCCCGCCGGTGCCGAAGCCGTTGATGATCTCCGTCTCAATGCCCGCGCGCACCAGCACATCGGCCTGATCGCCCTGCACGGCCTTGAGCGCATCCAAAATGGCGGGCACGAGGCCGCAGGTCACGTGGCGCAGGTCGATGGTCTCCACGCCGGTGGTCTGTCCACCAGTGACCTGGCCGCCGCAAGACGCGCCGCAACCGGACGGATTGCAGTCCGCATCGCCGCGCGGCGTGCCGCAGCTGGGCTTGGGATGGTACTTCGTCTCACTCATTATGATTCCGCGCTACTGGCCCCTGCCCGGCCGCGACACGCGGCACAGGAAGCCCTTGAGGTATTCGGTTTCCGGCATGGCCGGGTGGATGGGATGATCCGCCGCCTGATGGCACTGGCGTATGATGCTGAGGCGCACGCCTGCGTCGCGCGCGGCGCCGGAAAGCACCTTGCGCAGGTCGTCGCGTCCCACGTGCTGCGAGCAGGAGCAGGCCACCAGGAACCCACCGTCCTCCACCAGCTCCAGCGCCAGACGGTTGGCCGTGCGGTAGGCCGCCAGCCCCTTTTCCAAATCCTTGCGGCGCTTGACGAAAGCCGGAGGGTCCACGCTCACCAGCCCAAAACGCCGCCCCTGCGCGCGCAGTTCCTTCAGGCCCGCCAGGGCGTCCGCCTCCAAAAGCTCCACGCGCTCCGCCACGCCGGAAAGCTCCGCGCTCTTGCCCGCGTAGGAAAGCGCCACGCCGGAGGCGTCCAGGCACACGGCGCGTGTGGCCCCGGCCTTGGCGCAGGCGATGCCCAGCCCGCCCGCGTAGGAGAACACGTCCAGCACCTGCCGCCCGGCGGAAAGCGAAGCCGCCAGGGCGCGGGTTTCGCGCATGTCGTAGAACCAGCCCGTTTTCTGCCCGCCCGCCAGGGGGAACACGAAGCGGCAGCCATTCTCCAAAATCTCGGCCTCTTCCGGCGCCTCGCCCATGGCCAGCTCCACCACGCGGGGCAGGCCCTCCAATTCGCGGCCCGGCAAATCGTTCTTGAACAGAATGCCGCGCGGGGCCAGCAGCTCCGTCAACACGTCCACAAGCTCCGCGCGCAGGCGCTCCATGCCCGCCGTGCCAATCTGCACGGCCAGCACATCGCCAAAGCGGTCCACCACCAGGCCGGGCAGCATGTCGGCCTCGCCAAAGGCCAGGCGGTAATACGGGTCGGCAAAGAGATCCTGCCGCAGGGCCAGGGCCGTGCCCAGGCGTGCGCGCAGCAGTTCGGCGTCCAGGGGGCGCGTGGCGTCCTGGCAATACACGCGCCCGGCGATGAGCGCGCCGGGGTTGACGTAGGCCGAGCCGAGGGGCCGCCCCTGCGACGACTCCACGCGGGCGCATTCTCCGGGCGCAAAGCCCGTGAGCGGCGTCCTGCCCACATCGACCTCGTTGCTGAAGATCCACAGGTGCCCGGCGCTCAGGCGGCGGTCCTCGTTCTTGCGCAGGGTCAGGGTGCGCAGCTGGGTCTGGGCGGGCGCGCTCATAACGTGCACGACTTGCGCAGGGTGAGCATGCGCTGGCCGTAAGCGGCCTGGCCGAGGGAGATGCAGCCGTCGTTGGGCGGCAAAAGCTTGTGCGTCAGGGGCATGAGTCCTCTTTCAAGCAGGGCGGCGGGCAGTTCCTGGGCGAAGGTGAGATTCTGCATCACTCCGCCGGAGAGCGCCACATGCGCCACGCCGTGTTTTTTGGCCAAACGCCGGGCCATTTCCGCCAGGCCGATGATCAGGCTGGCGTGGAAGCGCCGGGCGATGACGGGCACGCTTTCGCCCGCGTTGATGTCGTGCAGGATGCCCCGGAAGAGGCTGTAGGTGTCCAGTTCGCGCGGCAGCTGGTCCGTCTCCAAACGTCCGGTGGCCGTGCTCTTCATCAGCGAGCAGGGGTACTCGGCAGCATCGTTCAAGGAAATGGAAAGATCCTGGGCCTGCTCCAGCAAAATGGCCGCCTGGCCTTCGTAGGTGGTGCGCAGGCACAGGCCCAGCATGGCTGCGGCGGCGTCGAAAAGCCGCCCGCAACTGGAGGTCAGCGGGCAATTGAGGCTCTTGCGCAGAATCTGCGGCAAAAAGGCGCTGGCCTGCTGGAATTCCGGCAACCAGGGCCATGGCGGGCTGCCGTCCTGGCCGCTGGATTCCATGTCCAATTCCCACAGCATGGCCTGGGCCAGCCGCCAGGGCTCGCGCACGGCGGCCTCGCCACCGGGCAGGCTGAACTCGGCAAAATGCGCCAAGCGCTCGTGGCGCAGGGTGGCGGTGTCCACCAGCAGGCATTCCCCGCCCCAAATGGACCAGTTGGCGCCGCCGCCCAGTTGGGGCTGGCTGGTGCCGAAGCCGGTGCCGTCCAGCGCAAGGGCCAGGGCCGGGCCCTGGTGCTTGTTCTCCGCCAGCACGGCGTGGGCGTGGGCAAAGTGGTGCTGCAAGGCGCAAATGGCCACGCCGGTCTTGCGCACCATCTCCTGGGCCACGCTGGTGGTCAGATAATTGGGGTGCAGGTCGCGCACCACCAGGGTGGGCTCGGTTTGCAGAATATCTTGAAAGTGCTCGGCCATTTCGTGGTGGAAGCCCAGGGTCTCGATGTTCTGCATGTCGCCCAGGTGCTGGCTCACAAAGGCCTGGTCGCCCTTGGTGAGGGTGAGGGTGCACTTGAGCTCCGGCCCCAGGCCCATGACGCTTGGCCCCGACTCGGCCAGGAACACCGGCTGCGGCGCAAAGCCCCGCGCCCGGCGCAGGAACTGGGTTTCGCCCGTATCAGGCAGCACGCGCAACACGGAATCGTCGGTGCGGATGAGGATGTCGCGGTTGTGGAACAGGAAGATGTCCGCCACCTCCGCCAGGCGGCCCAGGGCCTCGCGGTTGCCCAGGCAGATGGGCTCGTCCGAAAGGTTGCCGGAGGTCATGACCAGGGCGGCGGGCATGTTCTGCCGCTCCTGCGAAAGCAGGCGGCCAAAGCGCTGGAGCAGCACGTGGTGCAGCGGCGTATAGGGCAGCATCAGGCCCACGTGGGCCATGTCCGGGGCCACGGCGGCGGCCAGGGGCGCGCCGCGCACCTTTTGGCACAGCACTATGGGCCGCACCGGGCCGGACAGCCACTCTTCCTCTGCCGGGGTGGTGTGGGCCAGGGCGCGGGCGGTTTCCAAATTCGGCACCATGACCGCCAGGGGCTTGTGCGGGCGCTTTTTGCGCAGCCGCAGTTCGCGCACGGCCTCCTGGCTGGTGGCGTCGCACACCAGATGGAAGCCGCCCAGGCCTTTGACCGCCACAATGCCCCCCTGCAAAAGAATGGCGGCCAGCTTGCGCATGGCTTCGTCGCGCCGGGCCACCACCAGGCCGGAACGGTCGGACAGCCAGATCTTGGGCCCGCAGACCGGGCAGGCGTTGGGCTGGGCGTGNNGTATAGCGCGGGCCGCAGTTGGTGCAATTGGTGAAGGGGTACAGAAAGCGCCGGTTGGTCTTGTCGAAGAGTTCGGCCAGGCAATCCGGGCAGGTGGCCACGTCCGGGCTGATGAGCACATCGTGCCCGGCCCCGCCGGTGCTTTTGCAGATGCAGAAGCCCTCGGCCTCCTGCTGCACAGGAACCTCCTGCACGCTCACGCGCAGAATGCGCGCCAGAGGCGGCTGCTCCGTCTCCAAACGCTGGGCGAACAGGTCAATCTGCCGGGGCTGGCCCTGCACCTCTATGACCACGCCCTCCGGGGTGTTGCGCACGGTGCCTGAGAGGTTCAGCTCCTCGGCCAGGCGAAAGATGAAGGGTCGGAAGCCGACGCCCTGCACCTGGCCGGTGACGACGAATCGGCGGCGAATGTCTGCGCTTGCCATTGAAGCTCCTTGCCCTTCAAACGTTCTGTGGTGATAGCCAAGGCCGGGCCAGGATGCAAGGCCCGTGAACGCGCGGGCGGTTGCCCGCCGGAGCTTCGCGGCAACAGCACCGCCGTGCGGCGAGGCTCGGCCCTCAGCCCAGGCGGTCCAGCAGGCTTTTCACCCTGCCGCGCACAAAGCGCAGGGGCTCGAAGCGCATGGGCTCCAACCCCGCCTGGAGTTCAAAGCCCGTGGCGTCGAAGTCTTGGGGCTGGGCCAGGGGGAACGCGGCGGCGGCGGGATCGGCTCCGGGCAGGCCGCGCCGCTGGGCCTCAGCCCAGAGGGGCACCTCCGCCGGACCCAGGCCCAGCAGGCCGAACAGCGCCGCATCCAGGGCCATGGGCGCGGGCGAGGCCCCCACCAGGCCAAGGGCAAAGCCCTGGCCATGCACCGGCCCGCCGCGATGCAGGGCCACCACGGCGTCGGCAACGGCGGCAACGGGCGGCAGGGCGGCGAATACGTCGAGCACCATGGCTTCCATGGCTCCCGGCGTTTCGCCCAGGCGCATGTGGGCCAGGGCCTTGCGGCAGCCGCACACGCAGCCGAAGACATTCTTGACGCTGCCCGTGACCCGGAACTGGCCGTGGGCCTTGAGCCGCGCCACGCTGACGAGACGGTCGGCCTCCAGGGCCGAGCGAGAGACCCCGATGACCCCGCCGCGCGAGAGCGGCAGCGCAACGGGCCGCTTCAGGGTCGTCACCCCCAGGCCCAGGGGGGCCAGGGCCGCGTCCAGGCCGCAGGCGCGGGCCACGCGCTCCGCACTGCCAAAGGCCGGGGAATCGGCCACGCGCACCACGGCCCCAAGGTCCAGCAAATGCGCGCACACGGCCCGCACCACTGCCGGGTGCGTGCAGGAAAGCCCCGCGTTGGCGCGGGAAACGAGATTCGGCTTCACCAGCACGCGCTCGCCAGGGGCGACGCCAAGCCCACATGCGACGAACAGGCGCTCCACGGCGTCCTGCAGGGCGTTGCGGTCGTAGTTCTGCTGGCGCAGCAAGGCCACGGGCAGCGCGGTGGGGCAGGCGGTGTTGTTCATGCTGCATGAGCGGTAGCGCGAAAGCAGCGCCGGGGCAAGGCCGCCCGCGCCCGGCCCGAATCTGGCCCGCACTGCGCCCTTGCGCCCAGGCCCGGCTCTGGGCATGATGCGCCCCGCATGAGCCACGCAAGACCCGTGCATAAAACACCTTAGGAGAAGCCATGACCGGCCATGAGCATACCCCGGAAGCGCCCTTGGTGCGCCTTTGCGGGGCCAGCGTCAGCCGTGGGGGCGCGCGCCTGCTGGCGGACCTGGACTTTCGCCTGGACGCCGGAGCGCGTTGGGCCGTGCTGGGCCAGAACGGAGCGGGCAAGACAACCTTTCTGCGCCTCTTGCGCGGCGACATCACCCCCGACCAGCCTGCCGCACGCCCGGACGCGGGGCTGGGCGGCGAACGCGGAGAACAGGCCGTGCGCATTTACTGCCTGCCCGATCCTGCCAGCGCCGAGGGCGGCGCGCCGCAAACAAGCCCCCTGGGCCTGCGCCAGCGCCTGGCCGTGGTCTCCGCCGACATGCAGGACCTCTATGCCCGCAACGAGTGGGCGGCCACCGGCCTGGAGGCCGTGCTCTCCGGCTTTTACGACACCGCCCTGCTCTACGCCACGCCCACCAAGGACGAACGCGCCCAGGCCCTGGCGACCCTGGAGCTGCTGGGCCTCACCCACCTGGCCGGGCAGCGCGTGGCGCGCCTGTCCACCGGGCAGGCCCGTTCGCTGCTGCTGGCCCGGGCCCTGGCCTGCAAACCGGCCGCGCTGTTCCTCGATGAATGTCTGGAGGGACTGGACGCGCAAGCCCGCGCCGCCTTTCTGGCCGTGCTGGACCGCGCCTGCGAGGCCGAACCGCGTCTGGCCATGTTGTTTTGCAGCCACAGGACGGACGAGCTGCCCGCCAGCGTGACGCAGGCCCTGGTGCTTCAGGCCGGGCGCATCGTGGCCTGCGGCCCCCTGGGAGATATTGCGGCCCGGCTGGACCAGGAGCGGCCCGCCAGCCACCGAACCGAAGGCATGGCTACGGCTACGCCGGGGGATATGCCGGGAGATGCGGCGGGCCGGTACGCACCGGAGTTGCCGGAAGGTTTGACGGCTGGCAGGCCCGGACACGCGTTGGATGGTACGGCTGAAGCTTCGGAGCTGAGCACACCTGCGACGTTGCCCGGCTGGCAGGCCCAGGCCCAGGCGAGCGGCCAGCCCTTTGTACCGTTGGCTGCCCAAGCCGCAGCCCCGGACGTGCCGCTTGCCCCGCCCGCTTCGAGCGCTTTCCTGGTGCACATCAGCGGGGCAGACGTGGTGCTCGATGGCGCGACCCTGCTTTCAGGCATCGACTGGACCCTTCGCCCTGGCGAACACTGGGCCGTGCTGGGCCAGAACGGCGCAGGCAAGACCACCCTGCTGAACCTCCTGGCGGGCGAGCTTTGGCCCTCGGCCCTTTCCGGCCCGCCGGGGCGCGTGGAGTACGGCTTCGCCCTGCCGGGGCACACCCTGGACGAAACGCGCAGGCGCATCGGCCGGGTGGGGGCCGCCCTGGACCGCGACTACGGCTGGAACCTGCGGGTGGATGAAACCGTGTGGTCCGGGGCCTTCGGCAGCATCGGCCTGTATGCGGAGGCCGGGCCGGAGCTGCGCGCGCGCGCGGCGCAGCTGCTTGAGTTCTTCGGCCTCTCGCGGCTGGCCGGGCGCAGCATCCAAAGCCTTTCGCGCGGGCAGTTGCGCCGGGTCATGTTTGCCAGGGCCCTGCTGGGGCACGGGGGGAACGGTCCGGCCCTGCTGCTGCTGGACGAGCCCATGGCCGGGCTGGACACCCGCGCCCGCCGCGACGCCCGCGAGCTGCTCGCACGCATGGCCCAGGCCGGAACGCCGCTGGTGATGGTGACGCACCACCTGCGCGACCTGCCGGAGCAGGTGAACAGGGTGCTGCGCCTTAAGGCCGGGCGCGTGGAATTTTGCGGGGAAAGGGAAGCGTACGAGGCGTGGCGGGCGGTCCACTCGGGGCGGACCGCCCGGCCCGGAAAAGGCTAGCCGTTCTGGCTGATGTACTGGCTTTGAACGCGGGGCGTGGGGCGCGCGGCGCGGCCATACCCGGCGTGGCGCTTGCGTTCCTTGCCGGTGCGGCGCAACCGGTCGCCCAAGCTGCGGTGCAGGCGTCCGGCCGCGTCGATGATCTGCGCCTGCAACTCCTTGAGCTCGGTGAGCCGGGACAGCAGTTCGTCCAGGCTCTGCGGCGCGGAGAGGTTGTCGTCGGAAAGGGCCTCGGTCAGCAGGCTGTCGCGCCCAAAGGCCAGGGCCTCGGCCTGGTCCAGCTCGCCAGCGGCCAAGTGGGCCAACTCCTGGCGGCCCAGGGCGATGGCCTTGTCCAGCAGTTTGAGCGCGGGGTGCATGCTACACCTTCCCGGAGGTCCGCACGTCCTCGCGCAGCAGCGCAACGACCTTCTTCCAGCGGTTCACGGCGGGCAGGAACTCGTATTCCAGCAGGTCGGCCAGCAGAATCCAGTCCTCGTTGGCCAGCACGTCGGTCATCTCGCTGAACAGGGCGGAAAGCTGGTCGCCAGCCTCGATGAACTCCTTGTGGTCCTTCAAGGCGAAGCCGCCGCGCAACACGCTGACCATGCCGATGAAGTCGCGGGTGACGTCCAGCAGGTCCTGGTAGGTCTCCAGGGCCTCGGCGTCGTCGGCCTGGCGGAACAGTTCGGCCACGCGGGTGGCGCCCTCGCCCATCAGGGTCACAACCTTGTACAGCTCGCGGGTAATCTCCACGGCCACCTCGGCCACGCCAAGGGTGCGGATGTCCACGCTCTGCACGTCGGTCAGGTCGATGTCCTCGGCCTGGTGCGGGTAGATCTCGGAGAAGGGCTTCTCGTTGACGAAAACATCCGTCACCACCCGGTTCTCAAGGGCGCCTTCCTCCATCACCTTGACAAAAATCTGGTCGAGGTTCTGAAAGCTCGACACGTCCATTTCCTGTTTCTGCCCATCGATGAGAATCATATTCTGCCCCTCCTTGGGTGGTTCTGTAAGCGGGATGAAATTTCTTGTTGCGGCGGCACGCCGATTATTATGCAACGGATGTGCCAACACTTAAGCTTTGCCGCATGCGCTGCAGCAGTTGCGCAAAACGTCCGGCCAGGGCCAAAATCCCGTCAAGGTCCAGCCCCGGCCGCTCGGCCTCGAAGGTCCACAGGGCGGCCAGCAGCGCCAAACGTTCCTGGGCCTCCAGGCTGGCGCGCACCCGCTGCCAGGTGGCCAGGAACTTGGCCTTCATGGCGGGCAGGGGCTCGCGGGCCAGCAGTTCGCCTTGGCGCTGCAACAGGTTCAGCAGCGCCAGCACATCCTCCACACAGCGCGAAAGCGTGGCCGAAAGCGCGGGCGAAAGCCCGGCGGGCGCCACATGCTCCGGCAGGGCCTCGCCGTCCAGATAGGGCCGGTACAGGCTGCGCTGCAAACGGATGAGCCGGGTGCGGTCGTCGCCTTCATGACCGGAAAGGCTCTCAAGGTCCAGCAGGCCGTCGGCTCCCAGCACCGTGCGCCAAACCCGCGCGCCGGGCGCACTCCAATTTTCAGACGCGCCCCCGCCCAGCATGGTTTCAGCCAGGGCCAGCACCCCGGCGGGCTGAATGGCCCGGCGGCAGGCCAGGTCGTTGGGGCAGGCACAGCCGAAGGCGCAGGGGTGGCAGGGCNNCCGGTGTCCCAGGGCTGGGCCGTGCACAGAAAAATAGCCAGGCAGGGCACGTTCAGGCCCGCAGCCAGGTGCATCGTCCCGGTATCGTTGGTGATGAGCAGCTCGCAGGCGCACAGCGCAGCGGCCAGCTCCCGCAGGTTGGTGGCCCCCTGAAGATCGGCCACGGGCACGCCGCAGGCTTCCTTCAACCGCGCGCCCAGGGCCTTTTCCGACTCCGTGCCTACAAGCACCGGCGTGTACCCCGCCTGGGACAGCCCGCGCGCCACATGTGCGAAATATTCCACGGGCCAACGCCTGCGGTCTTCGCTGGCGCCCAGTTGCAGGGCGACATGGCCGCGCGCCGGGGCCTGGGGCGCACACGCCAGCAGCCGTTGCCGGGCCGCCTGCTTTTCCTCGTCCGTTGGGCCGCGCAGGCCAAAGCCCGCGTGTGCGGTTGCCCCGCCCTGCCCCAGCCCGGCGATGCGCCGGAACAGGTCCACTATGTTGAAGGGGCTGGCCCCGCGCGAGGTGGAGGCAAGTTGCAAAAAGGCCGCCCACAGGCTGCTGTCGGCGTTGAAGCCCAGTTCGTCCAGGGCGAAGCCCAGGGTTTGCGCTGTCCCTGCGGGGGCAAAGTTCATGGCCAGCAATCGCGCGGGCTGGGAAGGCGTCAGATTGATGACGGCATCGGGCGCGAACTCGGCGCGCACCGCGTCCACCAGCTCGCGGTGCACGGCCAGGGCGCTGCGCCAGTCCGCGTCCAGCCGGGCCAAAAGCCGCGCGCCGCGCAGGGGGTACAGGGCGCAAACGTCGCGCATCAAGGCCGCAGCCGGGGCGAAGTTGTCCAGGCACACTAGGCCCACGCGGTGCCCTTGGGCCGCAAGGCCCGTTATGGCGGGCTGGGACTGCAGCAAGTCGCCCAGCCGGGTAAGGTTCAAAACGAGAACATTCATGCGCGCTCCGGCAGATGTTTCTTGCGCCAAGCGGAAGCAAGAAGCCTGCCGATGGCGGTTTTTGGTGCTGTGCGCCGTTTACCGCGCGCGCTTCCTCACGGCCAACCGCTGACCTGCGGCGAGCGGCGCAAAAACGCGGGTGAGTGTTCAACCGGCCCAAATGCGTGCTCACCGCCGCAAAGCCGCCGTTTGACGAAAGAAGCTGTCGGCGCAGGAAAAAGCCCTTTACAGCTGGTTCTTGAAGACGGCGCGGCCGCCCCCCGGACAGGCCGGGAGCGGGCCAAAGCCCAAACGAGCAACAGGAGGAAGCAGCATGAAACGTGACGCGCAGACAATCATCGACTCGCCCGAGTTCAAGGACCTGGTCGCCAGGAAGGGCTTCATCTCGGCAGTACTGACGGTGATCATGCTTGGGGCGTACTTCGGCTTCATCCTGGTCCTGGCCTTCAACAAGGAGCTGCTCTCGGCCCTGCTGACGGACGGCCTCTCCGTCGGCATTCCGGTGGGGCTCTTCGTCATCCTGCTGGCCTGGGGGCTTACCGGGGTTTACGTGTTCTGGGCCAACGACACATACGACAGCGCAGTGAGCCAGATCCGCCAGGGACTCAAAAGGAGCGAATAATGGACCAGTTCACCACCACAATCGGGCAGCCCAACCTCACCAGCATCCTGTTCTTTTTCGTGTTCATCTCGGTGACCCTGGGAATAACCTACTTTGCGGCCAAACGCACCAGGACCACGGCGGAGTTCTACACCGCAGGCGGCGGCATCTCCGGCTTCCAGAACGGCCTGGCCCTGGCGGGAGACTACATGAGCGCGGCCAGCTTCCTGGGCATTGCCGGGCTCGTGTCGCTCAAGGGGTACGACGGCCTCATCTACTCCATCGGCTTTCTCGTGGGCTGGCCGCTCATCATGTTCCTCATCGCGGAGCCCTTGCGCAACCTGGGCAAGTACACCTTCGCCGACGTGGTGGCCTACCGCCTGTCGCAAAAGCCCATCCGCATCGCCGCCAGCGTGGGCTCGCTCATGACCGTGTGCTTCTATCTCATCGCGCAGATGGTGGGTTCCGGCTCGCTCATCAAGATGATGTTCGGCCTGCCCTATGAAGTGGCCATCGTGTTCGTGGGCGCGGTGATGATCGCTTACGTGCTCTTCGGCGGCATGCTCGCTACCACCTGGGTGCAAATCATCAAGGCCGTGCTGCTCCTTGGCGGGGCCACGGTGCTGGTCCTCATGGTGCTTTCCAAGTTCGGCATGAACCCGGTGAATCTCTTCGCCGCCGCGCAGGCCAAGTACGGCCCGCAGGTGCTGGCCCCGGGCGGGCTGGTGTCCAACCCGTGGGACGCCATGTCCCTGGGCCTGGCCCTCATGTTCGGCACGGCCGGGTTGCCGCACATCCTCATGCGCTTTTACACAGTGCCCGACGCCAAGGCCGCGCGCAAGAGCGTGTTCGTGGCCACCGGCTTCATCGCCTTCTTCTACATCCTCACCTTCATCATCGGCTTCGGGGCTATGGTGCTGGTGGGGCAGGATGTCATCACCAGCGTTGACAAGGGCGGCAACATGGCGGCCCTGCTCTTGGCCGAGGCGACGGGCGGCACCATGTTCCTGGGCTTCATCGCCGCCGTGGCCTTCGCCACCATCCTGGCCGTGGTGGCGGGCCTCACCCTCGCCGGGGCCACGACGCTTTCCCACGACCTGTACGTGAACGTGTTCCGCAGCGGCCGCGCCAACGAGCAGGAGGAAGTGCGCGTGGCCAAGGCCGCCACCCTGGGCCTGGGCGTGCTGGCCGTGGCCCTGGGCCTGGCCTTCAAGGGGCAGAACGTGGCCTTCATGGTGGGCCTGGCCTTCGCCATCGCCGCCAGCGCCAACTTCCCGGCCCTGCTCTTGTCCATCACCTGGCGCAAGTTCAGCACCTTCGGCGCGGTGTGCTCCATCGTCACCGGCACAACCCTGGCCGTGGTGCTCATCATCTTCAGCCCCACCGTGTGGGTGGACATTCTGAAGAACCCGGCCGCCGTGTTCCCGCTCAAGAATCCGGCGCTCATCTCCATCACCGGGGCCTTCCTTGCCGGGTACATCGGTTCGCTTATCAAGGGTGACGCAGAGGCCGAAGCGCGTTACCCTGAGCAGAAGGTGCGCAACTACCTGGGCGTGAACGTGGACGAGCCCAGGCCAGACTGATGAAACATCTCCCCCGCTCCGGCGCGCCCGCCTGTACGGCGCAACCGGGGCGGGGGACCTGCACTGCCCCCAAGGAGACGCCCATGCCCGGCTCCCGCCCCGATGCAGACCAGCACGCAACCACGACAGACGCCCTGCCGCCCGATCCCTTCCTGCGGCTCAAGGCCTCGGACGTGCCCTGCCCGGCCCCGGTGTTCGTGCACGGCGCGGACACAGTAGCCCAGGCGGCGCAGGCCATGGCCCAGGCCGGGGCCACTGCGGCCCTGGTGCGCACCGGGGCGGAGCACGGCCCCGAGGGCCAGGACGCGGCAAGCCTGGGCATCCTCACCGAGCGAGACGTGCTGGTGCGCGTGGTGGCCGCCGGGCTCGACGCCGCCACCCTGCCTGTTTCGCGCGTCATGACGCGCCAGCTCATCACCGCCGCACCGGACGACCTGCTCATCGAGGCTTTCTCGCGCATGGTGCGCCACGGGGTGCGCCGCCTGGTGCTGTTGAACGCCAGCGGCGCGCCCGCAGGGCTGCTGGGCGAGGGGGCCATGCTGGCCGCGCGGGGCGAAAGCCCACTGGCGCTGGCGGCGGAAATCAACGCCGCGCAGGACGAGCCCGCCCTGGCGCGCTGCTTCGGGCGGCTCGCGCGCCTGGCTGCGCGCTCCGTGGCCGAAGGCATCGGGTCCGAGGCCGTGGGCAGGCTCATCAGCCTGATGCACGACCGCATCATGTCCCAGGCCTGGGGCCTGGCCCTGCGCCGTATCGAGGCGATACAAGGGCCATGCCCGGCGCCGCACGCGGTGTTCGTGCTGGGCAGCCAGGCCCGGCGCGAGCAGTATCTGGCCACGGACCAGGACCTGGGGCTGGTGTACGAGCGCGATCCGGGCGGCAAGCCGGGCGAGACGGGCGGCAGCGCCGAAGCCTGGTTCGCGGCCCTGGGCGAGGAACTCACGCGGCTGCTGCTTGCCCTGGGCTTTCCGCCCTGCCCCAAGCGCATCATGCTGGACAACCCGGCCTGGAGACGCAGCCGTGACGCCTGGCTGGACCTGGCCGACGCCATTACCGAGCGCCCGGACGCCGAGGGCGTGGTCACGGCCTCGCTTCTGGCCGACCTGCGGCCCCTGCCCGCGCCTGCGCAAGGCGGAGCCCCCGCCGGGCCAACGTCACCCCTCGGGTCGGCGTCACCCCTCGGGCCGGACGCCCCCGCAGGCCCGGACCCGGAGCGCGCGCACTCCCTGCGGCGCGACCTGGACGCCCGCTTCCGGGGCAGCGCACTGTTGCTCAAGTGTCTGGCGCGGGAGGCCGTGCGTTTCAGCCCGCCGCTGGGCCTGTTCCGGGGCTTCAGCCTCCAGAAAGACGCCAAAGGGCGCGGCGGCGTGGACGTGAAGCGCGGCGCGGTGTTTCCCATCACCCAGGGAGCCAAGGTGCTGGCCCTGCAGCACGGCCTGCCGCACACCGGCACCCTGGAGCGTTTGCAGGCCCTGGGCGAGGCCGGGATTCTGCCGCGTTCCATGGCCGGTGGCCTGCGCGAGGCCTGCGCCTTCGCCCAAACCCTGCGCATGCGCAACCAGGCCAGCGCCCTGGCCCACGGCGAAACGCCGGACAACACCCTGCGCCCGGACGAACTGGGCAGCCTCGACGCCGAGCGTCTGCGCGGGGCCTTCAAACTGGTGGCGGAGCTGCAGGAGCTGCTCTCCGGCTGCTTCGCCCTGCACCTGCTGGGCTAAGGCGCCGCCGCGTTCCGGCACGCGCAACGCCAGCCTGCCCGAGGCAGCGGCCCCGCCGTCAGGCCTGCGCCCACGCCGCCCGCGCTTTATCCCAATGTCCACGCGCAGCGCAGACAATCGGTGCCCCTGCCGAAGCGGGCGTCGCCTACCGACGGCCCGGCCTTCCGCACCCTGCGCACCAGACTGGTGCAGTTCAAGCGCCACACGACCCACGCGTTGCGGCGCAAGCGCCCGCACACGATCTTGCGCACCCGGTGCCCGCGCGGCACACAGCGCCAGCCCGGCGGCCCAATCCACAGGAACAATCTGGCCCGCCGCACCGCCGCGCTTGCCATTTTCCCTGGCATTGCCTACCTGTAAGCCATGGACCTGAGCGAAGCCCTGCCCATCATCTTCTGTTCCAATCCCAAGGCCAAGGTCATGGCCTATCTGCTCACGCTCATCCTCATAACGCTCTTCGCCGGGGGGCTCTCCGGCTTCGTGTTCCTGCTCATCCCGCTTGGGCTAGACGCCTACGGGGCCTTTCTGGTGAAGGACAACCACAAGGCCTTTCAGGAGGATGTGCTGGAGAACCTGGAGGCGGAGTGCCTGCGCGCCTGCGGCATCGACAAAACCCAGCCCAATTACCCCTTTGTGGAAATCAGCGGCGCAATCGCCCACTGGATGCTACGCGACTTCAAGGCCGAGGCCCGCTGCACCATGATGGCCCCCAAGGACGACTTCGTGGTCATAGCCAGCCGCAAGGGGCGCATTTTCCCGCTCAAGTCTTACTTCCCCGTGGCCTACCAGACCGAGGACACCGGCACCCGCGACGTGTATTACTCGGACATCAGCGCCGTGGAGCTGGCGGGCAAGGTGCTGACCATGACCACGGCGGCGGGCGAGGCAGTGTCCTATGCCGGGCAGGGCGACAAGGCCGCCCAGGCGGCCGAGCACATCCGAAACCGCCTGCGCGAGTTCAAATCGCGCCGGGCCATGGCCTGAGCCCCGCAGCGCCATTCCACTGCCCGCACTCCGGCCTGACATCCCGGCCTGGCGCTTCGGCCTGGCGCTTCGACTTGGCACTCCGGCGTGACACTCCGGCTTGGCATCTCTGCCGCGCATCTGAACGCGCGCCTTCCACTTCAACGCAGGCCGCCGCGCAACGCCAGCGCAACCACTGCAACTTTTTACACCAGCTTGCGCAAGCATAACGGAGATGATAGGAGAAAAGTGAACCGCCCCGATGCAGTACGAGGTGCAACGCCATGGACCCGCACAAGAATCATAGCCCAATGCGCCTGAAGGGCCTGGGAGTGCTGGGCCTTTTGCGGCTGTACAGCGCGCTGCTGCTTATTTTGCCCATGCTGCCGCTTTCGCTGTATTGGCTGGCCTCGCGCCTGGAAGCGCTGCCCATCAGCCTGGAAGGGCTGCTCGTCATCTGCATCGCGCTGGTGGTGGTGTTCTCCGCCTTTTTGGGCCACGCCATAGCCCGCACCATTCTGGATCCCCTGCGGCTCTTGGTGCAGGGGGCGCAAAGAATCCAGGATGGCGAATACGGCCACGTCATCGACCCCGCGGCCACCACCGACGCCCCCACGGAGTTCAAGCAGCTGGTGCGCGCCTTCAACCGCATGTCGGCCACGCTTTTGGAGCACATAGAGACCATCCAGACCACCTCCCGCACGGACCAGCTCACCGGCATGTACAACCGCCGCCACCTGATGGCCGAGGGCTATCGCCTTCTGGGCGTTTCGCTGCGCGCAGGCAGGCCCTGCTCCTGCCTGATGCTCGACATCGACCACTTCAAGGACGTGAACGACACCCACGGCCACCCCGTGGGCGACAAGTACCTCATCCACGTGGCCGGGCGCATTGCCGCCGCCATCCGCGAATCGGACATGGCGGCGCGCTTTGGCGGCGAGGAATTCGTGGTGCTTGCGCCCAACGCCTCCCTGGCGGAAGCCGTGAGCCTGGCGGAACGCATCCGCGAAAGCGTGGCCGCCAGCCCGCTGGTGCTTGGGCAAATCGTGGTCAACAACACCATCAGCATCGGCGTGGCCGAATACGACCCCGAGCCGCAGTTCGGCTCCAATATCCTTGAGGACATGATCGAAAAGGCCGACAAGGCGCTGTACCGCGCCAAGCAATGCGGCAGAAACCGCGTGGAGAGCTGGCCCTTCCCGGCCGGGCCTGCCCGCTGCCCGTGATCTTTCCGCCTGCGCCCCGCCCTCCCAGCCGCTTCTTCTTTCCGCATGGCCTTCTTGTGCCCGGCACAGACTTGGCCTACAGTTCCCTCGTTCGGCGGGTATGCCGCCCAAATTCGTATGATATAACCCCACGCCTTTCCTGGAGCCCCCATGCGCTATGAACTCCGCCTCATGGACACCGTTTCCGGCGTTGGCTGCTTTGCCGCGCACCCTGGCCCCAACCTGAGCTTCTCGGAAATGGTGGACCACCTGCACAGGCACCCCCTCGACGACTTCATGCACCAGCACCTGCTGTTCAAGCTGGGCGAGCACCGCACCAAAAAGGTGGAAAAGCTCATGGAGGAAGTGCGCCAGGGCGACACGATCACCGACCCTGTACTGGCGGCGCTGCTGTACGAAGCCTGCCTGGGGCACGAGCGCCTCGCCCACCTTTTGCCGCGCATGGCCGGGCTCGACGCGGCGGAACTTTCGCGCCACACGCCCGCACTGCACCTGCGCTCGCACCTGCTGCCGGACCAACCCCTGCACAACGCCTGGACCATGCTGATGCAGCAGAACATCGTGGCTCACGAGCCCCTGCCCGCCCCGCAAGATACCGGCCTGGCCGCGCCCTATGCCGCGCACGAGTTGCCGAAAGCCCCCGGCGTAACCGCAGCCGAGGTGCGCGCCCGGCTGGCCACCGCCCTGCCGCCGGAGAATCCGCGCCGCCCCGCGCCGGAAACCTACGCCCACGCCCTCAAGCAATTGGACGCCAAGAACGTGTTCTTGGGGCAGGAGATGGCCCACAAGGCCTCGCTTTCGCCTGTGGCGCTCTTGCGCATGTGGCTGGTGGAGCTTTCCGTCAGCAGCGGAAGCATGAACTACAGCCTCTCCGGCATGCAGACCAGCTACGGGCGCGGCCTGGACATGGACGCCGCGCGGGCCTCGTACAGCATGGAGGTGGCCGAGCGCGTGAGTTCGTACGCCAGCATGGGCAAGCGCGGGGTGCTGGGCCTGGCCTACGACTGCCCCATCGTGCGCGGCAGCCAGGCTGAGGTTGCGGCCCAGGCCAATGCGCTTGATCTTTCGCGCGTGCGCCTGGAGGCCCCCTACGCCGGGCAAAGCATCCACTGGATGCCCGCCCAGGAGCGCACGGCAAGCGGCCTGCGGCCCTGCCTGGTGCCGGTGCAGTTCGTGTATCTCTTCGCCAACCTGGAGGAGCAAAGCCTGTTCAGCGCGCTTGGCTCCACGGGGCTGGCCTCTGGCAACAGCATGGCGGAGGCCAAGGTGCACGCCCTGGGCGAGGTGCTGGAGCGCGACGCCGAGGCAGTGACGCCCTTCGACCTTTCGCGCTGCTTCCGCCTGGAGGCCAGGGACGAACGCGTGGCCAAGCTGCTGGGCGATTATGAAGATTGCGACATGCACGTGTGGTTCATGGACTGCACGCCGGAGTTCGGGGTGCCCTGCTACAAGGCCATCGTCACCGGCAGACACGGCGACGTGAACAAGGGCATGGGCGCAGGCTTGAGCGGCCCGCGCGCGGCCATTTCGGCCATGACGGAGATTCCCTACCCCTTCCCCGGCCCGGCCACGCAAAAGGCCCCGGAGGGTTTGCCCGTGCGCCTGCTGGAGGAACTGCCCGACCACTCCACCGGCAGCGCCGAAGGCGACCTGCTGGTGCTGGAGGAAACCCTTCTGGCCAATGGGTACGCGCCCATCTACGCAGACCTGACGCGCAAGGACCTGGGCATTCCGGCGGTGCGGGCCATTGTTCCGGGGCTGGAGTGGGTGTCGGACTTCGACCGCTTCTCGCGCCTGCCCGCGCGGCTGTACGCCAACTATCTGCGCCAGTTCGACGCGTTATAGGCAGATTGCGCCCGCGTTCGCGTTGACGCTGGCCCGTTCCAGCATGTAGGACTGTGCCCGGCTGCCCGGGTGGCGAAACTGGTAGACGCAAGGGACTTAAAATCCCTCAACCTTCGGGTTATGCGGGTTCGAGCCCCGCCCTGGGCACCAAGAGAAGACAAGGCCCCGCTGGCGAATGAGAGAGTTCGCGGCGGGGCTTTCTTGCACTCAGCCGGAAGGCCGGGTTTTGGGTTCGCGTCAGAGCTCCCCCTGTTCCGTGAACAGGCTCTGGCTGTCCTGGAAGGTGGCGAACAAGACCTTGGCCATGCCCACGAACTCGGCCACGAAAGGTGTTGCGGGCCGCCGGAAGATCTCTTTCACCGTGCCCACCTGCTCCAGCCTTCCATTGTGCATAACGCCCGCCCGGTCCGCCAAGGTGAACGCGTCAAGAAAATCGTGGGTGACCATGAGCACCGTGAGCCCGGTGTCGCGATGCAGGGCCTTGAGCTCCTGCCGGAGGTCGGCCTTGAATTGCGGGTCCAGCGCGGAAAGCGGCTCGTCCAGCAAAAGCAGCTTCGGGTGGCAGGCCAGCGCCCGGGCGATGGAAACCCGCTGTTTTTCCCCGCCGGAGAGAGTAAGCGGCTTGCGATGGGCATGCTGGCCCAGCCCGAGCCTGTCCAGCAGCTGGAGCGCCTCCCTCCTGCCTGTCTCCGCGTCGATGCCCTGATAGCGCTGGCCGTAGGCCACGTTCTCCAGCACCGCGAGGTCGTCAGTTTTGCGCTGGAGACGGCCATGCGCCGAGAAGAGATTGCTTCGATGAGCTGGAGCCATGTTGACCTAAAGAAACGCTCTGCCCTGCTGCCCAACACCAAGAACGGGGAAACACGATCTGTCCCACTCTCCCCGAGCGCGCTTGAAATTCTTCGCGCTCTGCCACGTAACGTATCGGGGTCTGTCTTCGGCATAGACAAGGCCAACATTACGCGAAACATGCTCATCGCGGCACGCAAGGCAGGAATTGAGGATCTGCGATTCCACGACTTGCGCCACGAGGCAACAAGCCGCCTCTTCGAGAATACCGACCTTGACGTTATGGAAGTGCGGGCAATCACCGGCCACAAGGCCATGCAGATGCTGGCTCGGTACAGCCATTTGAGGACGAGTCGACTGGCGGAGAGGTTAGCAGGGGGGGAGGCGGTAGAGGACCGTTCGCAACGGAAAGGCCAGGAGTTCAATCCTACTCATTTCCCCCAAGAGGATCAATGAAATACAACAGAAGTGCTGTAACCCGTTTTTCGTTTTCCTAACTTGTCCCAAATAAGGGAAGGCTTTCTGTCCTTCGGAGCTAACATCGTGTACCATTTCTGGCTTGCCCATTTGCCCCTACCCCGCCGAGTATACCAACCGTAAGTTTAGGCTCTGGCTGGTCTGCTTTTCCTCATTCATGGCTCTTCCGTATTCCTCTGTCCAAACACTCCCGCTGGGCGTTTTCATGACAAACCTTCGAGTTGCCGTGTTCGTGCCGCAATTCCTCAACAAAGAACGACTGCGCGTACTTGCAGCAAACAGTCGGCATGGTGCTGCGCGCAAACATTGGCCAGTGTTCTGCCAGGGCTCTCGGCGCGTGGGGGTTCACTCCCCTGAGCAAGAAGGAGACCAGCAGGCCGCAGCGCACCGGCACAGCGTGAGCCGCCGGATTGTTTTCCAGAACCATACGGATTCAAAAGGAGTATTGCGGAAGGCTCGTCGCCTGCGTAGTGAGGTGCGAAGCTCGTAGGGCCCCCAGACGGCTTGGCATGCGGGTCATGTCAACCCGATCGGACATCGGGGGCGGGTCAGAATGATGCGACGAAAAGGATGGCTTTGTGCGGCATTAGGCTCCCCGGCGAATGTTCACGGCCTTGCCCAGGCACACGCGGATTGCTTTTTCGCGGCTTACGGCGTGCGCCCTGTTTCCTGCCCGGCAGCGCCAGGGTCTACAACGCCCGCTTCAAGGTGCTTGGCCTCGAAGAGCGCGCCCCAGCTGCTCAGCTGCGCCAACACCGGCAGCACGCTGCGCCCAAGTTCGGTCAGCGCATACTCCACCCTGGGCGGCACCTGCGGGTACACCGTGCGCAAGAGCAGCCCATCCGCTTCCAGCTCACGCAACTGCTGCGTCAGCATCTTCTGCGTCACATTGGGCATTTGCCGCTTAAGCTCGCCAAAGCGCAGGCGCTCCACATCGCGCAGGTGCCACAAAATAATGGGCTTCCACTTGCCGCCAATGACCTGCAAGGCCAGCTCCACGGCGCAAAAATAGCTTTTGCCCGCGCAGCTGCGCAGCACACAGCACGCCGGTTTCAGCGCCCGGCCAGACCGCGTATTCTCACCCACGACACCAGCTTCGTCCCTGACTTCAACCTTCGCGTCCACCATCGCCTCCACTGCGGCCAAGCATGCAGCCGTGTTGTGTTGCCCACGCGCGCGCGGCACAAGCGTAAAATAACGCTCAGCATTCCACATTGGTATCACATATGATACTACAGCACGAAAATATACCTACTTGCGAAAAGTAGCATACATGATCAAAAGAGCCAAGCCCAACCCGACCTCTTCAACCAAGGAGCCAAGCATGAACCTGATCAGCGTGGACAAGGAGACCTGCAGGCGCGATGGCATCTGCATCAACGCCTGCCCCATCGGCAGCATAAAGGCCGACGCGGACGGCTACCCCGTGGCGGCCAGCGAGGACTGCATCCAGTGCGGCCACTGCGTGGCCATTTGCCCCCACGGCGCGCTGGACAACGCCCTGCTGCCCATGGAGCGTTTTCTTCCCGCGTCCGGGCAGCGCGTCGGCTTCGCGGAACTGGCGGGCCTGATGAAGCAGCGGCGTTCCGTGCGGCAGTTCAAGGCCCAGGCCGTGCCGCGCGAAACCCTGGCGGAGCTGCTTGACCTCGCCCGCATTGCCCCCACGGCCAAAAACACCCAGCAGATCAGCTACATCGTGTTGGAGACCCCGGAACGCACTAAGGCGCTGGCCAAGGACATTGCCGAGTGGATGCTGCCCATGCCGGGCATGGAACGCTACGCGGGCCTGGCCGCGCGGGGTGACGACTTTGTCATGCGCGGCGCGCCGCATGTGGTCATCGCCCTGGGCGATGCAGACAACGACTGGGGCCTGACGGATGCGGCCATAGCCCTGAGCTACCTGGAGCTGGCGGCGGCGGCCCATGGCCTGGGCGTGTGCTGGGGCGGCATTGTGCAGCGCGCGTTGGCCAACAACCCTGCGCTGGCGGCGGGCATCGGCGTGCCGGAAGGCCGCAAGGTCTTTGGCGCCTTGATGCTGGGCGTGCCCAAAGTGCGTTACGCCCTGATTCCCCCGCGCAACGAGCTCAAGGCCAGCTGGCTGTAACGGGCCACGCGCAAGGCAACGCCCTGCCCCACCCAAGTATTCCACAACGCCTTTCAAACACCGGCGCCATCTCCTGTCCTGCCAAAACATCCGCGCCGGGCCTTTGGTCTGCTCTTGCAAACCAAAGACCCGGCGCTATCGGGTGTCCAGAGGGCCTTGGCCCTC
>DIVX01000037.1:36840-37637 GCA_002422505.1 Desulfovibrio sp. UBA6121
GTACTCGGCCTGCTTGCCCTTGTTCCAGCGCGAGACGGGCCGGTAGTAGCCCACAATGCGCGTGTACACTTCGGCCTCGGCTCCGCAGGTGGGGCAGGTTTCGTGCTCGCCGTGGATGTAGCCGTGGTCTTTGCACACGCTGAAGGTGGGCGTGATGGACAGGAACGGAATCTTGGTGTTGCGGAAGCTTTTCACGATGAATTCGCGCAGGCTTGCCGTATCGGCCACGGACTCGCCCAGGAAGGTGTGGAACACGGTGCCGCCGGTGTAGAGCGGCTGCAGCTGGTCCTGGTGCTCCAGGCAGGCCAGCACGTCTTCGGAGTGGCCCACGGGCAGCGTGGTGGAATTGGTGTAATACGGCGTGCCGTTGCCGCTGGTGATGATATCGGCATAGAGATTCCTGTCGATCTTGGCCAGGCGGTAGCTNNTGGTGCCTTCGGCCGGGGTGGCCTCAAGATTGTACAGGTTGCCGGTCTCCTCCTGAAAGCCGCTGGTGATGTCGCGCAGGCGGTTCAGGGTGCGGCGCATCAGCCGCATGCCGTTCTCGGTCTCAATGCCCTTGCCTATGAGGTTCAGGCAGGCCTCGTGCCCGCCCAGCAGGCCGATTGTGGAGAAATGGCCGCGGAAGCCTTGCTTGAGGTAACGGCGCGTCCAGGGGAACATGCCGCGCTCCAGATTGCCGGTGATGAGCTTGCGCTTGAACTCCAGGGCGTCCTTGGCCAGGTTGGCGTATTCCTCGACAAGGGTCAAAAACTCGTCCTCGCCCTGGGAAAGGTAGGCCAGCTTGGGCAGGTTCA
>DIVX01000037.1:37697-46735 GCA_002422505.1 Desulfovibrio sp. UBA6121
TTCTGGAAATAGGGCGCGCCGTACTTGGCGGTAAGCTTAAGCAAAAGCTCGCCGATCTCCGACTCCCAGGGGAAGTCTTCCGTCACGTTGTAGGTGGGAATGGGGAAAGAGAAGATCTGCCCGGCGTAGTCGCCGTCGAGCATCACTTCCAGGAAGGCGCGGTTGAACATCTCCATCTCGGCCGCGTATTCGCCGTAGGTGGAATCCGTCAGCTTGCCGCCGATGATGACGGCCTCGCCCGCGATGTGCTTGGGCGGGGTGAGGTCGAAGGTGACGTTGGTGAAGGGGCTCTGCCCGCCCCAGCGGCTGGTGGTGTTCAGGTTGAACACGAACTTCTGCACGGCCTGGCGCACTTTGTCGTAAGAAAGGCCATCGTGCCGGATGAAGGGCGCGAGGTAGGTATCCACGTTGTTGAAGGCCTGCGCGCCCGCCCATTCGTTCTGCAAGGTACCAAGGAAATTCACCATCTGCCCCATGGCGGAATCGAAATGCCGGGCCGGACCGGCGCAGGAGCGGCCCTCCAGGTTGAAGCCTTCCAGCAGCAGCTCGCGCAGGCTCCAACCCGCACAGTACCCGGCCAGGCCAAAGGACAGGTCGTGGATGTGAAAGTAGCCGTGCTCGTGGGCCAGGCGGATCTCGTCGGGGTATTTCTCCAGGGCGTAGCGCGCCTGCACCGTGCCGGAAAGATGCAGCATAAGCCCCTGGAAGCTGTGGCTCATGTTGGAGTTCTCGGCCACGCGCCAGTCGCTCTTGTCCAGGTACTCGTCGATGGTTTCCTTGATGTCGAGGAAGGCCTCCTGCTGGTTGCGCAGCTGGCGGCGTTTTTCGCGGTAGACGATGTATTTGCGCGCCACGGAGAACTGGCGCATTTCCATGAGCACCAGCTCGACCATGTCCTGCACGTGTTCCTGCTCGGGGATGTCCACGTCCGCAAGCTTGGCTTCCACCTTTTGGGCCAGGCGACGGCCAAGAAGAGGATCCTTGATGCCGCTGGCGGAAAGCGCCTTGAAGATGGCCTTGGCGATGCGGTCAGTTGACCAGGTTTCCAGTCGTCCGTCGCGCTTCAGAATCTGCGAGGGCATGGGGCCTCCTTGGCGGCTTGTAGTCTTGGGTGGTCAGGGCAAAACCAGCGGGCAGCATGGCCCGCACAGCGTCCATGTCGGCATCGGTCAGCAGGGGCACCCTGGTGGTGCGAAAAAAGAAGGCCTCTGGCCGGGCCTGGGCCAGGGCGAAAATGTGGGAGAGATTGCGCCGGGCGTCGTACTCGCTCACCGCGCCGCCGGTCAGCTCCGGGTACTTGGCAAGGGGCCCTTTCACGTCAACGGCAAAGAGGGAAACAAGCCCTTCATCCAGCACGGCCTCCACCACTTCGGGCAGCATTGCGTTGGTATCGAGCTTGATGGGTAGGCCGCAGGCCGAGAGTTCGTGCAAAATGGCCCCCAGGCCGGGCACCAGGGTGGGCTCGCCGCCGGTGACGGTGATGCCGGAAAGCCAGCGTTTGCGCTTGGCCAAGAAGGCGCGCAGCGTTGCCTGGGGCAGAAGTGGCTGGCTTTCCATGTTCCAGGCCATATCCGCATTGTGGCAGGTGGGGCAGCGCAGGTTGCAGCCGCCAAGAAACACCACACAGCAGGGCTTGCCCGGCCAGTCGCACAGGCTTAAGGGGGTCAGGCCCCGCACATGGTTCCAGGCTGCTATGGTGGTCGGTATCATGCGGCTCCCCCGGAAATGCTCACGCGCCCGAACCGAAAGCGCCCCCTTGGGGCGGCGCTGGGCGTTGTCGGCACGCGAGAAAAGACCCTACTCCAACCCCGATTTTCTGTACAGGTGTCTTGCCTGCCCCGGCGAAAGGCACATGCCGAATTCGATGGTTACAGGAATCTACACTCGATTAGAGCTATTTTTTTATCGTTCTCCACAGGTTGAGAAAACGTTGCGACGCAGGGCTGTTCATGCTTTTATCTAGACATCGTGTAGAAGATTTTTTTCGGCCTCGGTGCTCTGCCGTTTTCGACATCCACCCCCTGAAACGCACCTGTGAGAAAGGCTCAGAAGGGCCGGTTGGCCGGGCCTAAGCCTCATCCACAGGCAAACGGTGCAAAACGCGCACCCTTGACTCGGCAAGGGGTTCGAGTAGGCTTTTGCCAACGATGGACCGAAAAGCGCTCTGCATCGGCCCTTGATTTTAGACCGCCCGGACGAAAGACGGGAGGCAAAGGAGCCTACATGACGGTCAAGTCCCAGGCCGAACTGGAACAACTGCGGGCGATTGGACAAATCGTGCGCCAGACGTTGGAGGAAATGTCCGCGGCGGTCGAACCCGGCGTCACCACGGCGGAAATCGACGCCGTTGGCGCGGCGGCCCTGGCTCGCCACGGTGCGGAGTCCTCTCCCCCCAAGGCCTACAACTTCCCCGGTACGGCGTGCATCAGCGTGAACGACGAAGCCGTGCACGGCATACCTGGCGGCCGCGCAATCCGCCAGGGCGACTTGGTAAAGCTGGACCTCACGGCGGAAAAGAACGGCTTTGTGGCCGATTCTGCCGTCACGGTCAGGGTCGGCAAGGTCTCCGCCAAGGCCGAAGCCCTGGCGCGCTGCGCCGAAAACGCATTCAACCGGGCCCTTGACGTTGCCGTCGCCGGGAACCGCGTCAACGACATCGGCCGCGCCGTAAGCAAGGAAGTCCGGCGCGGCGGCTTCAGCGTCATCAAGGAGCTCTGCGGCCACGGCGTGGGGCGCGCCATTCACGAGGAACCCTGCGTGCCGAACCACTATGACCCCCGCTTCCGCACAAAGCTGACGCACGGGCTGGTCATCACCATCGAACCCATCATCGCTGCCGGCGGCGGCGCCATTGCCCTAGGGGCCGACAAATGGACCTACAGCACCACGGACCACAGCCTTTCCGCCCATTTTGAGCACACCCTGGTCATCACCAATGGCCGCCCCATCCTGATCACTGCGGCGTAATCCCAGGCATGCCCCTTGCAAAGTCATGGTCGGGCACTTTCTGCCCAGACCATGCAGCAGCAAGGGGCATCGCCATGACAGACACAATCATTCCCATTGTTTTCAATGCGCAAGCATACGGCGCCCTTGATGAAGCCGGGCCCGGAGCAGACCAGGCGGGCGCCCCCCCTCGCCTGCTGGCCGACCCCGCCTGGCTATTGCGCGGCAACCCGGAGCACCCGGAGCATGATCCCCTGGGCATGCGCAATCCTCAGGGCGTGCAGGTGGCGGAACTGGCAATCATCGGCGGTGCGCAGGCTTACGGCGCAGGCCTGCCCGTGGAGCAAAGCTGGCCCGCGCAGCTGAACCAGCGCATGGGCGGCTGCGTGCTCAACGCCGCCTTGCCCGGCTGGGGCAGCGTGCAATACGCCATGCAGGCGGAACATATCCTGCCCCTCGCCCCCCGGCGGGTCATCGTCTGCCTCACCCCGGCAAGCGACCTCGCCCTGGCCTTCAACTGCGCCCGCGTAAGCACCGCCCCTTTGGCGCGTTCTTTTTTTGACGCCAGCTGGGCCACCCTGCCCCAGCCGGACCACAGCGCCATATTCCAGGCTGGCAAGGCCATTGAAACCATGCGCGCCGAACACCCGGACCTCGCCGAGACCGATGTGCTGGCGCGGCTGGCCCAGGCGGGCGAGCCGGACGTGAACCCCTGCGGCATAGACTTGAGCCGCTTCTATCTGGCGGAGCGCTCGCTGCTGGCCATGCAGGACCTGGAGCACCCGGCCATCGAGGCGGGCCTGACCATCACCGTGAAGGTGCTGGAACATCTGCGCCGCCTTGCCGAAGACAACCGCTTCTCCCTGACCATCCTGCTGCTGCCCAGCCGCGAGTTTTTGGTGTCCCAACGCATAGAGACCGCCCACGTGCGCGACCGCGAATCCCTGGAGCGCCTCGGGCTGGTCGAGGCCGCCGTGCTGGGCGAACTGCGCGCCTCTTGCGCGGGTTTGGGCCTGCGCTGCTTCGACCTCACCGGCTACCTCAAGGCCTTTGTGGGCAGCCGCATCTTTGGCCAGAACTCGCGCCAGGGCCTGCTTTCGGCCAAGGGCTGCGAGCTGCTGGCGCGTTTTGTGCGCGAACGCGTGCTGCCAGGGGCCGAGGCACCAGGCACCATGGCCCGCAGCCACCTGCGCACGGTTCCGAACAAGGCCATGGGCCAGTCCTCGCCCACGTACTAGCCCCCGCACCGCCACGCAAAACAGAAACGGGCCGCTTTCCTGCTTGGGAAGGCGGCCCGCTTTTTGGCGTCGAATATCTGAAAAGACGGGGTTACGTTTAGAGCGCGGCGTCCAGCAGCAGATTGTCGCGGTGGATAGCCTCGACAAAGGGGGCCTGGCCCAGCACGGCCTCCAGCTCGCCGCTCTTGCGGCCCATGATGCGGCGCATCTCCGCCGCGGAATAGTTGGAAAGGCCAACGCCCACGGTGGCCCCGGCAGGGTCCACAATGCGCACCAGGGCCCCGCGGGCGAAGCGCCCCTCCACCCCGCGCACTCCGGCGGGCAGCAGGCTCTTGCCCTTGTCGCGCAGGGCGGTGGCCGCGCCCGCGTCCACGCTCAGGCTGCCTGCCGGATTGTCGTGATAGGCCAGCCAGAACTTGCGGTGCGACACCGTGCGCGAGGAAGGCAACACCAGCGTGCCCAGTTCCTCGCCCTTGAAAATGCGGTCCAGGGGGATGTCGTCCTTGCCGGAAACGATGAGCGTGGCCACGCCCAGTTGGGCGGCCCGGCGCGCGGCGCGCAGCTTGGAATACATGCCGCCGGAGCCAACGCTGGTCTTACCGTCGCACATGCTTTCCAGGTCCAGGCCCTCCACGTCATCGATGACGGGCAGGCAGCAGGCGTCCGGGTGCTTGTCCGGGTTCTTGTCGAACACGCCGCCCGCGCTAGTGACGTTGACGAACAGGTCCGCGCCCACCAGGTCCACCATGAGGCTCGCCAGGGTGTCGTTATCGCCGAACTCCAGCTCGGCCACGGCCACGGTGTCGTTCTCGTTGATGATGGGGATGACGCCCCAGTCCAGCAGGCGCTGCATGGTGTTGCGGGCGTTCAGGAAGCGCGAGCGGCTCTTGAGGTCCTCGCGCGTCAGCAGCAGCTGGGCCACGGTCTTGCCGAAGCGGCCAAAGGCCTCGTCGTACTCGTGCATCAAGCGGCTTTGCCCGATGGCCGAGGCGGCCTGGCGCGCAGGCAGTTCGGAAAAGTCGATGCTCTCGGCCCCGGCGACGCTTTGGCGAATGCGCGTGCGCCCGGCGGCCACCGCGCCGGAGCTCACCAGCACCACCTTCAGGCCGCTATCGTGCAGGGCGGAGAGCTGGTCCACCAGGCGGCCCACGGCGCGGGCGTCAAGCCCGGTGCCGCAGGTCAGCACCGCGCTGCCTACCTTGACCACCACAATGTGCGCGCGCGAAAGAATCTCGGCGCGCAGCTCAGCAGCGGAAACGCTCATCATTCCTCCTCGTCGGCGAAGCCCCCGGCATCGCGGCTGGCGGCTTCGGGAAAGTCCTGCCCGTCCGCATCGCCGTAATCGTCGTCCGCGTCTGCGCTCTCATAAAAATCCAGGCCCGCCGCGCGGTCGGCCTCGGCGGCCTCGTCCATGCGCCGCCACATGTCGGCCAAGAGCTCCGGCAGGCCAAGGCCCGTCAGGGCGGAAACGAAGAGCACATCGGCCGGGGCGTTTGCGCGCAGGGCGGCAAGGCGGTCCTCGGGCAGAATGTCTATCTTGTTGATGACGCGGATCTGCGGCTTGTCGGCCAGTTCCGGGTCAAAAGCGCGCAGCTCCTCGTCGAGCATGGCGAAGCCCGCAGCAGGGTTTTCCGGGTCGGCGTCGTCGCCGCTCAAAATATGCACCAAGAAGCGCGTGCGTTCCACGTGCTTCAAGAACTTGTGCCCCAGGCCCAGGCCCTGGCTCGCGCCCTCGATGAGGCCGGGGATGTCGGCGATGATCAGGCGGCGGCCATCGTCGCTCTCCACCACGCCAAGGTTCGGCGTAAGGGTGGTGAAGGGGTAGGAGGCGATCTTGGGACGCGCGGCGGAAACAGCCGAAAGGAATGTGGACTTGCCCGCGTTGGGCAGGCCAAGCAGACCTGCGTCGGCAATGACCTTAAGCTCCAGGCGCAGGCGTTTCTCCTGGCCGAGCTTGCCCGTCTCCGCCCGCTTGGGCGCGCGGTTCACCGAGGTTTTGAAGTGCAGATTGCCGCGTCCACCCTCGCCGCCGGGACAGGCCACGAAGCGCTGGTTGGCGCGGCGCAGGTCGGCCAGAAGGGTGTAGCCCTCCTCGTCCTCGTTTTCCAGAAACACCTGGGTTCCCACGGGAACCTCGATGATCAGGTCCTCGCCGCCCCGCCCGTACTTGTCCTGGCCATGGCCGTTCTGGCCGTTCTCGGCCTCGAACAGGCGCTGGGCCCGGAAGTCGTACAGGGTAAGCAGGCGCTGGCTGGCGCAGAATACGACATCGCCGCCCTTGCCGCCATCGCCGCCGTCGGGTCCGCCCTTGGGCAGGTTCTTGGCGCGCTTGAGCGAAGCGCTGCCGTTGCCGCCCTTGCCAGAGCGCACCGTAATGCTCGCTTCGTCAACAAATCGCATGACGCCATACCCCAAGATAGAAAACGGGCAGGAGCCGCTTGGTAAGCCGCTCCTGCCCGCGCTATGGTTCTTTTGTGGAGCCGCCTAGACTAGGCGCTCACGGGCAGAATGTGGACCCGGGTTTTGACCTTGTTATTGCGGGTGTACTTCTCGTACTTCACCTCGCCATCCACCAGGGCGAACAGAGTCCAGTCCTTGCCAACGCCGACATTCTTGCCGGGATGGATGCTGGTGCCGACCTGACGAACGAGGATGTTGCCGGCAAGAACCTGCTGGCCGCCGAAGCGCTTCACGCCGCGATGCTGCCCGGCGCTGTCGCGTCCGTTTCTGGAGCTGCCGCCTGCTTTCTTGTGAGCCATTGTATCCTCCTTGCCGCTTTGGGCTTGGGCCCGCTAGGCCTGGATGGTTTTGACCTTCAGGCTGGTGTAATCCTGCCGATGACCGGTCTTCTTGTGAAAGTCGTTGCGGCGCTTCTTCTTGAAGATGATGATCTTCTCGCCACGGCCATGGCCCAGGACTTCACAGGCGACTTTGGCGCCGTCAAGGTAGGGGGCCCCGATCTTGGTCTGACCGCCATCGGCGATCAGAAGGACCTTGTCCAAGTTCAGCTCGGTGCCGGGCTCTGCCTGCAAAAGCTCCACCTTGAACTCGAGTCCCTGTTCCACGCGGTACTGCTTACCGCCGGTCTCGATGATTGCGAACATTGCGAATACCTCCATCGCGTAAGAGGCGTTCTCTTATCTTGGGCGGGCAAGAAAAGTCAAGCGCCGGACGCGTATTTTTTTACATCGCCCAGGCTAGGCCCGGGCCAGAACCAGCAGGTCCACACGGGCCGCGCCAGCGCCCAGCATGGCCCGCGAGCATTCCTCAAGGGTCGCGCCCGTGGTCATTATGTCATCCACAAGCAGCACGGCCCGGCCCGCCAAAATTTCGCCGCGCGCCGCAAAGGCCCCCCGGATGTTCTCGGCGCGCGCCTCGCGCGCAAGCTCCATCTGCGGGGTGGTGCGCCGCACGCGGGCAAGCGCCTCCTGGTGCAGGGGCCAGCCGTGCCGCGCGGACAAGAGCCGGGCGATCTCCAGGCTCTGGTTGAACCCGCGCGCCAACAGCCTGCGCGGATGCAGCGGCACCGGCACCACAAGCCCCGGCCCGCCAAGTTCCGGGTACGCCCGCAGCCCGTGCTCAAAGGCCGCCAGGGCACACTCCTGCAAACGGCGGCCAAAGTCCAGCCGGGCCTCGAACTTGTAGCCCAGAATCATTTCCTTGAGCTGGCCTGCATACGGCCCGTACACCAGCACGCGCCCCCAGGGACGCGGCTTCTCGCGGCAGCGCACGCACAGGCCGGGGGGGGACTGGGCCGAAATTTCCGCCGCCAGCCCGCTTGGCAGACTTCCCGCCGCCGACGCCTCGCCCCCCTGCGCCCTCATTTCCGGCAAGGCCTGATATTCGCCACAGCCGGGGCAGGACCAGCCCTGCCGGGGAGCCAGGGCCGCGCGGCAGTCTGCGCACAGGGCTGCCGGGGCCGCAAGGCCTTCTTCGGCGTCCTCGCCTGTACCTGCGCCGTCGTCGGCAACGCTGGCCGCACAGCGCAGCACGCAGCCGCAGCCAGGGCAGCGCGCCTCGGCCAGGAGCGCGCCCCGCGCCACCCGCCCAACCAGCCGCAGCAGCGCTTCACGCACTGTGCGCCGCCTCCAGGGCCCGCTGCCCGGCCTCGCGCCCCTGCTGCAACACCAAGCGCGAGGCCTCGGCGTTGGCGGCCAGGTCGTCGCGCCCGTCCAGGCCGCGCAGGCCCAGGGGCTCGCCCAGGGCAAGGCCGAAGTTGACCAAAAAATACTTGAGGGTCAGGCGCGCGCCGTCAAAGAGCTTCTGCCCCGTGGGCTGCCCGGCCACAAAACAGGCGTAAGCCGCCCTTTCCCGCAGAGTAAGCACCCAGGGATCGCCCTTGCGGCGGGCCTCCCAGAAGCGCTGGGAGCGGTCCACCCAGGTTTTGCACAGGGAGGGCAGCGCATAAAAGTAGATGGGCGAGGCGAACAGCACCACCGGGGCGCGCATGAGCACGGCGAACAGCTCCTCGGCCTGGTCCTTGCCCGCCAGCACGCAGCGCGACTGCCCGTGCGCGGCGCAGGCCCGGCAGGCCAGACAGGGGAGCACGGAGTAGTCGCGCAGGGCCAGCACGCGCGCCGTTGCGCCCGCCTGGGCCACGCCGCTGGCCAGCAGCGCCGCAGCAGCGTCGGAATTGCCGCCAGCACGGTGGCTGCAGGCGAAAATCGCCACGTCCGCGTCGAATCCCTCAGCTGGCATGCCGCCCCCTTTGCCTCATTTCACCCTCGCACCCAGACCGGTGCAGCCTGAGCCGCCCTGCCCGGCCCCTCCCGCTTCGGCACTCTCCCTTCGGCACCTCCGCTTCGGCACTTCCGCTTCGGGCAGTCCCGCTTCGGGCAGTCCCGCTTCGGGCAG
>DIVX01000078.1:0-2909 GCA_002422505.1 Desulfovibrio sp. UBA6121
CGCGACAACATGGTCCAGCGCGCCGAGATCAACCGCAAGACCGTCATCGAGTTCGACCCTGCGGCCGGGCAGGCGGACCACTACCGCAATCTGGCCAAGGCCATCGACAGCAACGAAAATTACGTGATTCCGAAGCCTCTTGAAATGGAGGCCCTGGAAAAGCTGCTCATGGACTTCGGTCTCATGGAAGCTTGCTAAAACGTTACATTAAAGAGCGAGGAGGAAGCAAATATGATCATGGTGAGAGCTATCGTCCGTCCCGAGAAGGCAGATGACGTTTTGGCGGCCCTTATGGATGCGGGCTTCCCCGCAGTGACCAAGTTCTCCGTTGCTGGCCGCGGCAAGCAGCGCGGCATCAAGATCGGCGAGGTCACCTACGACGAGATTCCCAAGACCATGCTCATGAGCGTGGTCAAGAACGCCGACCGCGACTTCGTGGTGGAGACTATTATGAACGCCGCCAGAAGCGGCAAGAAGGGCGCCTTCGGCGACGGCAAGATCTTCATCTGCCCTGTGGACGAGGTGTACACCGTGAGTTCCGGAGTTTGCGAAACGGCGACACCCGAGGAGGCGTAAGCCCATGAAGGAAGTCATCGCAGTGGTGCGCATGAACATGATGAACCGCACCAAGCAGGCCCTGACCGACGCCGGGATAGACGCCTACTTCGCCCACGAGGCGCAAGGCCGCGGCGTGGGCCTGGCCAACCCCCACGTGCTGGAGGGCGCGGCCGAAGGGTACGAAGAAGCCGCCGCCCTGCTGGGCGAGCGCGGCAAGCTCTACCCCAAGCGCATGATCAGCGTTGTGGTGCCGGACAAGGACGTGAAGCTCGTGGTCAAGACGCTCATCGAGGCCAACCAGACCGGCAAGCCCGGCGATGGCAAGATCTTCGTCATGCCCGTTGGCGACGCCGTGCGCGTGCGCACCGCCGAAACCGGCGACAAGTCCATAATCTAACGGACCACCGCTCAAAGGAGCCCACAAATGGCCACAAAGAACAAGCTCGTGCAGTGGACCCCCACCGAGGTCAAGGAGGAGTTGCTCAAGAAGTATCCTCCCAAGGTGGCCCGCAAGCGCGCACAGTCCATCCTCATCAACGAGGCCCTCTCGAACACCACGCCGGAGATTCAGGCCAACGTGCGCACGATTCCCGGCATCATCACCATGCGCGGCTGCACCTACGCAGGGTGCAAGGGCGTCATCATGGGCCCCACGCGCGACATCGTGAACATCGTGCACGGGCCCATTGGCTGCAGCTTCTACGCTTGGCTCACCCGCCGCAACCAGACCGACGCGGGCGAAACCGGCGAGAACTACATGCCGTATTGCTTCAGCACGGACATGCAGGACTCGGACATCATCTTCGGCGGCGAGAAGAAGCTCAAGGCCGCCATCCAGGAAGCCTACGACCTGTTCCATCCCAAGGGCATCTGCGTGTTCGCCACCTGTCCGGTGGGCCTCATCGGCGACGACATCCACGCCGTGAGCCGCGAGATGAAGGCCAAGTTCGGCGACTGCAACGTCTTCGCCTTCTCCTGCGAGGGCTACAAGGGCGTTTCCCAGTCCGCCGGGCACCACATCGCCAACAACCAGGTTTTTAAGCACCTGGTGGGCACCGGCGGCGAGGCCAAGCAGGGCGAGTACAAGATCAACCTGCTGGGCGAGTACAACATCGGCGGCGACGGTTTCGAGATCGACCGCGTGTTCAAGCTGTGCGGCATCACCAACATCGCCACCTTCTCCGGCAACTCCAGCTACGACCAGTTCGCCACGGCGAACCAGGCCGACCTCTCCTGCGTCATGTGCCACCGGTCCATCAACTACGTGGCCGACATGCTGGAGACCAAGTACGGCATCCCCTGGATCAAGGTGAACTTCATCGGGGCCGAGGCCACGGCCAAGTCCTTACGCAAGATCGGCCAATACTTTGGCGATAAGGCCCTCATCGACCGCATCGAGGCCGTCATTGCGAGCGAAATGCCCGCCGTGGAGGCCGCGCTCAAGGACATCAAGCCCCGCACCGAGGGCAAGACCGCCATGCTCTTTGTGGGCGGCAGCCGCGCCCACCACTACATGGAGCTCTTTGGCGAACTGGGCATGAAGACCGTTTCCACCGGCTACGAGTTCGGCCACCGCGACGACTACGAAGGCCGTCACGTCATCCCGAACCTCAAGGTCGACGCCGACTCCCGCAATATCGAGGAGATTGAGGTGGAGGCCGACCCCGAACTGTACAACCCGCGCAAGACGCCCGAGCAGGTGCAGGCTCTTGAAGAGTCCGGGTTCGAGTTCAAGAAGTACGACGGCCTGATTCCCGACATGGAGAAGGGCACGCTCATCATCGACGACCTGAACCAGTACGAGGCCGAAAAGCTTGTGGAAATCATCAAGCCGGACCTCTTCTGCGCGGGCATCAAGGAAAAGTACTCCATTCAGAAGCTCGGCATTCCGCTCAAGCAGCTGCACAGCTACGACTACGGCGGACCCTACGCCGGATTCAAGGGCGCGGTGAACTTCTACACGGAGATCGACCGCCTGGTGAACAGCAAGGTGTGGAGCTACATGCTGGCCCCCTGGCAGGAGAACCCCGAACTCTCGGCCACTTACGTCTGGGAATAGCGAGGAATCAATTATGTTGCTCAGGCACACACCCAAGGAAATTACGCCGCGCAGCGCTCTGGTCATCAATCCGGCCAAGACCTGCCAGCCCATCGNNGCCACGGCTCCCAGGGCTGCTGCGCGTACCACAGAAGCGCGCTGACCAAGCACTACAAGGAGCCCATCTCCGCCGCCACCAGCTCCTTCACCGAGGGCGCCAGCGTCTTCGGCGGACAGGCCAACCTGCTGCAGGCCATTGAGAACATCTTCACGGTGTACGAACCGGAAGTCATCGCCGTGCACACCACCTGCC
>DIVX01000078.1:2963-48080 GCA_002422505.1 Desulfovibrio sp. UBA6121
TCTCCAACATGGTCAAGGGCATGACGGAGTACTCCGAGACCACCGGCAAGAAGAACGGCAAGGTCAACGTGATTCCCGGCTGGGTGGAGCCCTCCGACATGGAAGAGGTGAAGCGCCTGGCCGCCCTGATGAACGTGCCCATCACGCTCTTCCCGGATACCTCCGGCGTGTTGAACGGCCCCCTCTCCGGCGAATACCACATGTTCCCGGAAGGCGGCGTGACCATGAAGGAGCTGAAGGAAGCCGGAGACGCCATCGGCACTCTGGCCCTAGGCGAATGGTGCAGCGCCGACGCCGCCCGCAGCCTGGACACCCGCTGCAAGGTGCCCTGCAAGGTGCTGGACATCCCCTTCGGCCTCAAGGCCACGGACAAGTTCATCGACGCCCTGCGCACCATCGCCGGCACCTCCGTGCCGGAGGAGATCACCCGCGAGCGCGGCCAGCTGGTGGACATGATCAGCGACTCGCACCAGTACTACTACCACAAGAAGGTCGCCCTCTTCGGCGATCCCGACCAGCTCATCGCCATGACCGAGTTCCTGATGTCCATCGACATGTGGCCCACCCACATCGTCACCGGCACGCCGGGCAACAAGTTCGAGAAGCGCATCAAGGAGCTTACCGCCCACCTGCCTTATGAGGTGAACGTGAAGGCCTCCGGCGACATGTTCCTGCTGCACCAGTNNCGGCAAGTACATCGCCCGCGACGAGGACATCCCGTTCCTGCGCTTCGGCTTCCCCATTCTGGACCGCGTGGGGCACCAGTACTTCCCCACCATCGGCTACAAGGGCGGCCTGCGCTTGCTTGAAAAGATCCTGGGCCTGCTGCTGGACCGCAAGGACCGCGACGATCCCGAGACCGTGTTCGAGCTTACCCTGTAAACACCCGCGTCCCCCGGCCTGGGCACGCCCCCGGCCGGGGGGCCGGTAACGAACGGAGCCCCCTATGTCCTGCGCTGCAACGTCCACCGCCTCTCCCCGCTCCAAGCCCGGCTGCATTCACCTGCCCGTGGCCGCACGCGCCAACGCCCGCCGCCGCTTCGGCGAGCCGGAAACCCCAGGCCGCGCCCTCGGCGTGAAGGACGTGCTGCAGTGGCTTGAGCGCGTGCTGGCCGACGAGACCGGCGGCGTGGCCCTAACCGGCGCGGCCATTTCCGGCCCGGGCGAGCCCCTGGCCGACCCCGCCCCGGTGCTGGAAACCCTGCGCGCCGTGCACGAGAAGCACCCGAGCCTGGAGCTCTCGCTCGTCACCAGCGGGCTGTGCGCCCCGGAAACAGACATCTTCGCCCTGGCGGGCGAGCTGGCCGCCAGCGGCCTTTCCCGGGCCACCGTCTTGGTAGACGCCGTGGACCCTGGGGTTATTTCCCAAATTTTCGCCTGGATACGCCCCGGACGGCGCACCGTGCCCCTGCCGGAGGCCTCCCTCATGCTGGTGGACGCCCAGGCGCGCGCCATCCGCGCCTTCCGCGAGGCCGGGCTCTTCGTCACCACGCGGTTCACCGTGTACCCCGGCATCAATGAGGCCCACGTGGAAGACGTGGCCAACGCCGTGGCCGCCCTCGGGGCCGACATGCTGGACGTGCTGGCTTGCCGCTCCTGCACGCCCGCGCCTGCGCCAGCCCCGCTTGCGCCCACGGGCTGCACCCCGGCCGAGTGCGCCTCCTGCGGCTCGTCCAAGACCTGCGCCTCCGCCCCGGCCAACAGCCCCGCGCCGGAACCTGCGGCCCCGGCAGCCCCGGAGATAGCCCCCCTGCCCGAGCTTGAGCCCGGCCGCCTGGAGCTGCTGCGCCAGCAGGCCGCCCGGTACATCCCCCTGGCCCCGGCCAACGACCCCTGCGCCAGCGACATCCTCTGGATGGAGAACGCGGGCGCCAGCGCCGTGCTGGGCCCCCTGGCCGCAAGCCTGCCCAAGCCTTCCGGCGCGCGCGTCAACGTGGCCGTGGCCAGCTCCGGCGGCATGGACGTGGACCTGCACCTGGGCCAGGCCATCACGTTTCTCATTTTTGGCCCGCGCGAGGGCGACGGCCTGCCGAGCCTGCTTGGCGTGCGCGAGGCCCCGGACGAGGCCCAGCCCGGCGCGGGCGACGCGCGCTGGCTGGCCCTGGCCGAGACCCTGAAGGACTGCTTCGCCATTCTGGCGGCCAGCGCCGGGGCGCGCCCCCGCGAAGTGCTGGCCCAGGCGGGCCTCAGCGTGCTCACCGCGGAAACGGACATTCAGGGCGCGGTGGACCTGCTTTTCGGCGGCGGCAAGAAAAACGGCAAGAAGCGCGTCAAGGCCGACTAGCAGGCCGCTCAACCAGCAACCTCAAGCCTCAAGGAGAACAGCATGGCCCTTCCCGAGAAACTCATCCTGGTATGTCAGAGCTTCCGCCTCGGCAAGGAGCCCAAGGGCATCTGCCACAAGCAGACCGACGGCCTCCTGCAATACATCGAAGAAGGCATCCTGGATCGCGGGCTCGACGTGCAGGTGGCCACCACCGGCTGCCTCAAGCAGTGCGAGAAAGGCCCCGTCCTGGTCATTCAGCCCGATAACCTCTGGTTCAAGGGCGTGAACAGCGAAGAAGCCATCGACGCCATCCTCGACGGCATAGAGGCCGGCGAGCCCGCAGCTGAGTATCTGCTTTCCTAGCAGGACCGGACGGCAGGGGCGCAGCACCACCCGAACAAGCGAGGCAGCAGCCATGACGAACACAGCAAAGGCCATAGTCCCGGAACGCGCGGCCATTTTTGAAGAGCGCAAGGACCAGATCCACCGCATCGGCGAGGGCGACTTCTCCATGGCCTGCAACCGCGACAGCCTGGCCGGGGCGGTAAGCCAGCGAGCCTGTGTGTTCTGCGGCTCGCGGGTGGTGCTGTACCCCATCGCCGACGCCCTGCACCNNGACAGCTACCGTTCTCCACGGCCGCGAGAACCAGATCCACCGCAAGGGCGCGGCCCCCTTCGCCATCGATTGCAACAAGGACAGCCTGGCCGGGGCGGTCAGCCAACGGGCCTGCGTCTTCTGCGGCTCGCGGGTGGTCCTCTACCCCATCGCCGACGCCCTGCACCTGGTGCACGGGCCCATCGGCTGCGCGGCCTACACCTGGGACATTCGCGGCGCGCTTTCCAGCGGGCCGGAGCTGCACAGGCTGTCCTTCAGCACCGATCTGCAGGAGCTGGACGTGGTCTTCGGCGGCGAAAAGAAGCTGGCCAAGGCGCTGGACGAGCTCATCCCCCTGCACCAGCCCAAGGCCGCCTTCGTGTATTCCACCTGCATCGTCGGGCTCATCGGCGACGATCTGGCCGCCGTGTGCAAGGCCGCCAGCGCCCGCCACGGCATTCCGGTCATCCCGGTGCAGAGCGAAGGCTTCAAGGGCAACAAGCGCGAGGGTTACCTGGCCGCCTGCAAGGCCATGCGCACCCTGGTGGGCACCGGCGACATAGGCGGCATCAGCCCCCTGTCCGTCAACATCATGGGCGACTTCAACCTCGCGGGCGAAACCTGGATCATCAAGGACTATCTGACCCGCATGGGCGTTGAGGTGGTGGCCGGGATTACGGGAGACGGACGGGTGGACGACCTGCGCCGCGCCCACGGGGCCAGGCTCAACCTGGTGCAGTGCTCCGGCGNNGGATCGGCATCGAGGACGTGGCCGAGAGCCTGTACGCCGTGGCCGAGCACTTTGAGCTGACGCAGCCGGAGCTGGCCGCCGGGCTGGTTGCCCGCACGGCGGAGCTGGTGCGCCAGGAACTGGCCGTGCTGATGCCGGAGCTGGCCAAGTTCAAGGCCGACCTGACCGGCAAGAAGGCCGCCGTTTACGTGGGCGGCAGCTTCAAGGCCTTCAGCCTGGTCAAGGCCTTCCGCCACCTGGGCATGGAGGTGGTCATCGTGGGCAGCCAAACCGGCACCGAGGAGGACTACCGCGNNCCATCGTGGTGGACGACGCCAACCCGCTGGAGCTCTCGGCCTTCATCAAGGAGAAGGACGTGGACATCTTTGTGGGCGGCGTGAAGGAGCGGCCCATCGCCTTCAAGCTGGGCGTTGGCTTTTGCGACCACAACCACGAGCGCANNAGCGCAAGATCGCCCTGGAAGGCTTTGTGGGCATGCTGAACTTCGCCAAGGAAGTGCACGCCTCGGTCATGAGCCCCATTTGGAGTTTTGTGCCCCGGCGCGAGAGCGGCCGCAACGTTTCGGAAGCGGAGGTCTAGCATGAACGCCGAAATCATCATGGATGCTCTTCCCGGCAGCGTGCCCGATAGTGAATCTGGCAGCGAGCCCGGCAGCGGATTCGCCAGCGCGGGCGAATACAAGGGCGCAAGCCACGTTTCCACCACCAACGCCTGCAAGCTGTGCACCCCCCTTGGGGCCACCCTGGCCTTCAAGGGCGTGGAGGGGGCCGTGCCCTTCCTGCACGGCAGCCAGGGCTGCGCCACCTACATGCGCCGTTACATCATCAGCCATTTCCGCGAGCCCATGGACATCGCGTCCTCGGCCCTGGGCGAAAAGAACGCCATCTACGGCGGCGGGCCCAACCTCAAGAAGGGTCTCTTAAATGCCATGCAGAAGTACGGCGCCGGGGTCATCGGCGTGGCCACCACCTGCCTCACCGAAACCATCGGCGACGACGTGCCGCGCATTCTGGCCGAGTTCCGGGCCGAGTTCAGCGACCTGCCCCTGGCCGAGGTGGTGCACGTTTCCACCCCCAGCTACAACGGCACGCACATGGACGGTTTCCACGGCGCGGTGCTGGCCCTGGCGGAGCAGCTGTGCGTGGAGCCCACGCCCGCCAATGGCCGCGTGAACATCCTGCCCGGCATGGTTTCCCCGGCGGATATCCGCCACCTGCGGGAGATCGCCCAGGGCTTTGGCCTGATGCCCACCATTCTGCCGGACTATTCCGAGACCTTGGACGGCCCGGCGCTGCTGGAATACGAGAACCTGCCCTCCGGCGGCACCCCCGTGGCCGAGATTCGCGCCATGGGCGGGGCTGCGGCCAGCATCGAGCTGGGCCGGGCCATTTCCGCCCAGGCCACGGCCGGAAGCTCCCTGCGCGACCGTTTCGGCGTGGGCCTGCACCGCCTGGGCCTGCCCATCGGCCTGCGCGAGTCCGACCGCTTCTTCGACGCCCTGAAGCAGATCAGCGGGCGCGAGACCCCGCGCGAGCTGGCCCTGGAGCGCGGCCGCTACATCGACGCTCTGGTGGACGGCCACAAGTACCTCTCCGGCATGCGGGCGGTGGTCTACGGGGAAGAGGACCTGTGCATCGGCCTCACGAGCTTCCTGGCCGAGGTCGGCGTGATTCCCGTTCTGGTGGCCACCGGCGCACGCAACCGCAACCTGGCCGCCCACATAGAGGCCGCCTGCGGCAGCGTGCTGCGCCAAACCCCCATAGTGCGCGAGGGCGCGGATTTCTTCGACATAGTGGAAGAGGCCAAGACCCTTTCGCCCGACCTGCTGGTGGGCCACAGCAAGGGCCAGCGCGCCGCGCGCGACTGGAACGTGCCTCTGCTGCGCTGCGGCTTCCCCATCCACGACCGTTTTGGCGGGCAGCGCATGCTGCACCTGGGCTACCGGGGCGCGCAAAGCCTGTTCGACCGCCTGGTGAACATGGTGCTGGAGAAGAAGCAGACCGACTCCGACATCGGCTACGGATACTTGTAAGCGCACTCATATTGGAAAGGAGCCGAACATGAACGTCATTATAGATGCCAAGTCCGTCAAGCACCCCTGTTTCAACAAGGAGGCTTCCGGCTCCTGCGGGCGCGTGCACCTGCCTGTGGCTCCCAAGTGCAACATCCAGTGCAACTACTGCAACCGCAAGTACGATTGCGTCAACGAATCGCGCCCGGGCGTGACCAGCGCCATCCTCAAGCCCTTCCAGGCCCTGGAATACGTGAAGCAGGTGCTGGAGAAGGAGCCGCGCATCACCGTGGTGGGCATTGCCGGCCCCGGCGACCCCATGGCCAACCCGGCGGAGACGCTGGAGACCATGCGCCTGATCCGCGAGAGCTTTCCGCACATGCTGTTCTGCCTTTCGAGCAACGGCCTGACCATGCCGGAATACGTGGACGACCTGGCCTCGCTGGGCGTTACCCACGCCACCGTGACCATGAGCACCGTGGACCCAGCCATCGGCGCAAGCATCTACTCTTGGGTGCGCGACGGAAACGTGGTCTATCGCGGCCAGGCTGCGGCCGAACTGCTGCTCTCCCGCCAGCTCGCGGCCATCGCCGCGCTCAAGGCCCGCGGCCTGGCGGTCAAGGTCAACACCATCATGATTCCCGGGGTGAACACCATTGACGACGGGGCCCCGCTGAAGGCCGTGGCCGAGAAGGCCCGCGAGCTTGGCGTGGACCTCATGAACCTGATGCCCATGCACCCCACTGCGGGCACTCCGTTCGGCGTTTTGCCCGAACCCGCCAAGGAGGCCGTGACCGCCGTGCGCGCGCAGATAGGCCACCTGGTGCCGCAGATGACACATTGCCGCCGTTGCCGGGCCGACGCCGTTGGACTCTTGTGCAACGACCGTTCCGGCGAACTGGGCGGCGTCCTGGCGTCCTGCGGGATGCTGCCCCCGCAGGGCCAGGACGATCGCCCGCATATAGCCGTGGCCACGCGCGAGGGCCTGCTCATCAACCAGCACCTGGGCGAGGCCAAGCGCTTCCAGATTTGGGGCAAGGATGGACTTGGGGCCTTCCGCCTGGTGGAGGAACGCCAGGCTCCCACCGCCGGGTGCGGCCCCAACCGCTGGGAGGAACTGGCCAAGCTGCTTTCCGATTGCCGGGCCGTGCTGGTGGGCGCCATCGGCGATGCGCCGCGCAAGATCCTCACCGAGCGGGGCATTGTGCCCGCCGCCTGCTCCGGTTTCATAGAGGACGCCCTGCGGGTGGCCTACGGCGAGACCGGCGTGGGCGGCCTGGAGGTGCTGCGGGCCAAGCAGGGCGGGTTGTCCAAGCCTTGCTGCGGCGCGGGCGACGGCTGCTAGGGCCGCGCCGGGGCGGGGCATGAACGCGCTGGCGCTGCTGGGCTTTGCAGCCGTCAGCCTCATGCTGTTCCGCGCTCTGGAGGGCAGCAGTCCCTGGTTCGTGCTGGCCTTCGCAGGCTCCGGCGTCATGCGTTCGGCCTATGGCGTTTTTGCACAGGGCCTGGCCCTTCGGGCTGGTGGAGGGCGTGTGGTCGCTGGTGGCCCTGGGCCGGTGGCGCATACTGCGCACACGTAACGGATGGAGTTGAAGCGGCACGGGTTGTTTGGACGCAAGCCCTCCGGGTAACACCGGGGGGCTTTTTGCGTGCGCCAGGCAAGAGCGTAATACATAGTCCTCTGGTATGTATTTACTGCGCGCCGCAGCCACACGAGAACAGTGATTTCGCTATGCTGTGCTTCTGCGCAGTGTTGCTCGGCAGAAAATATCATACGCGCGCAGCAATCTCGCCCTGCGCATTGCCTTGGTGCGTAAAGTGCGCTACGGAACAATAAAGAGAATCATCACCGTTTCGTGTTGCACAGAGCACAAGGAGGCCAAAATGCGCAGGGAGTTCGCACGTATCGTCCTGACCATGCTTGCCGTCTGCCTGGCGGCGGCGCAGACCCTGGCTGCCCCGGCTGGCGCACGGCAAGCCGCCTGGACCGATCCCGTCACCGGCATGGAATTTGTGTGGGTGCCGCAGGGCTGCTATAAAATGGGCGATACCTTCGGCGCGGCGGAGTCTGACGAGAAGCCCGTGCACGAGGTGTGCGTAGACGGCTTCTGGCTGGGCAAGACCCCGGTGACGCAAGCCCAGTGGACGCAGGTCATGGGCGCGAATCCCTCGAAGTTCAAGGGCGGCGAGAAGAACCCCGTGGACTCCATTTCCTGGGACGACGCCAAGCGTTACGCGGCCAAGCTTTCCACCCTTTCCAAGGGCGCGGAGCGCTACCGCCTGCCCACCGAGGCCGAGTGGGAATACGCCTGCCGCAGCGGCGGCAAGCATGAAATGTTCGCGGGCGGGGCCGATGCGGGCAAGGTGGCTTGGTACAACGCCAACAGCGAAGGCGCCACGCATCCCGTGGCCGCCAAGGAGCCCAACGGCCTGGGCCTGTACGACATGAGCGGCAACGTTTTTCAGTGGGTGGAGGACATGTACGAGAAGGAGGCCTACGCCCGGCATGGCCGCAACAACCCGGTGCAGACCACGGGCTGGGGCCGCGTGGCGCGCGGCGGCTGGTGGGGGGGCGAGGCCAACTGCGTGCGCTGCACCTTCCGCTGCTACCAGTCCGACCGCTGCAAGCCCGCCAGCACGGGCATGCGGCTGGTGCGCCTGGGGCAGAATCCTTAGGCGCGGCGGCAGCTAACGCACAAAACGCAGGGCGTCGATCCAGAGGGTGACGCCCTGGTCTGCGTTTCCAGCTGGCCAGCGGCCCGCCTCCAGGCCGATGCACAGATCTTCCACGCTGTCGGGCCGGAGCACGTTGTCGCCGGGGCGAAGGCCCTGCCGAGCGGCCTGCGCCGCCCAGCCGGGCAGGGGTGCCAGCGCGCCGTAGGGCAGCCGCAGCAGCTTCCACTGCGTGCCGATGACGAAGGAGCCGAAGGAGCGGTCGCGCGCGGCGCGGTCCTGGGTGTTGGAGGTGGTGAGCACCAGAATTCCGGCCACCGGGGCCGAGGCCCGGATGCGGAACTCCACGGCGCGGGTTTTGTACAGGTCGCGCCGGGTGGCGCTTGCCAGGCCCAGGCAGGCGCGCGGGGCCTCGGGACTGCTTTTGTGGCCGGGCAGGGGCGTCAGGTCCACGCGGAAGCGGCTTGGCTCGGCGGCGTCGGCGCGCACCGCAATGCGCACGCCCGGCTCCAGGCGCTCGCCCAGGGGCCAGGTGCCGTCCGCCGGGGTGGCTTGCTCGCCCGGCTGCACGCGCAGGGGCGCGGCGGGGTCGCCCGCATCTTCCGGCAAACCGGCTAGGGCGGGCGCGGCCAGGCTCAGGCAGAGCAGGGCGCAGAGGATGATGCGGCGCACGGGGCCTCCGAAGAAATCACGCTGGCCCATGGTAGGGCAGGCCGGGCGGCGAGGCAAGCCTGCCATGACGATGCGCGGTTCCGGCGGCGTGCCGCTTCGGGGCGCGTGGGGCTGGCGGACCCTGAAGGTGGAGAAGATGTTTTGGGTTGTGCCTGCGGTGAGGGCACAGCCGCCCACCTGGAAACAGGGCCGTTGCCGTTTGCTGGGCGGCTGGCCACGAAAGGCAACGAAACAAGCCCCGATCCTTGCGTGCGGCGGACCGGGGCTTGGGAGGGCGGGCGCGCAGTGCGCCAGCATGGAACTGTCTGGATGTGCGCGGAAACAGCGCCGCTCAGGCCAGGGAATCCAGCACGTACTTCACCGCCAGGAACACCAGCAGGCCGGAGAGCATCCACTTGATGTAGCGCGCGGGCACGAACTTTTGGCAGCGCGCGCCCAGGTACATGCCCACCATGCCGCCAATGCCGAAGAGAAAGCCCAGCGTCCAGTCCGGCGCAACGGACATGGTTGGGTAGAAGGGGGCGATGGCCTGGTAGAAGGCCACCCCGGCCACGCTGGTGATGAAGGTGCCCATGAGGGCCGCCCCGGCCACGGTGTATACCGGCAGGCCGAAGAACGACACGAAGAAGGGCGCGATGATGGCCCCGCCGCCGATGCCGTAGGTGCCGCCGATGATGCCCACGATGAAGGACAAGCCCAGGATGCCCCAAGTGGGCACGTCGTAGGTTTCGCCATAGAACTCGTAGGCGATGCGCGTGCTGTTGAAGCGCAGCACCCGCACGGCGGCCAGCTTTTCGCCGCTGGCCTCCCTGGCCTTGGCCAGCTCGCGGAAGCGCGCCACCTGCTCCTGGAAGCGCTGCTCCGCCGCCTTGGCCCCGCCGGTTTGGCCGCGCAGCTGCTTCAGCAGGTCAAGGGTCATGCGCGCGCCGATGTATAGCAGCACGCAGGCCATGAAGAGCTTGAAGCTCTTGGCGTCGGGCAGGTACTGCACCCGCACTATGGCCCCTATGAGCACCCCCGGCAGCGTGCCCACAATGACCACCCAGGTAAGCGGCCAGACCATGCGGCCCTCGCGGATGAAGCGCCACACCCCGCTGGGGATGGCCACGATGTTGTAAAATTGGTTGGTGGAGCTCACCGAGGGATTGACGTAGCCCAGCACGCTCATTTGGAAGGGCAACAGCAAAAACGCGCCGGAAACTCCGCCCATGGAGGTGAAGAAAGAGATGACCAGCGAAACCAGCGGGGGAACCCAGGGTTGCACCTCGATGCCTGCGACTTCGAAGAGCATGGCGGCCTCCGGCGGGGAAGCGGGCGGCCTGTGCGCCGCGCCGGTTTGACGTGCTGCGGGGTGGAATCACTCTCACGCATACTTGTATTTTCGTGACTATAAGATAACGCCGCCAAAATAGATTGTCACGCGAATTTTGCGCCGCGCGCAACATTTTTTTTGAGTCACGAAAACTTATGAATTCGGCACTTGGCACGAGGGCCGTTTCACAATATCTGTTAGGCATGAACATGAATAACCGAAGTGACGAGTTGCCATGACCATATCTGAAGAAACCGCACTTCCCCTGGCCGAGCCGCGCAGCCTGGACGAGGCCCAGGTGGCCCGGCTGGAGCAGTCCTTCCGCACCTGGATGGAGGCCTCGCGCCGCCGGGCCGACAGCACCTCGCGCCGCAGGCTCTGGCTCATCTTTCTGCTGCTGCGCTCCACCGGGGCGCGTCTGGGCGAGGTGCTGGGACTGGACCCCACCCGCGACCTGTGCCTGGACGGCGAGCGCCCCACGGCCCGCTTTGGCCGGGGCGGCGCAGGCGGGGGCGAAGGGCGCGAGGTGCCCCTACCGGCCGATGTGGCCCGCGCCCTGCGCGAGGCCCTGGCCGACCCCACCCTTGCGCCCGATACGGCCCGGCTGTTCGACATGGACCAGGGCCACGTGCGCCGCAAGTTCTACGAACGCGCCGAGGCCGCGGGCCTGCCGCGCGAGCTGGCCAGCCCCAGCGTGCTGCGCCGCTCCCGCGCGCGCCAGCTTATGCGCCAGGACGTGCCCCTGCCCGTGGTGCAGCGCATGCTTGGCCAGTCCTCCGCAGATTTGACCGCCGCCTTCTCCGACTACACGGACGACGAGGCCGGGCGCATTGTGGAGGACTACCTGAAGCGCGAGGAGCGCCGCAAGACCAGCGCGCGCAACCGTTTCTTCGGGGCCGTCAGCAAGGTCATAGAAGGGCCTGTGGTGGCCAGCGTGGAGATGACCAGCCTGGGCGGCTTCAAGGTCACCAGCGTGGTGACGCGGGAGAGCGTGGAGCGCCTGGGCATCCGGCCCGGCGTGCTGGCCACGGCGGACATCAAGGCCCCCTGGGTGCAGCTTTCCGCCGGGGAGGACGAGCCCCGCTCCACGGCGACCAACCGCTACCCGGCCATAGTACGGCGCATTCTGACCGGCGAGGAGCAGGGCGATCTTGTGGCGGCGGAGGTGGTGGCCGAGCTTTCCGACGGCACCCGCCTGGCGGCGGTCATCACCCATGAAAGCGTGCGCAGGCTGGACATCCGCGTAGGCTCGCCCGTGTGGGCCAGCTTCGGCGCATTCTCGGTGATTCTGAACTTCGGCTAGGCGGAGCACCCGCAAGGAGCGCGCCATGATTTCCAGTGCGGAACACCCCGGCGCATACCCGGCCCGATTGTGGAAGCCGCTGAAAAACGGCGCGGCGCAGTGCCGCCTGTGCAGCCACTTTTGCGCCATAACGCCCGGAGAGCGGGGCCTTTGCGGCGTGCGCGAGAACCGGGACGGCGAGCTCTACACCCTGGTCTACGCCCTGCCTGCGGCCATCAGCGCCGATCCTGTGGAAAAGAAGCCCCTGTACCACTTTTTGCCCGGCACGCGCACGTTCTCCCTGGGCACCATGGGCTGCAACCTTTCCTGCTCCTTTTGCCAAAACGCCGGGCTTTCGCAGCCGCCGCGCCTGGGCCAGGCCGTAACGGGCCACGCCCTGGGCCCGCAGGCCCTGGTGGAGGCCGCCCTGTCCTCCGGCTGCCAAAGCCTGGCCTACACCTACTCCGAGCCCACGGTCTTTTTCGAGCTGGTGGAGGATACGGCCCGGCTGGCCTGCGCGCGGGGGCTCAAAAACATCCTGGTCACCAACGGCTTCATGAGCCCGGAGTGCCTGCAAGCCTGCGGCTCGGCGCAGGGCGGGCTCATCCAGGCGGCCAACGTGGACCTCAAGGCCTTCAGCGAGGGCTTCTACAGGGAGCACTGCGGGGCGCGGCTGGCCCCGGTGCTGGAAAACCTCAAGCACATGCGGGCCCTTGGCTGGTGGCTGGAGGTCACGACCCTGCTCATCCCCGGCCTTAACGACGCCGCGCCGGAGCTGGCCGCCCTGGCGGAGTTCATCGCCCGCGAGCTGGGGCCGCAGACGCCCTGGCATCTCTCGCGCTTCCACCCGGACTACAAGCTGCTGGACCGGCCCGTAACGCCCACGCCGACGCTTTTGGCCGCGCGCGAGGCAGGCCGCAAGGCCGGGCTGCACTTCGTGTACATCGGCAATGCCTCCGGCCCTGGCTACGGCGATACCCTGTGCCCGGCCTGCGGCGCGCTGGTGCTTGCGCGCGACGGCTTCCACGCGGGCGCGGGACCCAGGAACGGCGCGTGCCCGGCCTGCGGCGCGGCTGTGCCCGGAGTGTGGGAGTAAGGGCGGCTTCGGCTTGCAGAGGCGGCCCCGGCGGCGTATTGGGGGGCATGAGCACCACCAAGCACCCTGCCGCCAAGATCGAGCCCTGTCTTGTCTTTGCCGACGAAGCCGGCAACATCTACGATCACCCGGACCTCTTGATGCTTTGCCGCCGCGGCGGCGAGCTGGCCCTGCCCCGGCCCGACGAACTGATGCCCCTGCCCGTGGACAGCGAGTTCTTCTTGCTGCCGGGGCGCGGGGCCCTTGGCCTGGACCCGGAGACCGGCCAGGTGGAGGAGCTGGACGAGCTGGCCGTGGCCGTGTTCGCCAGCCCGGCGCATACCTTGTCGGCCTTGGCCGCGTACCAGACCCGGCCCGGCGCGCCCACCCTGCCGCTGTTCGCCTATGGCGCAGTGGGCTTTTACGAGGGCAGGTTCTATGTGTGCGCCCGCCGCGTGGACCAGGACAAGCGCCAGGAGTTCGCCCACATCCCGCGCGAGCGCATAGAAAGCGGCGCGCGCAAGCTGCTGGCCGAGCTGCCCCAAAACCGGCTGGTGCGCCACTTGACCGGCTGCGCCCTGACCTACGGCTGCCCGGCGGCCAAGAACTTTTCCCTGGGCCGTTTCGAGGCCCCGCTGCCCACCTCGCGCACGTGCAACGCCCGCTGCGTGGGCTGCATTTCCTACCAGCCGGAGGACTCCGGCTTTCCCTCCACGCAGAACCGCATCAGCTTCAAGCCCACGGACAAGGAGGTCATCGAAGTGATGCGCCGCCACCAGGGCAAGGAGCGCAGGCCCATCTATTCTTTTGGCCAGGGCTGCGAGGGCGAGCCCTTTACCGAGGCCGCGCTCATCGCCGCCTCCGTGTCCAAGTTCCGCAAGGGCGGGGGCAAGGGCACGGTGAACGTGAACACCAACGCCAGTCTGCCCGGCGTGCTGCCGGAACTGGCCAAGGCCGGGGTGGATTCCATCCGCGTGAGCCTGAACAGCGCCCGCAAAGGCCCCTACGAAGCCTACTACCGGCCGAACGGCTACCAGTTCGAGGACGTGCGCCAAAGCATCGGCGCGGCCAAGGACCTGGGGCTCTTCGTCTCGCTGAACCTGCTGTACTTTCCCGGCATAACCGACTGCGAAAAGGAGTGGGAGGCCCTGTCCACCCTGGTGGAGGAGACGGGGCTCGACTTCATCCAGCTGCGCAACCTGAACCTGGACCCGGAGCTGGCCATGAAGCTCATGGCCGGGTTTGATTTCGGGCCGTGCATGGGGCTGGCGAATTTCATGAAGCGGCTGAGAAAACACAGCCCGCACCTTAGGTTCGGTTACTTCAATCCCTACCTGGAACCGGGCGCAGGCGCAGAGCGCTAGGCCTTGCGCCTGCATGGGCCCGGCGGCGCGGCGCGCCGCCCCCGCCAGGGCGAGACCTTGCCTGCGGGGGCGCAGTCTGTTAAGCGGGGCGATAATGAACTGGCTGCCCTGGGGGCGCGCGGCGCTTCGGGGGGATGACTTGCACCACCGTGTGCGTGACACACGGTTTGAACAAAGGGGTTTGCGCATGAAACGTCTTGCATTTGCTGTCGCCCTGGTTCTGGGCCTGGCCCTTGTGGGCTGCCAGAAGGCGCCCGAAAAGGCCGCCGACAACGCCACCGCCAACGCCACCGCCGCTGAAGAGAAAGTCGTGGTCAACGGCATCGACGGCGGCGGCTTCCCGCCGTACGCCTTTGTGGACAAAGAGGGCAAGACCGTTGGCTTCGACGTGGAAGCCATCGAGTGGATCGGCAAGAAGATGGGCTTCAAGGTGAAGCACCAGCCCGTTGAGTGGTCCGCCATCATCCCCGCGCTGGAAGCCAAGAAGATCGACGTGATCTGCTCCGGCATGAGCGCCACCGCAGAGCGCGCCCAGCGCGTGAATTTCTCTGATCCCTACTACCAGGTGACCCAGGTGCTGGTGGCCAAGGCCGACAGCAAGGCCACCCTGGAGCAGATGCTGACCACGAACAAGAAGATCGGCGTGCAGCGCGGCACCGTGACCGCCAAGTACCTGGAGGACCTCTCCAAGAAGCCCGGCATGAAGTTCAAGCTGGTGCAGTACGACTCCTCGGACCTGGCCATGCAGGACCTCCCCGTGGGCCGCATCGACGGCTCCGGCATGGATAACACCATCGCCAAGGAAGTGCTCAAGAAGGACCAGAACGTGAAGGTCATCGGCACCTTCGACGCCGCGCCCGAGAACTACGGCTACGCCGTGCGCAAGGACGACGCCGAACTGCTGGCCAAGATCAACGAAGGCCTCAAGCTGCTCATGGCCGACCCCTACTGGCAGGAACTGAAGAAGAAGTACGACATCGACTAGTTCCCCTTCCGGCCACAAGAAAAGCAACCGAAAGGCTTCGGAGAAACGCCGGAGCCTTTCGGCCTTTTCTGGCCGGGGTGAAAATCTAGCGCAACACACGGATCTGCATGGATTTTTCTGTCGCCTTCAATGCCGCGCGCGACGCGCTGCCCTACATGCTGGGCGGGGTTGTCTGGACGGCCGGGCTCATCATCGGGGCCATGCTTTTGGGCCTGGCCCTTGGCGTGCCGCTTTCCGTGCTGCAGGTCTACGGGCCCAAACCGGTACGCCGCGCGGTAAGCCTGTACGTGTGGCTGTTCCGGGGCATTCCCATCCTGGTGCAACTGTACATCTTCTATTTCGGCATCCTGTCTTGGCTGTCCACCCTGCCGGGGCTTACCAGCCTCGGGCTCGACAGCCCCTTCGTGGCCGCCGTGCTGGTGCTTGGGCTCACCTCCAGCGCCTACCAGTCGCAAATTTTCCGCGGGGCCATCCAGTCGCTGCCGCCGGGCCAGCTCAAGGCCGCGCGCGCACTGGGCATGACCGACGCCCAGGCCATTCGCACCATCATTCTGCCCCAGGCTCTGCGCCTTTCCATTCCCGCCTGGAGCAACGAATACTCCATCCTGCTCAAGGATTCCGCCCTGGCCTTCACCATCGGCGTGGTCGAAATCATGGCCCGCATGCGCGCCATTGCCTCCACCACGCACGAGCCCGTGAGCATGGCCTTCCTGGCCGGCATCATCTTCTTCGTCCTGACCTGGGTGGGGGTGAAGGCCCTGGCCCTGCTGGAAAACAAGGTCCGCATCGCGGGCTACACGCGCCAAGGAGCAGCCTGACCGCCATGCCAGACCTCACCGCCGCCGCATCCGCCGAAACCGCCCCCTCCGACGCCATTCTGGAGGCCAGGGGCCTGTTCAAGACCCTGGGGGGCAACCGCGTGCTCGATTCCGTGGACCTCTCCATCGGCCGCGGGCGGGTGAAGGTGCTCATCGGACCCTCCGGCGCGGGCAAAAGCACGCTGCTGCAGTGCCTCAACTTCCTCATGCCGCCCGATTCCGGCCACATTCTGCTGGAAGGGCGCGAAGTGGACAAGCGCAGCAAGAAGGAGCTGTGCGCCTTCCGTCAGCAGGTGGGCATGATCTTTCAGGACTTCAATCTTTTCGATCATTTGAGCGCGCTGGAAAACGTGCGCGTGGCGCTCATCAAGGTCAAGGGCCTGAGCAAGCTGGAGGCCACCGAGCGCGCCGTGGCCGAGCTTGCCCGCGTGGGCCTGAAGGACAAGGCCACGCTCTACCCGGCGAACCTTTCCGGCGGGCAGAAGCAGCGTGTGGCCATTGCCCGCGCCCTGGCCATGGACCCCAAGGTGATGCTGCTCGACGAGCCCACCAGCGCCCTTGACCCCGAACTCATCGGCGAGGTGCTGGCCGTCATCCGCGACCTGGCCCAGGGCGGCATGACCATGATCATGGCCACGCACCAGATCAGCTTTTCCGCCAGTTTGGCCGACGAATTCCTGTTCATGGACAAGGGCCGCGTGGTGGAGCACGGCTCCCCGGCGGAGCTTCTGGGACGCGGGTCCAGCTCGCGCACCCAGGCCTTCTGCGCCAAGATCAGCGAGCTGACGGGCGAGGCCGGAGACGGCGCAGCCGGAGAATGCCGTCTGTGAGCACGCCGTATCTTGAATTTCTGCGGGCCGAGCTGGCCCCCGGCCTCATGGAGGGGCTCTGGGTCAGCGTGCTGGTCATCGTGCCCTCGGCGCTTTTGGGGGTGCTCATCGGCCTTACCGCCGGGGTGCTGCGCGTGTACGGCCCCACGCCGGTGCGCAAGATCACGGAGGCCTATGTCTCGCTGTTTCGCGGCACGCCGCTGGTGGTGCAGGTGTTCTTCTGGTACTTCGCCCTGCCGTACATCAAGATAGCTGGCTGGAGCCTGGTGCTCGATCCCATCGAGGCGTCCATTCTGGCCTTTGGCATGTGCAGCGGCGCCTACCAGAGCGAATACATCCGCGGCGGGCTTAACTCCATAAAGCGCGGGCAGATACGCGCCGCCCTGGCCCTGGGCATGACCACCCGCCAGGCCGTGCTGAACATCGTGCTGCCCCAGGCCTTCCGCCGGGCGCTTCCCGGCTGCGGCAACGAAATCATCTATCTCATCAAGTACTCGTCGCTGGCGTCCATCATCACCGTGAACGAGCTTACCGGCACGGCCACCACCATCGCCAAGAACACTTGGCGCAACATCGAGGTGTTCTGCACCCTCGGCGTGTATTACCTGGTGCTGGTAACGCTGGCCGGATGGATTCTGCACCTCATCGAGGACGCCTTAAGCGTGCCCGGCTTCGAGCGGCCCAGAACCTAGGCCGCGCCCTGAATTTCTCGGCCCTGCCGCAAACGCCCATGGAGTCGGCCATGCAACACCCCGGCGCACCCAGCCCAGACGTTTTGACCCTGCTTGCGCGCGAGTTCGGCGCGGATCTGCTGACCCGGGCCGAGGCCCTGGACGCCCGCAGCCGCGACGATTCCGGCCTGTGCCTGCCGCCTGCCGCCGTGCTTGTGGCGCGTGGCGAGGCCCAGGTGGCCCGGCTCATCGTCCTGGCCAACCAGCACCGCTTTGCTGTAATTCCGCGCGGGGCGGGCACTGGCCTGGCCGGGGGCTGCCTGGCCGAAACCGGCGGCGTGGTGCTCGACATGACCGCCATGAACCGCATCCTGGCAATCGACGCGGACTGCGTGACCGCCACAGTGGAGCCCGGCGTGCTGACCGGCGACCTGCGCCGCGCGGCCAAGGCCAAGGGGCTTTTCTACCCGCCGGACCCGGCCAGCCTGGACACCAGCACCATTGGCGGCAACGCGGCCACCAACGCGGGCGGCCCGGCCTGCGTCAAATACGGCACCACGCGCGACTATGTGCTGGGCCTTACCGCCGTGCTGCCCACGGGCGAGGTCATCCAGGCGGGCACGGCCACGCGCAAGGGCGTGGTGGGCTACGACCTTACGCGGCTTCTGGTGGGCAGCGAGGGCACCCTCGGCGTCATTACCCAGCTGACGCTGAAGCTTTTGCCGCACCCGGCGCACCAGCAGTGCCTGGCGGCGGTTTTCGCCAACCTGGACGCGGCCATGCAGGCCATCATCAGCGTCATGACGCGCGGGCGCCTGCCCTCGGCCATGGAATTTCTGGACGCCAAGTGCCTGCGCCTGGTGGGCGACCTGCTGCCCGGACACGTGAAGCAGCGCCTGCAAAGCGGCGCTTCTGACAGCGGCGAGGCGCTCGTGCTCATCGAGTGCGACGGCACCCGGGAGGAGACCGCCCGCGCCGTGGCCGAGATTGAGGACATCTGCCGGGAGCTGGGCGCGCTGGCCATATTGCCCGCGCCGGACGACGCCGCCCGCGAGGAGGTCTGGAAGGTGCGCCGCAGCGTCAGCACGCGCATCCACGAGGCCTGCGCGGTGTATATTCCAGAAGACATCGCCGTGCCCATCGGCAAGATTGCGCAAATGGTGGCGGGCCTGCCGGAGGTGGAGCAGCGCTTCGGCGTGGATGTTTTCGCCTTTGGCCACGCGGGCGACGGCAACATCCATTTGAACCTGACCTCGCCGGACGAGGCCGCGCGCCCGCGCGTGGAGGCCGCCGCCGAGGAGTGCGTGCGCCGGGCCCTGGCCCTTGGCGGCACCATGAGCGGCGAGCACGGCGTGGGCCTGGCCAAGCGCCACCTGCTGCCGCTGGAGATTTCCCCGGCGAGCCTCAAGGTGCAGCGCGGCATAAAGGCCCTGCTGGACCCGAACAACATCCTGAACCCCGGCAAGCTGTTCCCGGATGCGGACGCCCCGGCGGGAGCCCTTAAGGAGAGCCTGTGAGCACGGACCCCGTTTGCGAGCTGGAGGCGCGGCTGTCGCGCCGCGTGAAGCAGATCAAGATCTCCGCCACCAAGGAGATGCCCATGATCGCCGCCCAGGTGGGCGGCTGCGTGTCGCTCGGCCAGGGCATCCCGTCCTTCAAAACCCCGGAGCATGTGGTGGAGGCCGTGGCCAAGGCCCTGCGCGAGGACGCCTCCGCAGGCAAGTACTCGCTGCAACCCGGCATGCCCGCCCTGCGGCGCGCTGCGGCGGAGCTGCTGCACCGGGAAAAGGGCCTGTCGGCCGACGCCGAGCGCGAGGTGGCCATCACCGTGGGCGGCATGGAAGGGCTTTTGTGCGCCATGTTGACCTTGATCGGCCCCGGCGACGAGGTCATTGTGCCGGAGCCTTTCTACCCCTCGCACGTGGAGCAGGTGCTCATGGCCGAGGGCACGCCCGTGTTCGCCCCCTTGCGCCGGGAGGACTGGAGCCTGGACCCGGAGGCCGTGGCGGCGGCCATAACGCCGCGCACCAAGGCCATCATCATATCCAGCCCGCACAACCCCACCGGCGCGGTGTGGGCCAAGGCCGACCTGCTCCAGGTGGCCGAGCTGGCCCAGCGGCACAATATCTTCATCATTTGCGACGACACCTACGACGCCCTGACCTATGACGGCGAGGCCGCCTTCAGCCTGTGCAGCGAGCCGTCGTTGCGCCACCTGTTGGTGGGCGTGTTCAGCTTTTCCAAGCGCTTCGCCCTCACCGGCTGGCGCGTGGGCTTTGTGTGGGCGAGGGAGCCGCTCTTGAACCAGATGCTCAAAATCCACGACGCCGCAGCCATCTGCGCGCCCACCCCGGCGCAGGTGGCGGCCCTGGCCTCGCTCAACGGCCCGCAGGACGTGTTCCGGGCCATGCACGCCGAGCTGGAGAAGCGCCGCAATCTCATCTGCGCCCGGCTCTCCGGCATGGACAGCTTCCGCCACGTGCGGCCCAAAGGCGCGTTCTACGTCATGGCCAAAGCCGATCTGCCCGCCGGGGCCGTGCCCGATTCCCGCGCGCTGGCCATTCGCCTCATCCGCGAGGCCAAGGTCATCACCATTCCCGGCGGGGCCTTCGGGCCGGGCGGGGAGGGGCATGTGCGCCTGTCCTTCGGCGGCGACGAAGCCGAAATCAACGAGGCCTGCGACCGTTTGGCCGCCTGGTCCGCAGCTCTGTAAGCAGAAGGAGAACCCCATGCGCCGCACTTTCTCTGTGCTCATTCCGGCCCTTGCCGCCGCTGTTTTTTGGGCTGGCCCGCTGGCCGCCCCGTTTGCGATGGATTCCGCCCTGGCCGCTCCGGCCAAGGCCAATGCGGACGAAGCCGCCCCGGCCAAGGCGGGCAAGTCCGCCAAGCCCGCGCAGGGCAAATCCGGGCAGGTCAAAAGCGACCAGACGGACGCGGCGGGCGAGGCCAAGGGCTTTGACGCCGAGGCCTTCCAGAAGAACTTTGTGGCCGGGCTTTCCGGCCGGACCAACGCGCCCGCCATGGCTTCCTCGGATGTGCGCGTGCTGCTGGTGGAAAAGGCCGCGCCCTTCGGCGGCACGGTCATTTACCTGGTGCGCGGCGAGCTGGCCCCCAAGGGCGGGCAGGCCCAGCCCTTTACGTTGTTCGTCAGCGCCGACGGACGCTTCTACGTGTCCGACATCATAGATCTGAGCAAGGGCAAGAGCCTGCTGAAGGACGCGCGCGAGAAGATGCGCGCCGCAGACTTGCAGACCCTGGGCCACACCCTGACCACGGGCACGGGCAAGGCTGCGGTGGTCTACGTGTCCGATCCGTTCTGCCCCTACTGCCGCACGGCTTTCAGCTTCCTTATGGGCAAGAGCGCGGCCTTCGGGGAGTTTCGGCTGGCGCATTTTCCGCTGTCCTCCCACCCCGGGGCCGACATAGCCTGCGCGTTGATGGCCTGGGCGGTGGACAAGGCCCCGCAGCGCGCGCTGGAGTTCGCCCGCTTCGCCTACACGGAACTGCCCGCGCCCAGCGTGGCGGACAAGAGCGCCGAGAACATGCAAAAGGCCTGGAACCAGGTGGCCGAGGCCTTCCTGGCGCGTTTCCCGGAGTTGCAAGCCTTGGGCGCGGACGGCGCGGCCATTGTGGAGGCCCTTGGCGGCTCTGCCTGGGACGCATCCGTGCGCGAGGACATGGCCAAGGCTGCGGGCATGGACATCAACGGCACGCCGGTCATCTTTGTGGATGGCGCGCGGGTGGACGGCTTTGACCAGGCCCGGCTGGGCGCGCTGCTGAAGTAGCCGCCGGGGGCGGCTTTACCCGTCCTTGGCCCGCCCTTGGCCCGCCCCTGGCCCGCCCCTGGACGCCCTGGCTTGTCATCGTGTAGGGTAGGAAAATTGGATGGGCGTTTCCGCCGTTTTCTTCCCCCCCCTTCCAAGGAGGCTGAACATGCGAAGAATCATCACCGGGTTGCTCACTGCGGCCCTTGTTTTGGGCCTTGCTGTGGCTGAGCCCGTGCAGGCCAAGGTGTATAAAATGTCCCCGGAGGAGCGCTCCGCCGCTTTGAAGGAGAAGAAGACCCAGCGCAAGAAGGCCAAGAAGTCCGGCAAGCCCGCCCCCGGCCACGATCAGGGCGGTTGGGTCGAGGTGAAGCCCGGCGAAAAGATCGCCAAGAAGAACCGCAAGTCCAAGGTGGACGAATTGGCCAAGGCTGCGGAGGAAAAGGGAAAAAAGAACAAGAAAAACAAGAAGGACGCCGCCGCCAAACCTGGCAAAGCGGCCAAGGCAGACAAGGCCTTGAAGGATGCGAAGAAGCCCGGCAAGGGCAAGAAGGCCGCTGTAGAGGAAATTTCCGGCAAGAAGGACAAGCCCGGCAATCAGCCCGGCAACCAGTCGAATACGCAGGAGAAGCAGCCGACGGCCAAGAAGTCTGGCCGCAAGACAGCCAGCTATGGCGACCGTGTTGTGGGCAAGGACTACACCGGCGAGCGCAAGGTCTCGGCCTCCAGCACCGAGGTGCGCCGCACCGCGCCGGTTCCGGCCCCGGCGTCCGCGCCTTCCGCCACGCCCACCCCTGCCGCTGGGCCGACCTCTGCGCCCGCGCCTTCCTCCGGGCCGGCCGCCACTCCGGCACCCCAGCCCAAGGTTGACGACCTGAGCGGCTATTCCGTGAGCCGCCCCGGTCAACACGCCGCCCCGGCCGTGCCGCACGTGCGCCAGGAAGTGCAGCCCGGCCCGGTGGACGCCGCGCGTCCCGTGGGCACGGAGCACAAGGCGGGCGAGGGCCGCTTCTAGCCCCAGCGCCACAAGACAGAAAGCACAAGGCCGGACTCCGCAAGGGGCCCGGCCTTTTTTGCGCCAGCGCGCGGGCAAGGCGGGGAAGAGCAGCAAGGGCGCTGGCGCGGGGCCGCGTGCAGGGAAACCCCGCTGTTGCGCCGCCCGTGTTGTTTGCGGCCGTGCGCCGAGAGCGGCTGCGTCCGCCGCTTCAGCCTCCCGCAGGCAACGCCTTCCGCCGCGCTGGCCGCCATTGCCAGGGCGATGCCGCGCGTGCCCGCGGGGAGCGCCCCGGCAGCCGCAGGGCCGCATGCCCGTATCCGCGTGGCGCGGCCGGAAAAGCACGCGTAGAGGCCGCCCCTCGGCGGGCGGCGAGCCCGGCGCTTGCACGGGGCTTGGGCCTGCCTGCGGGCGGGCGCAAAAAAGGCCCGGCGTTTTGCAAACGCCGGGCCTCGTAGCTGTTTTGACTGCGCCGGGCTTACTGCACCAGCACCCACTGGCCGTCGGCGCCGCGGTAGGCCTTGGCCTTCACGTCCTTCTCCTGGCCGTCCACGTTGGCCTTGATGTAAATGTCGCGGTAGACCTTGTCGTTCTGCACATAGGCCGGGCTGGGCGTGGCCTCGTACTGGGTGCCGTTGTCCGGGTTCTTCCAGGCCATTGGCTTGCCGGAAGGCTGGTTCTCCAGAACGTTGTTGATCTGTTCCTTGTCGTGCTTGTCCATTTCGTTGCCGACCATGTAGCCGAGCAGCAGGCCGATGCCCGCGCCGATGGCCGCGCCGGACACCTTGTTCTTGGAGGTGAGCGCGCCCACGGTGGCGCCGGTGAGGGCGCCCAGACCCGCGCCGCTCTGCGCCTTGTTGGCGCAACCGGCCAGGGAGCCCACCAGGAAGCTGACGAGGATGGCGGTGGCGATGAAACGTTTCATGTTTGTCTCCTTGCGCGGGGCATGCCCGCCGTGTGTCGAGTTCTCGGGGCCGCGCCATGAGGTCCGAAGCCCTGTGCCAAGAATACGCCTTCCTGCGCTATCGTCAAGACGCGGGCCTGTGCCGTGGGTTTCAGCAAACATCAGGCCATAATGATTTTCCGTTTTATCCCAGTTGATTGCGCTATCGAATGGCAGGGTGGTTGCGCTGGGTGCGCAAATCTTGCCAGCAAATGGCCTTGGGGTGCGCAATCTGCGGTCCGGGGCGCGCGGTTTCGCCGTGCCTCAGGCCTGCAACGGCCCGGCTTTTTCCAGAAAGATCAGCGTCAGGGCCGGGCTTACCACCTTGGCGGCCACGTCGCGGTAGCCCAGGCGGCGGTACAGGCGCAGGTTGCCCTCGCTGCGCGATCCAGTGAATAAGGCGTAGCGCGCGGCCTGGGGAAAAAGCGCCTCAATGGCGGCCAGCAGGGCCGTGCCCAGGCCCTGGCGCTGGCGCTGCGGGTGCACCATGAGCCTGCCTATGCGGCAGATGCCGTGCTCTTGCCCGGCCCGCACGGAGCCGACGACGGCTCCGGCTTCGTCCACGGCCTTGAGCACGGCTAGGCGCGGGAACCCGGCTTTCAGTTCGGCTTCCAGTTCGGGCAGGGTCTGCCGCAGTGGGGGAATGTCCCAGTCGTTGTAAAGCTGGGCCTCCGACTGGTAGGCGAGGCGTTGCAGTCCCAGAATCTCCGGGGCGTCGGCCTGGGCGGCGGGCAGAATGTCGTAGCGCATGGGGGCCTTGTGTCATAAAAAAGGCCCGGACGTAAATCCGGGCCTGTGGGGTGCGGGGCTGCGCCGGGGCTACAGGTCGTAGCCGAAGCTATCGACCATGAGCTTGGTGCGGCGCTTGGATTCGGTCATGCGGGCGGCCAGGTCTTTCTTGTACTGGGCCAGGTCCAGCTGGTTCTTGGCCACGCCGGTTTCCATGGCCGCCTTGGCCACGGCCGGGGAAACCCATTCCAGCACGCGCGGGTCCAGGGCCTTGGGAATCACGTAGTCGATGCCGTAGCTGATTTCCTTCACGCCGTAGAGCTTGCAGATGTCCTGGGAAACCGGCTCTTTGGCCAGGCCGGCCAGGGCCTGGGCGGCGGCGATCTTCATTTCCTGGTTGATGACCTTGGAGCGCACGTCGAGGGCGCCGCGGAAGATGTAGGGGAAGCCCAGCACGTTGTTGATCTGGTTGGGGTAGTCGGAGCGGCCGGTGGCCATGATGAGGTCCGGCCGGGCTTCCTTGGCCACGGCGTAGTCAATCTCGGGGTCCGGGTTGGCGCAGGCGAAGATCACCGGGTGCGCGCCCATGCTCTTGACCATTTCCGGGCTGAGGATGTCCTTGGTGGACAGGCCCAGGAACACGTCGGCCCCGTTCATGGCCTCGGCCAGGGTGCAGGGCTTGCTCTGGGCGTAGTAGCTCTTCTCGGCGTTCAGGTCGGTGCGGCCTGTGTGGATGAGCCCGCGCGAGTCGAACATCCACACCTGGCTCTTGTCCAGGCCCATGCTCTCGTAGAAGCGGGTGGTGGCGATGGCCGCAGCGCCTGCGCCGGAAACCACCAGCTTGATGCTCTTGATGTTCTTGCCGCTGATGTCCAGGGCGTTGATGAGCCCGGCACCGGAGATGATGGCCGTGCCGTGCTGGTCGTCGTGGAACACGGGAATGTCCATCTCCTTGATCAGCGTCTGCTCGATCTTGAAGCATTCCGGCGCCTTGATGTCCTCAAGGTTAATGCCGCCGAAGGTGGGCTCCAGCATTTTGCAAAACTCGATGACCTTGTCCGGGTCGAGCTGCTTGATGTTCAGGTCGTACACGTCGATGTCGGCGAAGATCTTGAACAGCACGCCCTTGCCTTCCATCACCGGCTTGCCTGCCTCGGGCCCGATGTTGCCCAGGCCGAGCACGGCGGTGCCGTTGGAAACCACGGCCACAAGATTGCCCTTGTTGGTGTATTCGTATACCTGCTCCACGTCTGCATGAATGGCGCGGCAGGCCTCGGCCACGCCGGGGCTGTAGGCCATGGTGAGGTGCTTTTGCGTTTCGCAGGGCTTGATGGAGACCACCTCAAGCTTGCCCTTGCGTTTCATGGAGTGGTATTTGAGGGCCTCTTCTTTGGTGTACAGCGCCATGGGGACTCTCCGTAGGATTGAAGGTTTCTCCGGGGTTGTGCCGGGATGCGGCACGGTTTCGAAGTCTAGATTGCGGCTTGGGCCGCGTCAAGGCCACAGGGCCAGAATGCTTTTCAGGAGCCGCTATGCCGTTACAAGAACTCCGGGTGGTGCTGTTCCGCCCCAAATATGCCGAGAACGTGGGCTCCGTTGCCCGCGCCATGCTGAACATGGGGGCTTCCCGCCTGGTGCTGGTAGACCCGCAGGGCTACGACATGGACCGGGCCGCCCCGCTGGCCACCGTGCATGCCCGGCACATTCTGGAGGGCGCGCTCATAACCGCCACCCTGGCCGAAGCCCTGGCCGGAACCAGCCTGGCCATAGGCACCACGGCCCGCACCGGCGGCTGGCGCAAGGGGCTGCTTACCCCGGCCAAGGCCGCGCCGGAGGCCCTGGCCCGCCTGCACGAGGGCGGCGGCGTGGCGCTTGTGTTCGGCCCGGAAGACCGCGGCCTGACCAACGAGGAGACCAGCCTGTGCGACCAGCTGGTGATGATTCCGGCCAGCCCGCAGTGCACCTCGCTCAACTTGTCGCAGGCGGTGCTCATTCTTTTGTACGAATGCCACCAACTGGCCCTGACCAAGCCCTTTGAGCCCGCCGGGCCGCCCACGGAGCGCGACGCCTCGTTTGAGGAGCGCCAGGCGCTTTTTGCCAACATGCAGCAGGCGCTTGCGGCCATAGATTTTTTGAAGGACCAGAACGCCGAGTACTGGATGATGCCGGTGCGCCGCTTCTTTTCCCGCTTCCGTCTGCGCCGCAACGAGTTCAATTTGCTTATGGGCATATGCCGCCAAGTGCGCAGCGTGGCGGCGCGGGCGCAAAACGCCAAGCATGAAAGTTAAATGTGACAAAACAAAAGGCGGCCAGATACGAAGTGCGGGCATGGACGCGCAGGGCTGCAAGTATAATTGAGCTGCATGATGTATTGATATTTTTCCAGAATAGGGCATAATAAAGCCTCATGTCTATGCGGCTGGGGCAACCCGCCGCACAGTTACGGGATGCCATGTCCGAATTGTGCCTTGTCCCCCCTCGCCGTCCTGGCCCTGCCCGGCAGGCGGTTTTGCCAACCCTTCGCCTCTGCTGGGCTCTTTGCGTTGTTGTGTGCCTTGCGCTGTGTCTTCGTACGCAGGCGGCCCAGGCCAACGGAGAGCTGGTCTTCGGCATGTCGGCCGCGTTCAGCGGCCCTGCGCGCGGGCTGGGCATGGAGTACCACCGGGGGCTCATGGCCGCCTTTGAGCACGTGAACGCCCAAGGCGGGGCAGGGGGCTGGCGGCTTTCCCTGGCCCTGCGCGATGACGCCTACGACCCCGCCGCCGCCATGCGCAACACCATCGCCTTTGTGGAGCAGGACCGCGTTTTTGCGCTGCTGGGCTATGTGGGCACGCCCACAACGGCCCGCGTGCTGCCCCTGGTGAAGCACTACGACCACTCCTCCGTCTCGCTTTTGTTCCCGCTCACCGGGGCCGACATGCTGCGCGCGACCACCAACGAAGGCTGCGTGTGCAACCTGCGCGCCTCCTACCTGGCGGAAACCAGAAACCTGGTGCAGGCCCTTGTGGCCGCCGGGCGCAAGCGCATAGCCGTGTTCCACCAGGCCGACGTGTATGGCCGCAACGGCTGGGACGGCGTGCGCCGCGCCTTGGCCGAGCATGGGCTGAGCATGGTCTGCGAGGCGACCTACCGCCGGGGCGCGGTCTTTGGCCAAGACTTCCGCCGCGAGGTGGAGATCATCCTTGCCGGCAAGCCCGATGCCGTCATCACCGTGGGCACCGCCCCGGCCTGCGCCGCCTTTGTGCGCGACCTGCGCGGCGCGGGCTATGCCGAGCTGGCTGCGGCCCTCTCCTTTGCCGATGCCGACAACCTGATTGCGTTTTTGCTGGCCCAGGGCCGGGTGGCAGGGCGCAATTATCTGGGCGGCTTGGTGTTTTCCCAGGTGGTGCCCTGCTACGAGGACGAAACCCTGCCCGCTGTGCGCGCCTACCGCCAGGCCATGAGCCGGGTGAAGGTGACGCGCCCGCCGCAGATGAGCCCGGACGAGTATACGCCGCACCGCTTGAGCTTCGTGGGCTTTGAGGGCTTTTTGGCCGGGCTGGCCCTGGCCGAGGCCGTTTCGCGCCTGGGGCCGCAGCCCTCGCGTGAGCGTCTGCGCATGATCTTTGAAACCCTGGGTGCGGTGGACCTGGGCCTGGCCGAGAAGGCCGACCTGCGCCCCGGCCCGGACCAGGGGCTCAAGCGCACCTACCTGACCATTTACGACAGCAGGCGTGGGCGTTTCCAGGGCGTGGCCGACCTGCGCGGAGTGCTGCCATGAGGGGGCGGCTGCTCACCAAGCTGCTGCTGTTTCTCATGGCCGTGTTCGGAGTAATGGCCACAGCCACGGCGCTTTTGTCCTCGCGCGAGCTGGCCCACGCCCTGGAGAACGAGTACAAGGCCAGGGCCATGGCCCTGGCGCGCAGCATAGCCGACGGCAACACCGAGCTTCTGCTTGGCCAAAGCGCGGGCAACATCCAGGCCGCCATCGACCAGCACCAGGAAATGGGCGACCTGTCCTATATCGTCATCGTGAACGCGCAAGGCGAGGTGGTGGCCCACACCTTCACCCCGGTGGTGCCTCGGGCCGTGCGCCAGTTCATAGCGGAACTGCGTGGCCGTGCCGACGCCAGCCTCCAGTCGGACATCCGCACCCTGAGCCTGGACGACGGGTCCGAGGTCATCCATGTGGCCCAACCCGTGCTTGGCGGCCGGGGCGGTTTCGTGCACATCGGCATGAATACCGAACCGATACAGAGCGCCATGGCCACGGCCATTCTGCGCCAGCACATGCTGAGCCTGGCCGTGTTCCTGGTCTGCCTCGCGGTGGCCTTCCTGTTCATTCGCAGCATTACCCGCAAACTGGCCCGCCTGGCGGACTACGCCAGCGAGGTGGCCGCGCACGATTTTTCCACCTCCTGCGACGTGCGCTCCAACGATGAAATAGGCGGGCTGGCCGACTCCATGCGCGCCATGGCCGGGCAGATAGCCGGGCATGTGGGCCAGTTGGAGCGCACCGTGGCCGAGGCCACCCTGGAGCTCAAGGACGCCCTGGGCTCGCTCTCGGCCATCGTTGGCAATATAGCCGACGGCCTGCTGGTGGTGCAGAACGGGCGAATTTTGCAGTACAATCCGGCCCTGGTGCGCATGTTCGCCCTGCCGGAGGACGAACTGACAGGCCGACCCTGCGACGAGGTTTTCGGCACGCAGGTAAGCCGGGCCGTTTCCGGCGCGCTCGCCCTCCAGGGCCTGCCAGAGGACGCCCCGGGCAGCGCGCAATTGGTGGAGGTGCAGGCCCGGCGCGCCAGCGGGCAGGAGTTCCCGGTGGAGATCGCCGTGGCCCGCGTGCCGCTTGCCGGGGGCGAGGCCAACGTGTGCATCCTGCGCGACATTACCGCCACCAAGCAGTTGGAGTACGAGCGCGAGGAGTCGCGCGCGCTTTTGGAGCGCATGGTGGCCGAGCGCACCCGCGAGCTTTCCCGCGCCAACACCCAGCTCAAAATAGAAGTGGCCGAACGCAAGGTGGTGGGCGACGCCCTGCGCCGGGCGGAGGGCAAGTTCCGGGGCATCTTTGAGAACGCCGTGGAGGGCATTTTCCAAATCTCGCCGGAGGGCCGCTACATTTCGGCCAACCCGGCCATGGCGCTCATCTTCGGCTACGATTCCCCGGAGGAACTGGTGCAGGCGCTTTCGCAGACCAGCCCCTACGTGGAGCCCATGCGGCGCGAGATATTTTTGGAGCTCATGGAGCGCGAAGGCGAGGTGCAGGGCTTCGAGTCCCAGGCGCGGCGCAAGAGCGGTCGCGTGATCTGGATTTCCGAGAACGCGCGCAAGGTGGTGGACCTGAGCGGCAAGACCCTGCATTATGAAGGCTTTGTGGAAGATATAACCCTGCGCAAGGAGGCCGAGAGCCGCCTGCTGCACCAGGCCTTCCACGACCCGCTCACCGGCCTGCCCAACCGCCTGCTGTTTCTGGATCATTTGCGCATGGCCATGGAGCGCGCCCGCCGCAGGCCGGACTTCCGCTTCGCAGTGCTGTACATGGACCTGGACCGCTTCAAGATCATCAACGACAGCCTGGGCCACGACATAGGCGACAAGCTGCTGCGCCATGTGAGCGGCTCGCTGGTGGCCTGCGGTCGCAGCACGGATACCGTGGCCCGCTTCGGCGGCGACGAGTTCGCCATACTGCTGGAGGACCTTACCGCCCCGCGCGACGCCATCCGCTTCTCGCGCCGGGTGCTGGACGAAATCTCCAGGCCGCTGGAGCTGGACGGACGCGAGGTGACCACCTCCGGCAGCCTGGGCATAGTGCTGCACACCGGCGGCTACGACAGGCCCGAAGCCCTGCTGCGCGACGCGGACACGGCCATGTACCACGCCAAGGCCCAGGGCAAGGGCCGCTTCAAGGTCTTCAACCAGCGCATGCACCACCAGGCCCAGGAGCTGATGGAGCTGGAGATTGAGCTGCGCCGCGCTGTGGGCCAGGGCAGCCTTACGCTGGTTTTCCAGCCCATTGTGGACATCCAGGCCAGCCGCCTGGCCGGGTTTGAAACCCTGGTGCGCTGGAAGCGCGACAATGGCCGCGATATCCCCCCTTCGGAATTCATCCCCCTGGCGGAGGAAACGGGCATCATCTACCCGCTGGACCACTGGGTGTTCGCCCAGGCCTGCTGCGTGGCCAAGGATTTCGAGTCCGCCCTGGCCGAGGCGGGCCAGGCCGACGCGGACTTCGTCACCAACATCAACATTTCGGCCAAGCATTTCCGCAACCCCATGCTGGTGGGGCACCTGGAACAGGCCATGCACGCCTGTAAAGTGCGCCCCTCGTCCTTGTCTCTGGAAATTACGGAGAGCGTGCTGCTGGACAACGTGCACAGCGCCCGCGAGACAGCCGCCAAGCTGCGCGAGCTGGGGCTTGGCCTGTGCATCGACGACTTCGGCACCGGCTATTCTTCCCTGTCCTACATCCAGCGCTTCAGCGTAAACGCCATCAAGATCGACCGGGCCTTTGTGGCCGGGCTGGCCTTGGAGGAGCTGGACCTTGGCAGCGAGGCCATAGTGCGCAGCCTGGTGACCCTGGGCGCGGGCCTTGGGCTCAAGGTGGTGGCCGAGGGCGTGGAGACCCTGGAACAGCTTGGTTTCTTGCGAGAAATGGGCTGCCGTTACGCCCAGGGTTATCTTTTCGCCATGCCTCTGCCCGCGCAGCAGGCCTTGGAGCTCATCGCCTCCGGCGCCACCAGGCGCTGGGAGGGCTTCCCCTAGCGTTTCGCCCTCCCCCTGCGGGGCTTCCCTGCCGCGAAGAAGTGGTGTAGCAGGAAGGCGTACGAAACAGCCCTCCTCCTGTGCGCTTTAACCCTCACTTCAGCCAGGCAGGCCAAGCATGAGCCAGACCACGCCCGACTCCGCAAACGCGCAGAACCGCGTCAGCGGGGTCTTTTCCCAGAAAAAGGTGGTCAAGATCGGCACCGGAACCACGGCCCGCAAAACCGAGGTCGTGACCTATTTTCTTGTGGAAGAGTGCGAAAACGGCATGATGCTCGTCCAGGCGCTCGCCGCAGGCGACCAGCCCTTTGGCCCCAAGACTGAGATAACGCGAGATGAGCTGTTGTCGGACTACCTGCCGGAGCCGCAGAAGTCCCTTTCGCGCACGGTGGCCGGGCTTTCCGCGCAAGAGCTGGAAATCCAGAAGGCCGTGGCCCGGGGCGACAAGTTCCGCAAGCGCGGCGAGAGTTTTACCGCAGAGTTTGAGTACAGCAAGGCCCTGGCCATGGACATGGGCAACGTGCGCGCCAACTTCGGCATCGGCCTGTGCTACATAGCCCGGGGCGAGCAAACCAAGGCCCATGAAGTGTTCGAGCGGCTGGTGAAGCTCGACGCAGCCTTTGAGGACGAGCACAAGCACCTGTTCAACGAATTCGGCATTTCCCTGCGCAAGGCGGCCATGCAAAACGAAGCCATGGAGTATTACCGCCGCGCGCTGGAGCTTTCCCCCTCGGATGAAAATCTGCATTACAACATCGCCCGCGCCGCCTTCGACAAGGGCGACGCCAAGACGGCGGCCCAAAGCCTGGGCGCCTGCCTGAAGCTCAATCCGGAGCACGCCGAGGCCCGGCAGTTCGTGGAATATCTGCGCCACAAAAGACTCGTCGAAGGCTAAAATGTATTCTCCACACGAATTATTCTGCCAAGACATATTATAAATTTCAATACGAGCGCGGTCTTTTTGTGCCTTCTTTTCCCCGTGGGGGAAGTGCGCTATGCCTTAACCAAGAGAGAAAGGGCAGGCGCGAGCATGGACAGCTTCTTTACCCAACAGCCCGTTAGCGGCGTATTTTTCCAGGTGGTTAACGCAACCATCGGCACGGGAACAACCACGCGCAAAACGCAGCAGTGCATCTATTACTACGTTCAAGAGCGCGAGCGCGATGTTCTGGAAGTGCAAACCCTGGCGGCGGACAATACCTTTTTCGGCGAACGCCTGACCATAAGCCGCGACGAGCTTTTGGAGGACTACCTGCCAGAGCCGCAGCGCTCCCTGGACTTTGCCCGGCAAATGGCCGCCAAGGAGCAAACCGTGCGCAAGGCCGTGGCCCGCGGCGACAAGTTCTACCGGCGCGGGCAAACCTACTCCGCCGAATATGAGTACGACAAGGCCCTGAGCCTGGACGAGATCAATGTGCGGGCCAACTTTGGCATCGGCCTGTGCTACATAGCCCGGGGCGACCAGAACAAGGCGCGCATTGTTTTCGAGCGGCTGGTACAGATCGACGCCGTTTTTGAGGACGAGCACAAACATTTGTTCAACGAGTTCGGCATATCCCTGCGCAAGGCGGCCATGCACGCCGAGGCTTTGGCCTACTACGCCCGCGCCGTGGAACTGTGCCCGCACGATGAAAACCTGCACCACAACATGGCCCGCGCCGCCTACGAAATGGGCGATGCCACCCTGGCCGAGGAGCATCTGTCCTCCTGCCTGAAGCTCAACCCGGACCACCCGCAGGCCTTGTTGTTTGCGGGATATTTGCGGCGGCAAAAGTGGGGCGAATGGTAGACGCGATTTAATTTCGTGTTCGCCACGCGCCAGTGCAGCAATTTCAGGGTGATGCCTTGATGGCCTTTCGGGCGCCCACTTCCCCGCGCCGGGGAAGTGTTGTACGAAGTCGATTCGCAGCAGCAAGGCGGACACGGCAATGACCAGCGCATACCCCGAACAACGCGTCAACGGCGTTTTTTACCAAAAGGTCCAATCCTCCATAGGCACAGGCACGACCGCGCGCAAGACGGAGCAATATTTCTATTATTATGTTCAAGAGCGCGATGACGAGGTTCTGGAACTGCAGCCCCTGGGGCCGGACAATACGTTCTTTGGCCAAAGCCAGACCATAAGCCGCGACGAACTGCTGGAAAGCTACCTGCCGGAACCGCAGAAGTCGCTGGAGTTCGCCCGCCACCAGGCCGAAAAACAGCACGAAGTGCAGAAGGCCGTGGCCCGGGGCGACAAGTTTTACAAGCGCGGGCAGACCTACTCCGCCGAGTTCGAGTACGGCAAGGCCCTGAGCCTCGACGAAGACAACGTGCGCGCCAATTTCGGCATCGGGCTGTGCTACATTTCCCGTGGCGAAAAGGACAAGGCGCGCCTGGTCTTCGACCGTCTGGTGGAGATAGACGCTGCCTTCGAGGACGAGCACAAGCATTTGTTCAACGAGTTCGGCATATCCCTGCGCAAGGCGGGCATGCACCCGGAGGCCCTGGCCTACTATGCCCGCGCCCTGGTGCTCTGCCCGGACGACGAGAACCTGCACCACAACATGGCCCGCGCCGCCTACGAAATGGGCGAGCCCGACCTGGCGCAAGAGCACCTCTCCTCCTGCCTGAAGCTTAACCCGGCGCACCCGGAAGCCCTGCAGTTTGTGGACTACCTGAAGCGTAAGCAGCAGGCCTGAGGCGTGCGTATGCCCAAGGCCTTGCTCTTGGCCGGAACGCACAGCGGCTGCGGCAAAACCTCCGCCACTTTGGGCCTGTTGCGCGCCTTGGCGCGCCGGGGGGTGCGCGTGCAGCCCTTCAAGGCCGGGCCAGACTTCATCGATCCCAGCCTGCACGCCGCCGCCGCCGGAACCACAAGCCACAATCTCGATACCTGGATGCAGCCGCAGGACGCGTTGCGCCGCCTGTTCGCCCGCCATGCGCGTGGAGCGGAGGTCGTCGTCGTGGAAGGGGCCATGGGGCTTTTCGACGGCAGCAGCGGCGGGGACGAGGCGGGCAGCAGCGCGCACCTGGCCAAGCTGCTGGGCCTGCCCGTGCTGCTGGCGGTAGACGCCAAGGCCCAGGCGCGCTCGGTTGCGGCCCTGGTGCAGGGCTTCGCCCGTTTCGACCCGGACCTGCGTCTGGCCGGGGTGCTGCTCAATCGTGTGGGCAGCGCGCGCCACGAGTCTATCCTGCGCGAGGCCCTGGCCCAGGCGGGCGATGCCCCGGTGCTGGGCTGCCTGCGCCGCAGCGAGGCCATTGTCCTGCCCTCGCGCCATTTGGGGCTGGTGACGGCCCAGGACGCGCCTGGGGGCGCTGCGGAGTTGGAAACCGTGCTGGAGGCCCTGGCGGACTGGGTGGAGCAGGGCGTGGACATTCCGGCGCTGCTGGCCGCCCTGCCGGAGCTGGAGTTGCCGGAGCCGCCGGAGGAGCCCGCCGACGCGGAGGGGAACCCGCGCATGCGCCTGGGCGTCGCACGGGACCGCGCCTTCTGCTTTTTGTACGCGGAGAACCTGCGCCTGCTGGAGGCTGCCGGGGCCGAGCTGGTCTTTTTTTCACCCTTGGCCGACGCCGGGTTGCCGCAGGGGCTGGATGGGCTGTACCTGCCTGGAGGCTACCCGGAGCTTTCCGCCCGTGAACTGGCGGCCAATGCGGGCATGCGCGCCTCTGTGCGGGCCTTTTGCGCCCTGGGCCGCCCGGTTTGGGCGGAGTGCGGCGGGTACATGTATCTGCTGCAGGAACTGGCGGACGAAGGCGGCGCAGCCCAGCCCATGTGCGGCGCGTTGCCGGGCCGGGCGGTTTTGCGCAAACGGCGCGCGGCCCTGGGGTACCGGCAGGCGCGCACGCTGGCGGCAGGGCCGCTGGGGCCTGCGGGCGTTTTGCTGCGCGGGCACGAATTCCATTATTCGGAGTATGAGGCGATGGCGGGGCAACCCAGCCCGCCCGCCTTCGCCCTCAGCGCCACCGACGGACGCGAGGCCCTGGACGGCCAGGCCCTGGGCAACATCGTGGGCGGCTACTTCCACGCGCACCTGGCCTCCAACCCGCAGGCGGCGTTGGCCTTTGTGCGGGCCTGCCGGAGGGCGTGAGGCCGGGCCTGCGGCGCAGCCTTGGCGTCGAAAATATTCCGCGCGGGGCTTTCAAGCAGATCTGCCGCGCAGGCTTGGCGTGCAGGCTTGGCGTGCCAACCTGTCGCCAAGGGCCTAGCGCAGCGGGCCGCGCCCCGCCGCGTTTTGCGCGTTGTCCCGCCGCCTGCCGTACACTATCTTCATCCGAAGCATTGCGCCCAGCAGCAGCAGGCTGGCGCCGTTGGCCAGCACCACAGCCGGGGCGCGCAGCAGCAGGCCGTACACCAGCCACAGGAACACGCCCAGCGTCAGCGCCCAGCACATGCCCAGGGAGATGTCGTTTGCGGTCTTGCTGCGCCAGGTCTTGTAGACTTGCGGCAGGTAGGCCGCCGTGGTCAGCGCGCCAGCAACAAAGCCGATGTATTCCGCGAAGGCGAGTTCCATGCAGGCTCCCGGTTGAAGGCGCTGTGCGAAGGCGTTGCGCCACGCCGACGCGTCACGCCGTTTCANNCACGCCAACGCGTCACGCCGACGCGCCACGGCAATACGCCACGCCAACTCGTCACGCCGATGCAGGAAGACGGGGGGCGGCGGCGGCACGAGGATAGCCCATGCGCTCCGCGTGGGCAATGCGTCAGGACGGACGGCGTGCGTCTTCATCTCGGCCGTGCGCGCAGCCCAAGCCTCCGCCCCCCCCCACCCGGCACTCCGACCCGGCCAGCCGGGCCAAACGCCTGGGCCAAGCCTGCGGCTTAAGCGTCTGGGCCGGGCGTGCGGATTGCCCCTTTCAGCCAAGCACCTGGGCCCACCACTTGGCCCAAACGTCTGACCCGAACGCTTGATCGAACCACCGTGCCCAATTTCTGACCCCGGCTCTCCGAGACCAAGCACCTGGGCCGGGCGTGCGGGCGGAAAGGGCAATCCGGGCGCCCGTCCCAGCGGATTTGGGCAGCCAAGGTTGCGCGCCCCTTCGCGCCGGGCGCGGGCCGGAAAACCAGCCACAAGGCCAAGAGCTCCATGCCTGCAAAACCTCGCGCCGGGCGCGGGCCGGAAAACCCGTTGCCTTGGCCCCGCCCCTGGGAGTACAGAGCCGTGGATGCGCACCCGGCTTTTTCGCCTGCGGGCGCAGCGCATTTTGGAGGCAGCCTTTTGTGAACACCCCGGCCATCGAAATTTCCGACCTCTGGTTCTCCTACGGCGGCGCGCCCGTGCTGGAGCAGGTGAACCTCACCCTGCCTGCGGGCGATTTTCTGGCCGTGCTGGGGCCCAACGGCGGCGGCAAATCCACGCTGCTCAAGCTGCTGCTTGGCCTTGCGCAACCCGGCGGCGGCAGCGTGCGCGTGCTGGGCCAGCCCGCTGGGCAGGCTGGCGGGCGCATCGGCTATTTGCCGCAGTTCACGCAGGTTTCGGCCAGCTTTCCCATCACCGTGCTGGGCGCTGTGCAGCTGGGCCTGGTGCGCCCCGGCTTCGACTGGTTCAAGGGCCGGGCCGAGCGCGCCCGCGAGCGCCAAGCCGCCCAGGAGGCCCTTGCCCGCGTGGGCCTGGCCGAACACGCCCGGCGCAGGCTCTCCGATCTTTCCGGCGGGCAGCGCCAGCGCGTGTTCATCGCCCGGGCCATTGTTTCCGGCCCGGAGCTGCTGCTGCTGGACGAGCCCACGGCCAGCGTGGACGGCAAGAGCAGGCAGGAGCTTATGGCCCTGCTGGCCGAGCTGAACCGCGACATGACCATCGTCATGGTCAGCCACGACATGTCCACCGTGGACGGTTGCGTCAAATCCATAGCCTGCGTGAACCGCACCCTGCACCTGCACGCAGACAGCCGCCTCACCCCGCAGATCTTCGCCGAGGCCATGGGCATCGACCTTGTGGCCGGGTGCCCGGTGGAGCTTTTGGCCCACGGCCCGGTGCCGCACCGCGTTGTGCTTGCCCACGACAGCCCGGAGTGCTGCGGCGGGCGTCATGCCCGGAAAAACGACGGAGGCCAGCCCAAATGATGGAGGCCCTTTCCTACGATTTCTTCCGCAACGCCCTCATGGCGGGCCTGCTGGCCAGCCTCATCTGCGGGGTCATCGGCTCGCTGGTGGTGGTCAACCGCATCGTGTTTCTGGCCGGGGGCGTGGCCCATGCCTCCTACGGCGGGGTGGGGCTGGCCTTCTATCTCGGCCTGCCGGTGCTGCCCGTCACTGCCGGGTTCTCCACCCTGGCGGCCCTGTGTATGGCCTGGGTCACGCTCTCCTCGCGTGAGCGGGCGGATACGGTCATCGGCGTCCTGTGGGCGGCGGGCATGGCCCTGGGCATCATTCTGCTCGACCTGACCCCCGGCTACAATTCCGACCTCATGAGCTATCTTTTCGGCAGCATTCTGGCCGTGCCCGATTCCGACCTGTGGCTGATGGCCTGGCTGTGCGCCGGGGTGCTGGCCCTGGTGGCCTTGTTCTCGCGGGGCTTGCTGGTCATGAGCTTCGACGTGGAGTTCGCGCGCTCGCGCGGGGTGCCGGTGCGCTTTCTGCACTTCCTGCTCATGGGCCTCACAGCCCTGTGCGTGGTCATGGTCATCCGCGTGGTGGGGCTTATTCTGGTCATGGCGCTGTTGACCATTCCGCCCTTCATGGCCGAACGCCGGGCGCGCTCCCTGCCGGGCATGATGCTTTTGGCCGCGTGCTTAAGCGTGGTGTTCTGCGTGGCGGGCCTGTATCTGTCCTTCGCGCTCGATCTTACCTGCGGGGCCAGCATCATCGCCGTGGCCTGCGTGGGTTTCGTCATCTCCCTGGCGCTGCCGCAGCGCAGGGTGGAGATTGACACCCAGGCGGACGCCGCCGGTTCTTCCGGGGGCCCGGCATGAGCGGCGCGGGCAAGCGTTCCGGGCAGGGGCCTGAAAAAGGCTCCGGCACGGACGCGGCCAATAGTGGCCCAAGCGCGGCCGACATCGTCCGGCGCATCCAGCACATGACGCTTTTGGTGCGCAGCCAAACGCGCTCGCTGATGCATTTGCGCCCAGGCCCGGCCAAGGGCGCGCCGCCCGGCCAGGGCCCGGAGTTCGGCCCACGTCCTGGTTCGCGTCCCGGTTCGCCTTCTGGGCAGGGCCAGCAGGCGGGCGGTCCGGGCAGGCGCGCGGGGCAGGTGGAGAGACCGGACGGCGGCGCGGGCGAGGACCAGGCGGGCGAGTTGGGCTGGTGGGTGCTGGCCCAGGGGGCGGCCCTGGACCCGGAGGATTTTCAGTCGCGCGAGGCGGCGCGCCAGGAGTTGCTGGACGCCGTGCGCCGCGCCGGGGTGCTGGTGCCGGAAAATGTGTGGGTGTGGGACGAGACGGGCCGGGCGCAGCTGGTGCTGGCCAGCCTGCCCACCCAGGAGCGCGCCTGGCGTGTGGCCCAGCGCCTGCGCGAGAAGGGCCTGGCCGTCATTGTGCGGCGCGAAATGCCCTGAGCGGGCAAAAAAAAGTTCAGGAAGTCCGACGCGAGAACGCGTGCCTATGAGGTCCGACGCGAGAACGCGTGCCTATGAGGTCCGACGCGAGAACGCTTGACTATGAGGTCTGGCGCGAAAACGCGCCTTGCCGTCCACCGCTCAGCGCCAGCAGGTCCGCCGGGGCCATCTCCAGCGTGCGGTCGGGCCTGCCCAGGCCGCAGTAGGCCGTGGGCGCAATGTCCAGAACGTCGGCGTCCACGAAGAGCAGCACCTCTCCCGCCACCAGCCCGTGCCCCAGGGCATGCAGGGGCGAAACCCCGCCCGGCGCCACGCCGATGCGTTCCAGCACGTCCGCCGCGCCCAGCGGGGCCAAGTCCTTGCGGTTCACCCCCACCAGCGCCGAGAGCTTGGCGTAATCCACGCGCAGCGTGCCGCGCAGGGCGGCCAGCACCAGCCTGCCGTCGCGCACGGCGAAGGCGATGGTCTTGATGATACGCGCCACGTCCAGCGGCAGGTTGCGCTTGGCCTCGGCCATGGTGCGCGTGGGCGCGTGCTCGTGCAGGGTGTGGGGCAGGCCGCTGGCTGCTACCAGCTCCAGCAGGGCCGCGAAGTCCGCGTGCGGGGTGGGCATTAGCGCGCGCTCGCAGCCAGGAAGAACAGCGGATACTCGCGCAGCGCGCCGGTGGCGTCGGGCTTGCGCAGCAGGTGGAAGGGCAGCAGGCGCTGCACCTGGTAGCCTTGGCTCTGGCACTGGTCGCGCAGTTTTTCGGGATCGAAGCCGTTGTGGGCTGCGGCCTCGTCGCCGTGGAAGCCGCCGTCCTCGGGCAGCAGGTCGCCCAGCAGCAACAGGCCTCCGGGCCTGAGCAGCCGCCGCAACCCCGCAAGAGCGCCGGGCACGTCCTCCACATGGTGCAGGGCCATGAGCGAAACGGCCAGATCCACCGAGGCCAGCGGGATGCTCAGTTCGTGCAGGTTTCCCTGGTGCACCTGGGCCTGGGGCAGTTCGGCCTGGGCCAGCTTGCCGCGCAGCACGTCCAGCATGGCCGGAGAGGTGTCCACAAAATGCAGTCTGGCGGCGTGGTCCTGCGCCAGGTGCAGGCCAAGCACCCCCGTGCCGCAGCCGAATTCCAGCACCGTGCGGCCCGCAAGATCGCAGCCAAGAAATTTAGGCGCGTTCTCCAGCACTTGGGCATAGAAGGCCTGGCCCATGGCGGCGCGCACCGGGTTGGCGTCCCACTTGGCCGCTTTGGCGGCGAAGATGTCGCTCATGGTTTGCTCCTGCCCGCGCCAAAGGCGGGGATGTCTGTGAGGCCGTGTTTGCAGCCGGACGCAACCGCGCTACGCCAAGATACAGCCTAGCGCATTGCCTGAAAGGAATCCAACGTAAACACGAATAATCACTGTTCGTTGCGCTACTTTTGCGCCCTGGGGAACGCGGATGCGCCCCGCCGGATACCGGCCCATGGGGGCGGCGGCCAGCAAGGCGCGGCGTGTGTAGCGGAGCTATTTTTTCAGCGCATTCTCGACGTACGGCAACAGGATTCCGGTAGCGACCTCGTTGCCGAACGCGCCCCAGTGGTTGTCGCAGACAAAGAACAGATCGTGCGCCTTGAGGCCGCGCTGGCTCATCTCCTTCAACAGGTCCACGTAAACGAAGTTCTTCTGCTCGGAGAGTTGGCGCAGTTTCTCAGAAAGGGGTGGTTCCGCGCCCTTGTAGCGCAGAAAATCCGAGTGGACCGGAATGGTGAAGACGATCACCTTCTTGCCTTTCGCCTCGGCAACGAGCTGTTCAATGGTGTAGCGCATGATCTGCCAATCGGCTTCTGCAAAATCGTAATAGTAGGAATGATCCGGCTTTCCTGTATCGTCGAACTCGGCCTGCCAGTGGGGCACAAGCTTGTAGTTGCGGATTCTGAACGAGCCCAGGTAGCGCATGATGCGATAAAAACTGCTCCATTCCCGCAAGGTGAAGTCGAAGCTTTTGAGCCAGGGAGTGCCCCTGTTGTAGTCTGGCAGGTGTTCTGCTGTGTAGACCAGCTTGTAATCAGGGTACTCGCCCACGAGATACGGGCGGTACGCCGTGGACTTCTGTTGTACCGCCAAAGTATAGCTGTTGTCGTTGAAGTCGTTGTGGGGAAGCAGGCCAAGTATGACGACATCGTGGCTGAAGCGGGCCACGAAGTGTTTGTACTGCAACCACTCCTGGACAGTTCCAAAGCCGCCGGAGGTTCCGAAGTTCAGCACTTCAGTGCCGAGGGCCTTTTCCAGCCGGTCGGAAAGGCGGTCTGGCGATGCGTTGCCCCAGCCTTCGATGAAGGAATCTCCGAGGAGGGCCACGCGCGGCGAACTGCTGGCAAGGGAACGTTCCTTGTCGCGCATGCCCATGGCGTTTGCCTGGTATTTCACCACGAAGCAGGATTTGTTGTGCAGGTAGCTGGATCCTGGCTTATGCCAAACGCCGAAGTGCTCGTCGATTTCGACCCAGAACTTGCTGCCCGCATTCACCATGCTGTAGGTGGGCAGGGGAATATTGGGGTTGATGTACTTTATGTAGAGGAAAGAAGAGAGTTCGAGCAGGCCGATCATTATGACAAGCCATAGGCCGAACTGTTTCACTGCGGAATAAATCTTGCTCACCTGGTTGCTCCCATTAGTCCAGTCCGAATTCACTTTGCCAGTCATGCTGGTCGTCCCACTTCGGCTGTTCCTCTTTGAGGAAAAGATGATCGCCGAGCACAAGGCAGTCCATGTTCGTCCGCATGAAGCAGGTGTACGCATCTTCCGGGGTGCAAACGATGGGTTCTCCGCGGACGTTGAAGCTGGTGTTTACAACCAGTCCGCACCCATGCTGCTTCTGGAATTGATTGATCAGCGTCCAGTAACGTTTGTTTGTGCGTGCAGAGACGCTTTGAATTCTTGCGGAATAGTCGACATGAGTGATGGCCGGGATGTCTGAGCGCACGACGTAGAGCCTGTCGTACAAGGACATGCCCGCATAGTTCTCGGGCAGGGGGCGACGGTGCGACTGCGCGACCGGCGCCACAATGAGCATGTACGGCGAAGGGCGGTCCAGCTCGAAATAGTTCGCTATTTCTTCTTCGAGGACAGACGGGGCAAAGGGCCGGAAGCCCTCGCGGTACTTGATTTTCAGGTTGAGCTTTTTCTGCATTTCCGGGTGGCGGGGGTCGCCCAGGATGCTTCTGTTGCCCAGCGCCCGCGGGCCGTATTCCATGCGGCCCTGGAACCAGCCGACTGCCGCGCCGTTGGCGAGGTGGTCGGCCACGGTGGAGCACAAGGCCGTCAGGTCGTCGTACCGGGTGCACACCGCGTTGAATTTGCGGATGGTGCGCCCGATGGCGACGGTGTCGAACTCCGGGCCAAGGTAGGCCCCCTGCATGGAGTCGGCCGGGTCCGGCGTGCGTTCTGCCCCGCGCCAGATATGATGTGCGGCCAGAGCAGCGCCGAGGGCGCCCCCGGCATCTCCGGCGGCGGGTTGAATCCATACGTCGTCGAAGGCTTTGCTGCGGATGAGCTTGCCGTTTGCGACGCAGTTGAGGGCCACCCCGCCAGCCATGACCAGGTTGCGGCACCCGGTGAGTTTCTTGGCGGTTTCCGCCAGCTTGAAAACGATCTCCTCCGTCACCTGCTGGATGGCGAGGGCAAGGTCCATGTACTCCTGGCTGATTTCGCTTTCCGGCTTGCGCGGGGCAAGGCCGAACAAGGCCTCCCACTTGGCGTTTTGGCACATGGTCAAGCCTGTGGCGTAATTGAAGTAGTCCATGTTGAGCAGCATGGAGCCGTCGTCGCGGACATCGATGAGCTGCTCGTAAATGGCCTGCTTCCAGCGGGAAACGGCGGCGCTGCCTTCAATGCCGTAGGGCGCGAGCCCCATCAGCTTGTATTCGCCGGAATTCACCTTGAACCCGCAAAACGCAGTGAAGGCCGAGTACAACAGGCCAAGGGAGTGCGGAAAGTGCAGTTCCTTGAGGATGGTGATGTCTTTGCCGCTGCCCTTGCAGATGGTGGTGGTGGCCCACTCGCCAACGCCGTCCACCGTAAGGATTGCAGCCTCCTGAAAGGGTGAGGGGAAAAACGCGCTCGCGGCATGGGAAAGGTGATGCTCCGGGAACAGCAGCCGGGGCTTTGCGGTTCCCAGCTTCGCCAGTTCCTCTTTAAGCATTCGGCGCATGAACAGCTTCTCCTTGATCCACACGGGCATGGAGGACAGGAAGCTGCTGATCCCTTTGGGGGCAAAACCATTGTATGTTTCAAGAAGCCGCTCGAACTTGAGGTACGGCTTGTCGTAGAAGGCCACGGCCTGCAGGTCCGCCAGGGTCAAGCCTGCCTCATCCAGCACAAAGCGGGCCGCGTTGGTCGGAAAGGCGCTGTCGTGCTTGATGCGTGTGAAGCGTTCCTCCTGGGCGGCGGCGATGATCTTGCCATCGACAAGCAGCACGGCGGCGGAATCGTGGTAGAAGGCGGAGAGCCCCAGTATGGCGTCTGGCAAGGCGAATCCCCTTAGAAAACAGTGTAGATGAACGGGGCGATGGCGGAGCCGCTCGTCAACACGATGAGCGCGCCGAAGAACAGCAGCACGATAATGATCGGCAGCAGCCAGAACTTTTTCCGTTCACGCAAGAATCCCCAGAGATCTTTAAGAAAATCCACGCTTGCCTCCTAGAAGGGGTGCTCTAATTCTTTCGCGGTATACGTAAGGTTGCGAGTCACAAAGACCGATCCCTGCTTCTTCCACCCGCGGAGGTTCATCAGGTCGTGCCCGGAGAGGCGGCGCACCAGCGCAAGCGGGGTTACAAGACCGAAGAAGACAACGGAAAGGATGACCTTGGACATTACGGTTCCAAGAAGATGGGAGAACGCGAACCAGACCTTCGCAGGCAGTTTGTAAAGTGTCGGGGCGGTCATGTTGACGACGAGCAGCACGATGGCCGCAACGAGCCACCCGTGCTCCCGAAGCCCAAGCCCCAAGAGAAGGCAGATCAAGGTCAACGCCATGCCGGTGTCGACAAATTCTCTACGTCCCAACGAATTGTTCTTCATGCGCCTGTCCTTGCTTTCAGTGGGGCTGGTGTTGCCATGAACCTATACGCAAGTCAATTTACATGCCTGCGGCAACGGGGGCTGCGGCGCTGCGGTTCGCCCCAGGTCCAAGGGCCAACAGCGTAGCTGGCGGCCTTGCATTGACCTTGTGCCCCAGGCCTGTTTCCCGGCGGCAACGCTGAACCTTTTGGGCTGCGGTCGCCTCGCCAGCGGCGCGGATGTTGTTGAGGCCGTGCTTTGGCAGGGTGGCCTGCCGGGCCTCCGGCAAGCTCTGCAAGCTGTGCGCTTTGTGCTTGCGGCGCGGGCGCTGGAAAACTGCGCCGGAACGAAACAGCTATTCATTGGGCGGCAAAGCTATTCCATTTGCGCCGTTTTTCCGGCTACGGCCAGTAGGCTGAAACATAATCCGACAGGACGAAGCGGGAGTACGTCCAGGTGCCATACGGGTTGTAGTTTTGATTTGTATAAAATGCCCCAATGTACGAGCCGCCGCCACCCGGGTAGATGTTGCCGGCCGCGTAGACGGTGCCGAACCAGTTGCTTCCGCCTGCGAAGGAAACATCCCCTCTGATGTCTGCATACACTCGACTTGCTTCAGAATATTTTGCGAAATTTATGTTGGAGACCCTGTTTGCAGTGGTGAAGCAAGAGCTTGACGCCGAAGTGCGGACATACACTTCGCCATTGATGGTCATGGGTCCGCTGCTGAAGATGTTGATGTGCGAATTCGGCGTCGAAAGATCGAAGCAAATCTTAGAGCCCGGATTCGTCGTGATTGAAGTGAAGGCGTTGGTTTTGTCGGCAAGGTTTGTCGACCCGGAAATAGTGTACTTCCCGGTTACGGTAAGCTGCTTCGTGGCAGGAACAACCTCATGCGTTGGCAAAGCGTATGAGGAACACCGGGGAGGGGCCTGATACCCCGTTGTGATCGTACCGGTATATCCGGTGAAGTATTCAGGTCTGTAGACCTGACCGGTTACATAGATTCTTCCGGAAACCTTGGCCCCCCAATTCAAATACACATTGCCGCCAGAATATATGTCGCCGTTCACTGTGCTTGCAACGGTCACGTCGCCTTGCGAGTAGATGTCGCCATTGACTGTGGCCCCGCCATCCACAACGACGCAGGTGTTGGAGCAGACGTAATTGTCATTGCCCGCGGTTCCAACAGTGACGCCGCCAGTGATGTGGAGGCAGGTCGATGCATCTGTTCCAAGGTAGGTGTATGAACCGCTGACAACCGAGCCACCGGAAAGATTGGCCGATGTTGTTGTTACGTTTCCGGTGGTGGAACCAGAAGTCCAGCTTGCCGGCAAGCTGGCATACGTGCCCTTAAGCGCCTGGGTCGTGGAGGCCTCGGTGCTTACTGCGGGCAAATTGATGCTTACTGTGGTTGTTGCGGCGGAGGATGCAATACCGCTTGGGCATCCTGTTCCAACAGCGGTGATTTCTGCCGTGCCGGAATTGTATGACGCCACAACTCTGAACGTAAATCCCCTGGCGGAATTTACGGTGTAGTCCCCATGCGTGTTCATGGCGCTGATTGCGGCTGAAACTTCCTCCGCGCTGGTGCAAGAACGCAGCCTGGCCGCTGCGTAGCGCACTCCGGATTCGCTCATGTACCTTGACTGGAGCGCGCAGTTTGGCGCGAGGGCGCCTCTCACAGTAGAGCTGAAGGTCACTGTCGCAGCTACAATCAAGGCCCCGAACACCGCCAAGGCCACGACAAGGTAGAGCAGCACGCTTCCTTGAGCGTTTGCTTCACGCAAAGCCATATTTCTGGGGGGCGTTAGGCGCAAATGGTCATCTCCTGATTCTGCTCCGGCGTACGCAGGGAGCGTGTTGGGCCGCACCCGGAAGGGGGCTCAGGGCTTCCTCGGCAGGATGATCCCGTAGCTCACTAAAATTTCCGCAACCTCAGTCACCGGCAGGCCCACCACATTGGTGTACGAGCCGCGTATGCTTCCCACCAGGAAGCCGCCCAGGCCCTGGATGGCGTAAGCCCCGGCCTTGTCTGCGGGTTCGCCGGTGGCCACGTAAGCGGCCAGTTCCTCACGGCTGCTGGCGCGCATGGCCACCTCCGTGATCACGGCGAAGCACAGCGGCTCCGGCCTGCCGGGCAGGGC
>DIVX01000123.1:0-4161 GCA_002422505.1 Desulfovibrio sp. UBA6121
GTGGAGGACGACTGGGAGTCGCCCACGCTTGGGGCCTGGGGCCTGGGCTGGGAGGTCTGGCTTAACGGCATGGAGGTGACGCAGTTCACCTATTTTCAGCAGGTGGGCGGCATCGACCTGTTCCCCACCAGCGTGGAAATTACCTACGGGCTTGAGCGCATCTCTATGTACTTGCAGGAGAAAGAGAGCGTTTACGACCTGATGTGGAACGACCGCGTAACCTACGGCAACGTGTACCACCAGAACGAGGTGGAGCAGTCCACGTACAATTTCGAGCTGTCCGACGCCTCCATGCTGCTGGACATGTTCAACAAGTTCGAGGGCGAGTGCAGGCGTTTGATCGAGGCCGGGGTGCCCTGGCCCGCCTACGACTACTGCCTCAAGTGCTCGCACACCTTCAACCTGCTCGATGCGCGCGGGGCCATCTCCATCACCGAGCGCACCGCCTACATTGGCCGCGTGCGCGCCCTGGCCTCGGCCATTGCCGCCCTGTACGCCGCCCAGCGCGAGAGCCTGGGCTACCCCATGCTGCAAACCGCCAAATAGCTGAAAGCGAGACGCCACATGTCTGAATTCATACTTGAGATCGGCACCGAAGAAATGCCCGCGCGCTTTGTGCCGCGCCTGGGCGAGGAGCTGGTGGAGCTTTTTGAGCGCCTGCTGGCCGAGGCCCGCATCGACCATTCCGGGGTGCGCGCCTACGCCACGCCGCGCCGCTTGGTGGCCCACGTGTCCGGCCTGGCGCTGGCGCAGCGCCTGGAGGAGGAGATCGTCTCCGGTCCGCCGGTGAAAATCGCCTACTCCGACGGCAAGCTGACCAAGGCGGGCGAAGGCTTTGCCAAGACCCAGGGCGTGGCCGAGGCCGATCTTTTCATCCAGCAGACGCCCAAGGGCGAGTACCTGGCCGCGAAGAAAAAGGTCGGTGGCGGCAAGACCCTGGACATCCTGCCCGGCCTCTGCCTCAGCGCCTTCAAGGCCCTCAGCTTTCCCAAGCGCATGAAGTGGGGCAGCCTGGACTTTCTCTTTGGCCGCCCGTTGCGCTGGGTGCTGGCCCTGCTGGACGCCGACGTGGTGCCCATCGAGATCGCCGGGCTTACCTCCGGCCGCGTGACCCACGGCCACCGCGTGCTGGGCCCCGGGCCCTGGACCGTGGACGCCGCCAGCGACTACTTCGACATCATCCGCGACCGGGCCAATGTGGTGCTGGACGCCCGCGAGCGCCTGGAGCTTGTGCGCAGCGAGGGCGACCGCCTGGCCGCAACCCTTGGCGGCAGCGTGGTTTGGGACGCAGGCCTGCTGCTTGAGGTGGCGAACCTCGTCGAATACCCCCGGCCCATTCTGGGCGAGTTTGCGCGCCGGTACCTGGAGCTGCCCGCCCAGGTACTTTTGACCAGCATGCAGAGCCACCAGAAGAGCTTCGGCATCAAGGGCGCAGATGGCAGCCTGCTGCCGTTCTTCCTCACAACCCTGAACATCGAGCCCACGGACATGGCCCTGGTCAAAAAAGGCTGGGAGCGCGTGCTGAAGGCCCGCCTGGAGGACGCCCGCTTCTTTTGGGAGGCCGACCTGGCCACGGACATGGACGAGTGGCTGGGCAAGCTCGATAGCGTGGTGTTTCTTGGCCCCCTGGGCAGCATGGGCGACAAGTCCCGCCGCCTGGAGGTGCTGTGCGGCAAGCTGGGCGCGGCCTGCGACCTGCCCGAGGCCGACCTGAGGCGCGCCGGGCGGCTGGCCAAGGCCGACCTCATGAGCGAGTTGGTGTATGAGTTCGACTGCCTGCAGGGCGTTATTGGCGGCATATACGCCCGCAAAAAGGGCGAAAGCGAGCTGGTGGCCCAGGCCATAGCCGAGCAGTACCTGCCCGCCGGACCGGATTCTCCCGTGCCCGCCACCCTTTCCGGCGCGCTCTTGGCCATTGCCGACAAGGCCGACACCATGGCCGGATGCTTCGGCCTGGGCATGATTCCCACCGGCGCGGCCGACCCCTACGCCTTGCGCCGCGCGGCCCTTGGCATCAGCCGCATCATCATGGAGCACGGGCTTAAGCTCAAGCTCGACGAAGTGCTGGCCTGGGCGCAGGAGGGCTATGAAAAGGCCGAGGGGCTTGCCGGCGTGAAGTGGAAGCTGGCACCGGCGGAAGCCCGCGCCAAGATGCTGGACTTCTTCGGCCAGCGTTTGCGCGCCCTGTTCGCCAGCGGCGAGGGGGCAGACAGCCGCGTGGCCGATGCCGCCCTGGGCGCCGGCTTCAACGACATCCGCACCCTCAAGGCGCGCTTCGACGCCCTGACCACCTTCAGCCGCCAGCCGGACTTCGAGCAGGCCGTGCTGACCTTCAAGCGCGCGGCCAACATCATCCGCAAGCAGGGGGCCGAGGCCGACGCGGCGCTCACTGTGACCATCAACGACGCCCTGCTGGAAACCGAGGAGGAGCGCGTGCTGGCGGCAGCCCTGCGCGAGAGCGCCGGGCGCTTTGAAGAGCTGTGGGCGGGGGATGACTTCGCCGGATTGTTCGCCATGCTGGGCGAGCTTCGGCCTGCCGTGGACGCCTTCTTCAACGGCGTCATGGTCATGGCCGAGGACGCGAACCTGCGCCAGAACCGTTTGAATATGCTGTTCGCCCTGGTGGAGCGCCTGGGCCGCTTGGCCGATTTTAGCGCCTTGCAGGTGTAGGGCCGGGAAAAACAGCTTGACAAGTTGCGTTTGTTGAGAGTAAGCACCCTGTCTCGACTCATCATCGAGATTGAACCAAACAAAAGAATCAGGAGAAAGAGCCTTGGCCAACCATACTTCCGCCTTGAAGAGACACCGTCAGAGCCTTAAGCGCCAGGCCCGTAACAAGGCCGTCAAGACCCGCATCAAGAATGTGGTGAAGGCCGTGCGCCAGGCCCTGGCCGAAAAGAGCGCGGAGAAGGCCACTGTGGCCCTTACCCTCGCCAGCTCCGTGCTGGACAAGGCCGCCTCCAAGAAGGTCATCCACTGGAAGAAGGCCGGCCGCTGCATCGCCCGTTTGCAGACCGCCATCAACAAGCTGGCCGCCTAGACCTTCGTTTCTCGCAGAACGATCAAGCCCGCCCCGGTTCTCCGGTGGCGGGCTTTTTGCGTTGGGGCGGAGTTGTTGTTTTTGTTAGGGCTTGTACTTGTTGGTCAGGTTGTTCGCGAGTGCAGTGATTTCTGGCTCACGAGGGCAGAATATATCTTTCAAGACATTTTCCATGATCTCGTAGGCATCTAATAATCCATCTTGGTTTACGTTACCATGTTCATGTGCGCCCGCATTGCCGAGCCATTTTATGGCAAGAAGTTTACTTGCTCTATTGGGTTCAACCTTTTCATATTCCGCTAAACGAGCATGTAGATTTAATTCACAAGACTTTCCTTTCGAATTTGTCCTTTCTCTTATGATACCGAAATGATCCAGCAAATATTCGAGTGAAGTCCTTATCTTTGCGGCGCATGAATTCGTATCAATAAAAAATAATTTGAAAGAATCTTTCAGTAATTCGTTGATGGGCTTGGGAACATTGTGTGGAATAGAGATAATATCGGGCATAGGATGGCATGCCTTGGGTGTGAAGTATAAATCGCTGGTGCTGTCTGGATTGTCAGGGAATTCTTTTTCATTATGTCCGCTACCTAATATTGCAAATTTTTGTTCGCATTTTCTGTTTGAGCATTTTGCCCAAGCAGTCACGATAAATTCATGGTTGTACTTTGAATCAGACACGCGGTTTGCAGCATTAGATGCAGCTGTCAGGAAAAATTTTGTTTCTCCGTACGAGGATAAGAAGCCTTTACCACAAATGCTACATGTCCATGCTGGGCAAGAGGTTTTTGTAAGTCGTTCCGTCCAAAGGGACCGCTCCATAATTCCTCCCCGTCAATAATTAAGCATCTACAATATTCGCACTTAACGCGATGCAATGCAAAATCTATGAACGTTTAATCCACCCTGTAGTGGCACCCTAGACTTTTCTTATTTCGCATGGCCGCCTGGGTGACGACGTAGGCTGTTTGGCAGCCGTGGAACAGGTCGATGATGGGCTTTGAGATGGGTGTTTGCTTGTAGAAGTCGTGCATGTTTTTGGAGAGGGTGCGCAGGTCCTCGAAGGCGCGGCGCAGGCGGGCCGTGGAGCGGATGATGCCCACGTAGTTCCACATGGT
>DIVX01000123.1:4247-13453 GCA_002422505.1 Desulfovibrio sp. UBA6121
CCCTCCAGCAGCGAGGTGCTGGCCAGACGGTTGGCCCCGTGCACGCCCGTGCAGGTGCATTCCCCGGCGGAGTACAGCCGTTCAAGAGTGGTGCGTCCGCGCGTATCCACCAGAATGCCGCCGCAAAAGTAGTGGGCCGCAGGCACCACGGGAATGGGCGCAGTGCGCATGTCGAAGCCTTGCTCCTGGCATTTGCTGAAGATGGTGGGGAAGCGCTCGGCCACGTCGTTGTGCATGCCGCTGGTGGTGTCCAGGTACACGCAGTCGTCGCCGGTGCGCAGCAGTTCGGCCATAATGGCCCGGGTCACTATGTCGCGCGGGGCCAAGTCTGCGCGCTGGTCGTAGCGCTCCATGAAGGCCTCGCCGGTGGAGTTCACCAGCCGCGCCCCTTCGCCGCGCACCGCCTCGGAGATGAGGAAACGGCGCTCGAAGCGGCGCGCGCCCTGGTAGAACGCCGTGGGGTGGAACTGCACGTACTCCAGGTTGTGCAGCTTGGCCCCGGCGCGGTGCGCCATGGAAAGGCCGGAGCCGATGGCCTCGCGCGAGTTGGTGCTGTGCAGAAAGATGCGCCCGGCCCCGCCCGTGGCCAGCACCGTAAAGTCCGCCAGAATGATCTCAACCTGATTCAGGGCCTCGTTGAACACATACGCGCCCACGCACTGGTTGGACAGATTGTACTTGAAATCCAGGTGGCTGGCGTGGTGATGCGTGGTCAAAAGGTCGATGGCCGTGCGCTTGGTGAGCACGCGGATGTTCGGGCAGTCGCTCACGGCCTTGGTCAGCTGCTGCATTATGGTCAGGCCGGTGTGGTCTTTGGCGTAAAGGATGCGCGCCACGCTATGGCCGCCCTCCCGCGTGAAGTACCAGGAATCCAGGTCGCGGTGTGCAAAGGGCACGTGGTAGGCGTCGATGAGTGTTTTTTGCAGGACTTTCGGGCCTTTGTGGCACAGGTAGCGCACGGCCCGCAGGTAGTTCTGCCGCCAGCCCGCGTTCAAAATGTCCTTTTCCAGAATGCCCGGGTCGTCGCCCTCGGAGTGGAAGACGATGCCGCCCTGGGCCAGGCGGGTGTTGCCGGAGAACAGGTCCTCGCCCGCGGTGAGGAGGATCACGTCCGCGCCGGCCTCGGCCAGGTTGAGGGCGGCCAGGGACCCGGCGATGCCGGAGCCGATGACCAGAACGTCGGCTTTGAGGCGATAGTCGTTCATGGCGATCCTTTGGCCGGCCCTTGGTCAGCCTGCGCGGGGCGCGCGTCTAGGAGCAGATGTCGAGCATCCGCGTAAGGGCCACCTGGGCATGCTCGGCCACGTCTGCGGGAAGCGAGAGCGGGGTGGCCGTGTCCAGGCTGTCCAAAAGCTCGGCAAGGCGCTCCTCGGTGGTCTTGGCCATGTTGGAGCAGCGTGTGTTCGGCTTGAGCGCAACGATGGTCTTGCCTTCGGCCTTGTGGCGCTGGGCCAGGCGCAGCACCAGGTTTTCCTCGGTGCCTATGGCGATTTTGGCTCCTGGCTTGGCTTCCGCGCAGTAGCGGATGATGTGCGAGGTGGAGCCTGCGCTATCCGCCACGCGCACAACGGCGGGTGGGCACTCCGGGTGCACCACCACGCGCACGCCGGGCAGCTGCTTGCGCATTGCCTCCACGTGGCGCTTTTTGATGGTGTGGTGGATGGCGCAGCAGCCGGGCCAAAGCAGCAGCCGGGCGTAGGGGGCCTTCTTGGGGTCCACGGGGACGTGCCCGGTGCGAATATCGACGACCAGGCGCTCGGCCGGGGAAAGATTCAGCTGATTCGCGGTGTTGTTGCCCAGGTGCTGGTCGGGCAGAAAGAGCACGGCGTCGCCCTGCTGCAGGGCCCAGTCGAGCATGACCTTGGCGTTGGCGCTGGTGCACACGCTGCCGCCGTAAAGCCCGCAAATGGCCTTCACCTCGGCGCTGGAGTTCACGTAGGCCAGGGGAATAACCAGCCTGCCCTGGGCGCGCAGTTCGTTCAGCACGTCCTCCAGCCGCTGGGCCGGGGCCATGTCGGCCATGGGGCAGGTGGCGCCCGCATCGGGAATGTGGATCTTCTGCCCGTGCCGCGCCAGGGCCACGGCGGATTCGGCCATGAAGAACACGCCGCAGAACACCACATGCTCGGCGGCCAGGCCGCCTATCTTGCGCGAGAGCTCCAGGGAGTCGCCCTGGAAATCCACATGGCGGATGATGGCGTCGGACTGGTAGTGGTGGCCGAGGATGGCCAGGCGGCTGCCGTAGCGCGCCCGCGCGGCTTCGATGCGCTCCTGTGCGGAAGTCATGCTGTTGCTCTCCGTCCTTGCACGTGCGTTGGTCTACAGGGCGCTGATGCGCATGCTCAAATCCGCCACGGGGGCCGAGTGGGTAAGCCGCCCCACGGAGACGAAATCCGGTCCGATGGCGCCGATGGCCGCGATGTTCTCCAGGTTCACCCCGCCGCTGACCTCGGTTTCTATGCCTGCGGGCACGCGGGAAAGGGCCTGGCGCAGTTCCTCAAGGTCCATGTTGTCCAGCATGATGCGGTTGACCTTGCAGCCCACGGCCTGGTCCACCTCGTCAAAGCTGCGGCATTCCACCTCGATGGGCGGGCAGTCTTCGCCGTAGGCGGCGCGCAGCTTTTCCACGGCGGGCACAATGCCCCCGGCGCGGTCGATGTGGTTGTCCTTGACCATGAGCATTTCGCTTAGGTTCAGGCGGTGGTTTTGGGCCCCGCCCACGCGCACGGCGTATTTTTCGGGGTAGCGCAGGCCGGGCAGGGTCTTGCGCGTATCCAGCAGTTGGGTGCGGCTGCCCTTCAGCGCCTCCACGTATTTCGCCGTAAGGGTGGCGATGCCGGAGAGGTGGCACAGGTAGTTGAGGATGACGCGTTCCGTGCGCAGCAGGTGCCGGGCCGGGCCTTGTATGGCGGCAATGAGCGCGCCGGGGCCGACCTTTTCGCCTTCATCCACGTTGAGCATGTGCTGGAACTCGCAGCCTGCGAACTCCAGAATCTGCCCGATGAGCGGCAGCCCGGCGATGACCGCGTGGTCTTTGGACACGATGTGCGCGTTGGCCAGATCGTCGGGGCCGAAAATGCCCTCGCTGGTCAGGTCCTTGCCGTCCTCGGACAGGGCGATGCGCACCGTGGCCAGGAGAAAGAGCTTGGCCTCGGCCTTGAAAAAGTCCTCGAACAACGATGTGGAAGCTGTGGCGGACATTGGCTGTATTCCTTTGGGTGCCGTGCGCCCGTGCGGGCGGGCGATTTGGTGGCCTGCAACCTACAAGAGCAGGCAGCGGCAGTCAATGTGTACGCCGCCCATAACCGAAATGCCCCGGCTGAGCGCTTTGCTCAGCCGGGGCATTTTAGCGTGCCGTGGGGAACCTGGAGAGGCGCAGGCCCTCTGGCCGGGGCGGCGCCCCTTGTCTCTTTATTTTATCGCACCATGTCGCGGTCCACGTAGTTTTGCGGCTGCCCGCTGGGGTTGGCTATCTTGTGCGGATTGCCGGAAAGCGTGGTGCGCACGGAAGGGGTCATGCCGTAGGCGGAAGGCTTGCGCAGTTGCGGCAGCATCGCGCGCGTGGTGCGGTTCACCGGCACGGTCCAGGTATGGGCGGTCAGCACCTGCCCGTTATCCAGCGCGGTAATGCTTGCCGAAAGATAAATAACCTTGCCTGCAATAAGATAGGTTCCCGAAAGCAGGCAGGGCCGGGCCTCGTTTTGCTGCTGCCAGCTGCGTTTTTCCGCAGCCTTGGCCTCCTCGCCGGAGAGAGCCAGCCCTTCCGGCTGGTCGGGAGGGCTGGGCGCGGCCTTGGGTGCGGGCTTTCTGGGCGCGCCCTTGGTGACCATGTAGCTGTTCAGGGCCAGGCGGGCGGCAACCTGCTCTGAAACCAGCGCGCCAAAGGGCGAGGGGTCGCCCATGTCTATGCGGTTGGTGAAGGGTTCCGTGTAGATGGGCGAGTTTTTGTTGAGGGGCGACATGAAGGTGCCCATCATGAAATCCGCTGCATCGTAGCTGATGTCGGTGAGCGGCGTGTTGTCTTCCTGGAAGAGCTCGCCTGTGGTGGGCCGGGTGCCCATGAGGTCGTTTTTGGCGTCCACGGCGGTGCGCTTGAGGCTGGAGTAGTACGAGGTGCCGGGGTTGCCGCAGCCGGAGAGCAACAGCGCGGCCAGCAGGGCCGAGATGACGAGCGTGGCGGGATGCTTTGGTGCGTTCATGGCTGCTTTCGCTGCGAAGCGCAGGCTGGTTTGGGTGTGGGCGCTCCGGGTCTTGATTGCGTATCGTACATGTAGCGAAAAAACTTTATGCCGCGCCGGGTGCGCTGTCCAGTTCCGGGAGCGCCGCCAGGGCGGAAAGCAGCCGGGCCATTTGCCCGGCCGTGCGCCCGGCCATGCGCAGCACGTCCTCGTGGGTGATGGTCTGCATGCAATCCGGCGAATTCTTGTTGGTCAAACAGCTTATGCCCAGCAGGCGCAGGCCCATGTGCCGCGCGGCTATGGCCTCAATTACGGTGGACATCCCTATGGCATCCGCCCCCATTTGCCGATAAGCTCTTGTCTCGGCGGGAGTCTCCAGGTTGGGGCCAGGCACCTGGACGTACACGCCGCGCTCCACCATCAGCCCCAGGCGCGCGGCCTCGGCCCTGGCCTGGGCCAGCAGGGTGGGGCACCAGGCCTGGCCCAGGTCAGGGAAGCGCGGCCCGAAGGCGTCGATGTTCGGGCCGGTGAGGGGATTTTGCCCGCTCATGTTGATGTGATCGGTGATAAGCATGAGGCTGCCAGCCTCGAAGAGCGGGTTCAGGGCGCCTGCGGCGTTGGTGATGACCAGGGCGCTGACGCCAAGGGTTCCCAGCACGCGCACCGGCAGGCAGGCCTCGGGCGCGGGCACGCCCTCGTACAGGTGCACGCGGCCGCACAGGGCCAGCACCGGGCGGCCGCCCAGCCTGCCCGCGCGCAAAAAGCCCCCGTGCCCGGCCACGGCCGATTGCGGCATGCCAGGGAGTGCGCAGTAGGGGATGTCTTTGGCGTCTTCTATGGCCTGGGCCACCGGGCCAAGGCCAGAGCCGAGCACGAGGCCCCAGGTTCCTGCTTGAATATTGCCTAGCTTCTCGCGTATGAGTCGGCTAATGTGGCTGACGGCTTCTTGATGGTTCACGTTCTTTCCTGTGTTTTGCGTGGAGCATTCGTCCGCCTTTTAGCGCAACAGCACGTCACATTACAAGCCGGGGTAGGCGCGCCATATGGATTTCGCAACACTGCTTGGACTCATCTCGGGCCTGGCCCTGGTCGTCGTCGCCATCGTCATGGGCGGCGACATGAGCCTGTTTGTGGACCTCCCGTCGGTGATGATCGTCTTTGGCGGCACCTTCGGCACCATCTTCGTGGCCTTTCCCTTCGAGGAAGTGAGCCAGGCGCTGGGAGCGGGCTTCAAGGCCTTCGCCTCACGCAAGGTGCAGGTAAGCGAGGTCGTCAACATCATGGTCAAAATCGCGGAAATCAGCCGCCGCGAGGGGCTCATCGCCCTGGAGCACGTGAAGACCGAGAACATGGTGCTCAAAAAGGCCTGCCAGCTCATAGCCGACAACGCCGATCCGGGCCTCATCCGCAGCACCCTGGCCATTGAAATTTCCTCCATGAAGCGCCGCCACAAGGTGGGCGAAGAAGTCTTCAAGCGCCTGGGCAGCCTGGCCCCCTCCTTCGGCATGATCGGCACGCTCATCGGCCTGGTGCAGATGCTGGCCAACCTGAACGATCCCAAGGCCATCGGCCCGGCCATGGCCGTGGCCATCATCACCACCTTCTATGGCTCGCTGCTGGCGACGGTCATATTCTTGCCCATCGCCACCAAGCTCAAAGCGCGCACCCTGCAGGAGGTGTTGCACCTGGAGGTTATTTTCGAGGGCGCCAAGTGCATTCTTGAAAACAACAACCCCATGTTGGTGCACGAAAAGCTTTCCTCCTTCCTGGCCCCGCGGGAAAGGAGAGGGAGATAGCTTATGCCCGACGAATATAAAGTTGAAGATGTTGAGGAAGAAAACGATTCCTCCGAATGGTTGATGACGTTTGCCGATTTGACCATGCTGCTGCTGGTCTTTTTCATTATGCTCTACGCCATGAGCACGCCGGACCCGACCAAGGTCACCAACGCGCTGCAGGCCGTTACCCAGGCCCTGAGCGGCAAGGACAGCAAGATGGCCACCAGCACCATCAGCCGCGATGAAGCCGGGGTCATTCTGGACCAGGTGCTGCTGAACAGGCAGATTCAGCTGGCCCAGCAAAAAGTTTTTTCCGACGTGAAGTTCCTGCAAACCAAAAAGGGACTGGAAGGTCTTGTGGGCGCAAATTTCGAAGACGGCGTCATCACCATCCGCGCGCCGGGAGACGTGCTCTTCGCCTCCGGCGAGGTGACCCTGACCCCCAAGGGGCGCGAGGTCATTGAGGCCATGAAGGACTTTTTCACCCAGCACCCGGACCAGACCATCAACATCCGCGGTTATACCGATGACCGCTTGCCCGCCCCCGGCTCCCGCTTCCGCGACAACTGGGAGGTCTCGTCCCTGCGGGCGGTGAACGTGTTGCGGCTGCTCATGGAGATGGGCATTGAGCCCAAGCGCCTCACCTCCACGGGCCTGGCCGACTTGAACCCGCTGTTTCCAAACACCTCCGAGGAATACCGCGCCCAGAACCGCAGGGTTGAGTTTGTGCTGGAAAAACGCGTGACGGGAAAGTAAACTAGCGGCAATGCCTTTTCATGTTCGGCACTGATCAGCTAAGCGTGCGAGGATGACCATGGACTTCGACATCAAGATGGACGGCGATGACAAGCTCCGCCAAGCCTTCAGAACCCGCGTGCCCGGTCTCGACGTGCGGGTCATCACCCAGGCCGGGCCCCAGGACTTCCCTGTGAGCGACATCAGCGCGACAGGCTTCGCCTTTGCAGACAACCCGCGCGGCTACAGCTCCGGGATGGTCTTCTCCTTCGACCTGCTGCTTGGCAAGCGCCTGTTCCTGGGCGACTTGAAAGCCAAGGTCATGCGCGTGCTGGACAAGGGCATCATCGGCTGCAATTTCATGGAGATGGAGCGCCGCCAGGAAATCAAGCTGGACAAGCTCGTGCTTGAGGTCCAGAAACGCCTTATCGAGCTGCGCAAGGCCAAGCGCGAAGCCGAATAATCCCGGCCAGGGCAGCAGTGACGCGGCACAGGGTCCTCATCGCCAACCGGGGCGAAATCGCCATGCGCATCATGCGCGCCTGTGTGGCCCTGGGGCACGAATTCGTCTGCGTGCATACCGGCCCCGATGCCGCCTCCGGCCATGTGCGCCTTGCGCGGGAGCTGGGCGGCGGGCAAAGCCTGCGGCGCATCCGCTCCTACCAGGACCCCAGCGAGCTCTTCGCCGTGGCCGACGCCACCGGGGCCACAGCCGTGCACCCCGGCTACGGCTTCTTTGCAGAGGACTTCCGCTTCGCCCGCAGGGCCGAGAAGCGCGTCCGTCCGCTCATCTTCATCGGTCCCTCCTGGGGCGTCATCCGCGACCTGGGCGACAAGATCAACACCAAGCGCATTGCGCGCTCCCTTTCCGTGCCCACCATTCCGGGGTCAGACAGGCCCATCTTCGACGAAATAGAAGCCGTGGAGCTGGCCCAGGCCATTTTCGCCTTCCAGAGCGAGCAGGGCATACTGGAGGGCTGCGTGCTGGTGAAGGCCAGCGCGGGCGGCGGCGGCATGGGCATAGAGGAAGTCTACGACCTGGACACCTTCCGTTCCGTGTACCGGCGTATACGCAACTACGCCAAGCGCAACCTTTCTGATGAAGGCGTGCTCATCGAGCAGCGCATCTTCGACTTCAATCACCTGGAGGTGCAGGTGGCGGCGGAGCGCGGCGGCAAAAACGCCGTGCACTTCGGCACGCGCAACTGCTCCGTGCAGAGCCTGGGCCGCCAGAAGCGCATCGAGGTGGCCCCCGGCTTCGACCCCGCGAGCCTGAACTACGGCTTCGACGCCGCCCGCGTGCTGAACGACATCACCAGCCATTCCGTGAACATGGCCATGGCCGTGGGCTACGACAACGTCGGCACCTGGGAGTGGATCGTCACCCCCAAGGGCGAGCCCTTCCTCANNAACACGCGCATCCAGGTGGAAAACGGCGTGTCTGGCGTTATTTCGCGCCTGCGCGGCAGGGAGCACACTGAACGCGGGGTGGACATCATCTCCGAGCAGATACGCCTGGGCCTGGGCGAGCCCCTGGGCTACACGCAGGATGAGGTGCGCTTTGAGGGCCTGGGCATCGAGTACCGCATCATCGCCGAGGACCCGGCGGACCGCTTCACGCCCTGCCTGGGCCGCATAGAACGCTTCGAGTGGCGGCCGGAGCCCTGGCTCACGGTGTTCACCCAGGTGCCCACGGCCCAGGGTGGCGAGGCCTATGAGATTCCCATGGACTTCGACCCTAACCTGGCCCTGGCCATAGTTTGGGGAGCCGACCTGGCCCAGGCGCGCCAGCGCGGGGCGGAGTTCCTGAAGGGCCTGGTTCTTTCCGGCACAGACGCGGCAGGCCAGCCCCTGCGCACCAACCTGGAATTTCTGCTCGCCAGAACCCAGACCATCCTGCATTTCTAGGGCAAGGCCGCAGCAATGGACATCGACAGACGCACCCAGCAGCTCGCCAGCCGCCTGGCCTACATTCAGGACATCTTCGGCCCGCGCGAGAACGCCTCCGTGGCGCTTTTGAAGCACCGCCTGGAGGAGTTCCTGGCCACGGCCCCGGCCTATGGCATGCGCGAGCTTTCGCTCCAGGCCGCGCGGCTGGAGGAGCTGTTCTCCCTGCTGGAGGGCAAGCTGGAGAACGAGCTGTGCCCCATGGACCGCGTGCGCATCGTGCGGCACCCGCAGCGCATCAGCCTCAAGGACATTCTGGAGAACGTCTACGACAATTACACCGAGATCGGCGGCCAGGACGAGTGGAGCATCGACCCCGGCATCATCATCGCGCGGGCCACAATCGCCCGGCGCATGGGCAAAAAAACCGTGCACCAGCCGGTCATGGTCATCGGGCAAGAGAAAGGCCACGGCCAGGAATTCCGCAACGGCGGGTCCATAAAGCCCTGGGGCAACGCCAACGCGCTGTACTACATGCGCGTGGCCGAGGTGGAGAACATTCCCATCCACACCTACGTGTTCACCCCCGGAGCCTTCCCGGTGGAGGACTACCCCGGCGCGGCCCAGC
>DIVX01000123.1:13472-29695 GCA_002422505.1 Desulfovibrio sp. UBA6121
TACTCCGTCATCTCGCCGGAGGGCGCGGCGGCCATTGAAGGCGGCCTCAAAACGAAGGCCACCCCGGAGCTCATCGCCGCCTGTGCCGAGCGCCTCAAGATCACCGCAGCGGACAACCTGCGCCTGGGCTTCATCGACCGCATCATCCAGGAGCCGCCCCTTGGGGCCCGGCCCGACAACTACGAGTTCTTCCGCTTGTTGCGGCGGGAGGTCATCCGCGCCACCGACGAAGTGGTGCACTCCGCCCAGAGCCTTGGCCCCCTGCGCGCCCTGGCCATGCGCCGCCAGAAGCGCAACGCCGATCCCCAGGATATCTTCGTGCGCTGGAGCCTGCGGCCAAGCGCCCGCAACACCCTGGCGGAGCTGCGCTATGCGCGTTTCCGCGCCATGAGCCGCACGGCCTTTACCGACAACCGCACCCTGCGCACCCGCCTGGGCACGGCCCTGGCGCGCGTTTTGTGGCAGGTGCACAGCCTGCTGCGCCACGATGTGCTGGCGCGCTACAAGCGCAGGGCGCTGGGCGTACTTGAGCAATGGGAGGCCGAGCTGCGCGCCCTGGGCAACGGCGGGGCCTTCTCCTGGCTCGGCTTGGCCCGGCGCGGCGGCGTTCCGCCGGAGGCCCTGGAGCGGCTCACCACCTTGTCCTGCCCGGACGAAAGCGCCTGCCGCCTGGAGGACGTTTGGGTCTACGTGAGCCCCAAGAGCAAGGAGGACCGCACCGTCTCCTGTCCCAACGCGGCCAGCCATGGCTGTCTGGACCTTTGGGCGCCGGATCTTTTTGGCGAGTTTGCTGGAGTGTGCGCTCATTGTGGGCACCATTTCCCCATGGAATACAAATGGTACCTGTACAACGTGTTCAACTTTGCCGAGGCCTACGAGTTCAACGCCGCCCTGGAGTCCGCCAATCCGCTGGGCTACGAGGGCTTCGACCTCAAGCTGGCCGAGGCCAAGCGCGCCACCGGGCTTTCCAGCTCGTGCATCACCTTTGAAACGCGCATTGAGGGCATCGCCACCGTGGTGGCCATGCTGGTGAACCCTTTTCGCGGGGGCACCGTGGGCGCGGCGGAGGGCGAAAAACTCATCCGCGCGGCGGAGCGCGCCCGCATCAAGCGCATGCCGTTTTTCATGTATTCCCACGGCACGGCGGGCATCCGCATCCAGGAGGGCACCTGCGGGGTCATCCAAATGCCCCGCGTCACCATGGCCGTGCGCCGTTACATCGACGCGGGCGGCTTGTACCTGGTGCTGTACGACACCAACTCCTACGCCGGACCTGTGGCCAGCTTCCTGGGCTGCTCGCCTTACCAGTTCGCCGTGCGCTCCTCGAACATCGGTTTCGCCGGGCCGGGCGTCATCCGCGAGACCACCGGCGTGGAGGTGCCCCCAAAATATCACCGGGCCTTCTCGGCCTTGTCGCGCGGGCATATTCAGGGTATCTGGGACCGGCGCGACCTGAAGAAGAACCTGCACCAGGCCCTTTTGACCATGGGCGGCAGGAACCTGTATTACCGCTGAAAAACTAGAGCGTGAGGAACCGACTTTGCTGAACGTTAAGGAATTGCTTGAGGAACTGAAGGCCTCTCCCTACGAGGAGATCGAGGTGCGGACCCCGCACACCGGCATTGTGCAGTTCGTTGGCCTGAACGCGGGCGACCGCGTGCTTGGGCCCACCGGGAAATGGAGCGAGAAGCCGGGCACCCTGCTGGCCAACCTGACCCGCGAGAAAAACAAAAAGCCCATCTGCGCCACCCAGAAAGGCGTGGTGACGGACATCGCCAGCGGCCTTGAGGGCAGCTTCGTGGAGGCCGGGGAGCGTCTGCTCACCATCCGCCACTTCTTGTCCAAGGAAGAAGTCATTGCCCGCATTCTGAAAAAGGCGCTGTACCTGTTCTGCGCCCCGGAGCGCGCCAAGTACTACTTCGTCCCGGAGATCGACGCCAAGATCAAGGCCGGGGGCGAGCAGTCCGTGAAGCCGCGCGAGGGCATGGAGATGTTCATTGTTTCCCGCATGAAGCGCGAAACCCCGCTGGCGTACAGCGGGCCGGAGGGCATCATCTACGCCGTGTATTTCCAGCAGGGCGACAATGTCGACGGCGGCCAGCCGCTCATCGGCGTGTGCCAGGAATCCCAGCTTTCCCTCATCCAGGATGTGGTCAGCCGCGTCCAGGGCGAGTGGGAAGAGCAGGATTAGCCATGGGCCGCACCCTGCAGATCCGCGTCTCCGCCTGGACTTTTGACCCGGCCGAGGTGGAGAAGCGCTGGCCGCGCCTGGTGGCCTTGGGTTTTTCGCCCCCGGTGCTGCTCAAGCAGGAGCGCGGCGTGCTGGAGCTGGTGGACAATCTGGCCGCCCGCCATGGCATGGGCGTGCTGCCGGAACCGGCCCAGAGCGTATTGGCCGATTCCCTGCGCCGCGCCGCCGCTGCGCGCGAACGGCTCACCGCCGCCCTGGCCGACTGGAACGCCCGCGCGGCCAACACCGCCACCGATGAAATCGAAGAGGCCCTGGACGAGGCCGAGCAGGACGCGCGGAAGCTCAAAAGCGTGCCTGGACTCGACTAAACGTTTCGTGTTATCGAAAATCAGCTGAACGAGAGAATCCCCGAAGGAGCGACACCATGGCTGGCAGCCTGAATAAAGTTATACTTGTTGGACACCTGGGCCAGGACCCGAAAATTTCCTACACCCAGTCCGGCCAGCCTGTGGCCAACCTGCGCATGGCCACCAGCGAGCGCTTCAAGGACAAATCCGGCCAGTGGACCGACCGCACCGAATGGCACACCGTGGTGGCCTGGGGCAAAGACGCCGAGTTTTGCAGCAACTATCTGGGCAAGGGCGCGCTGGTCATGATCGAAGGCCGCCTGCAGACCCGCAAGTGGCAGGACAAGGACGGCCAGGACCGCTATTCCACCGAGGTTGTCGCCAACCGCGTGCAGTCCCTTGGCGGGCGCAGCCAGGGTGCGGAAGGCGGCGGCAGCAGCGGCATGCGTCCGCAGGGCGGCATGGCCCCCCAGGGCGGCCAGCGCGGCAACCAGCCGCAGCAGCAGGGCGGTGGAAAAGGCCCGTTCCACGATGACGAAGACCTTGGACCGGCCTTTCCCTCCGAGGCCAGCGGCATGGACGACGTGCCGTTCTAGCGTGAATCAGGGGGCGCTGCCCCCTTTACCCGCTGCGGCAGTGAGAAAAGATCGATACAGTAAAATAGACCGAGCCAAGCTCCAAGCGCTGCCGCCGACGGCTCTGGACGGCACGCCGCCCGTCTGCTCTGGGCAGGCTGCTCTGGGCTGGCCTGGTCGGGGCTGGCCTGCGCGTCTCATGGCCCAGGCGGCGTAGTGCTCGATGCACCCTCGCCACCGGCAGGCCAAGCTGCCCGGCGACGCGGCGACCCGTGAGCCTTTGGCGCCGCAGCAGGGCGGCTTACTCCATCAGTTCCGCCAGGAGCGCGGCTGGCGAACGCCTGGGCCGGGAAGACCTATCCCGAAGCTCATCGCCATTTGCGTGGCAGCGCAGCCACTTATAAACCGTTCGGACCGAAACGCCCAAGGCTGCGGCCACGCCCCCTGGGGCCTCTCCCCCTGCCACCCGGCGCACCAGTTCCTCTCGCTGAACGGGAGTCACTCTGGCATTGGCAAGGATGTTCACTCGGTTCTCCCTTGGCCAGTTGGGTTCTCGCAAACACAATCTGATCGATTTGGACCGAGTGAACAACGTCCTACAACTCTACGGCTAGGCCCCTCGGGAGCTCCCCGGCAGCAACCCGGCGCAGCAACTCTTTTCGACGAGCGGGAATGAATCTGGCATTGGCATGGATGGTCACACGGTCCGTCTGCCGACCGTTGCGTTCTCGCAAACCGAATTTGTCCGGTTAAAGCCGAGTGAGCAAACACCTGTAATCTCACACCAAACACTTGACGGAGATATCGTGACGTCCGCGTAATGCCGTGCTTGACATTATGCACGGCGCATTGCCAGGCAGGGGCTGGCGCATTTCGTCTCTTTTGCTCAAAACTTGATCGTTTTGACAAAGATGTGCGGCAGGACGGCAAACGGCCTTGACCGCTCACCGCGTCTGCGTCAAAGTGGCGCGAACAAATAGCGCCGCTCCCGGCGGCGACTTTACGCGATCCGCAGCCTTTTGGGGCTGCGCGACGTTTTGGAGCATTCATGCCATTCATTGAGATCAAGGGATTACACAAATGGTACGGCAGTTTTCATGTGCTCAAAGACATCAACGAGTCGGTGGAGCAGGGCGAGGTGCTGGTCATCTGCGGGCCGAGCGGCTCGGGAAAGAGCACGCTCATCCGCTGCGTGAACCGGCTTGAGGAATACCAGAAGGGAACCATCCACTTCGACGGACGCGACATCCACGCGCCAGGGGTGGACGTGAACGGCCTGCGCGCCGAAATCGGCATCGTGTTCCAGCAGTTCAACCTGTACCCGCACCTTACCGTGCTCAAGAACATCACCCTGGCGCCCACCAAGGTCCGGGGCGTGCCCCGCACCGAGGCCGAGGAACTGGGGCTGGCGCTTTTGGAGCGGGTGGGCATCCACGACCAGGCCCACAAATACCCGGCGGAGCTTTCCGGCGGGCAGCAGCAGCNNGGCCATAGCCCGCGCCCTGGCCATGAAGCCCAAGGCCATGCTGTTCGACGAACCCACCAGCGCCCTCGACCCGGAGATGATCGGCGAGGTGCTGAACGTCATGAAGGACCTTGCGCGCGACGGCATGACCATGGTCTGCGTGACGCACGAAATGGGCTTTGCCCGCGAGGTGGCCGACCGCGTCATCTTCATGGACGGAGGCCAGGTGCTGGAGCAGGCCCCGCCAGCCGAGTTCTTCACCAATCCCAAGCACGAGCGCACGAAGTTGTTCCTCAAAGAAATCTTATAGACCCAGCAACCTGCCAACAAAGGAGAAAGATGTGAAGAAACTCAGCGTTCTCATGGCTCTTGCTCTGACCCTCGCCCTGGGCGCGGGCTTTGCCCATGCCAGCAAGCTCGACGAAGTGAAAAAACGCGGCGTGCTTGTTGCTGGCGTCAAGGACTCCACCCCGCCCTTCGGCTTCATCGACGAGAACAAGCAGCACGTGGGCTTCGAAATCGACCTGCTCAAGTATGTCGCCGCCAAGATGGGCGTGCGCCTTGAGCTCAAGCCCGTCACCTCCTCCACGCGCATTCCCCTGCTCACCCAGGGCTCCGTCGATATCGTGGCCGCCACCATGACCCACAAGGTCGAGCGTGAGAGCCAGGTCGACTTCACCCTGACCTACTTCATGGACGGCCAGTCCTTGCTGGTCAAGAAGGGCAGCCCGGTCAAGAGCGTTAAGGACCTGACCGGCAAGAAGGTCGGCACGGCCAAGGGCTCCACCTCCGAGAAGAACGTCATGGCCGCCAACCGCAAGGCCCAGGTGCTTTCCTTCGAGGACTATCCGCCCGCGTTCCTGGCCCTCAAGCAGGGCAAGGTCGTGGCCGTCACCACCGACGCCTCCATCCTTGTGGGCCTGAAGAACAAGGACGAGAAGCCGGAAAACTGGGAGATCGTGGGCGGCACCTTCAGCGAAGAGCCTTACGCCATGGGCGTGCCCCAGAACGATTCCAAGTTCCGCAACTTCGTCAACGGCGCCCTCATCGAGATGTGGCGCAGCGGCGAATACGCCAAGGTTTACGAGAAGTGGATGGGTCCCAAGACCAAGTACTCCATCCCCCTGCGCTGGAAGATGGACATCTGGCCCTAAGGCCGGATTCTTTTTGACGACAGCGGCCAATAGGTAATGCACACTTGGCGGGGCGCGGGTAACCGCGCCCCGCATTGAGAATTGCGGGGACTCCGTGGGGTATCAATTCGATTGGAGCCTTGTGCTCACCGGTGAGTACAGGGACTGGCTCATCGACGGTTTCATCCTGACGCTCAAGATCTCCGGCATCGCCGGCTTGTGCGCCATGATTCTGGGCACCGTGGTGGCTGTGATGCGGCTTTCCCGCGTGAAGCCTCTGGAATGGCTTAGTTTGGCCTACACAGAATTTTTCCGGAACACGCCGCTGCTGGTGCAGATTTTCTTCTGGTATTTCGGGTCGGAAGCGTTGCTGCCCACCGCGCTGAACGAATGGCTGTACAGCCATGACTTCGAGTTTGTGGCGGGCACTGTGGCGCTTACGGTCTATTCCTCCGCCTTCATCGCCGAGGAACTGCGCTCCGGCGTGTTCTCCATTCCGAAGAACCAGCTGGAGGCATCGCGCGCAACGGGCTTGAGCTTTTTGCAGGGCTACCGCTACGTCATCCTGCCCCAGGCCTTCCGCATCGTCATTCCGCCGCTTATTTCGCAGCTGCTGAACCTGCTGAAGAACTCGTCCCTGGTCATGACCATCGGCGTCATGGAAGTGACCTACCAGGCCCGGCAGGTGGAATCCTTCACCTTCCACGGGTTCGAGTCCTTCACCGTGGCTACCGTGCTGTATCTTGCGGTGTCCCTCGCCGTGAGCTTCGCCATCACCATGTACAACAAGCATTTCCTGCGTCAGCTCAGGTACTAGGAAGATCGCCGTGCGTTGGGACATCGTATACAACAATCTGGACTACCTGCTCTGGGGCGCCTATCCCGAAGGCCCGCTGGGCGGCATCGCCATGAGCATCGTCATGGCCGTGCTGGGCATTTTCGGGGCTTTCTGGCTGGGGCTGGTCTTCGGACTCATGCGCCTTTCGCAGAACCGCGCCCTGCGCTGGACATCCGTGGTCTACATCGAGGTGGTGCGCGGCACGCCGCTGCTCATGCTTGTGTTCTGGTTCTATTTTCTCGGCCCGGTGCTCTTCGGCTACACCCTGCCGGAATTCCAGAGCGCCCTGTGCGCGTTCATCGTGTTCACGGCGGCCTACATCGCGGAGATCGTCCGCTCCGGCGTGAACGCTTTGCCGCGCGGGCAGATGGAGGCCGCGCGCGGAGCCGGGCTGACCCGCTACCAGGCCATGCGCTACGTCATTCTGCCCCAGGCCCTGCGCAACATGATTCCGTCCTTCGTCAACCAGTTCGTAAGCCTGACGAAAGACACCTCGCTGGCGTACATCATCGGCGTGAACGAGCTGACCAAGGCCGCCACGCAGATCAACAACCGCGAGGTGGTGGCCCCGGCAGAGATCTTCATGGCCATAGCCGTGCTCTACTTCCTCATCTGCTGGGTGCTTACGGCCTTCAGCCGTCGCATGGAGCGGCATCTTGCCCGCTACCAGGCGCGCGGCCGTTGATGGAGCAGTCCATGCGCCGCACGCCGCCTTCCCCGGAGCTTGCGGCCCTGGCCGCCTGCATCGATCACACCCTGCTTGCGCCAGACGCCACGGACGCGGCCATTGAGGCGCTCTGCGCCGAGGCCGTGGCCCATGGCTTCAAGGCCGTGTGCGTGAATCCCTGGCACCTGCCGCGCGCTGCGGCGCGCCTGCGCGGCGAGCTGCCCCTGGCCATCACCGTGTGCGGCTTTCCCCTTGGCGCGTCGCACAGCGCGGTAAAGGCGCGGGAGGCCGCCCTGGCCGTGGAGCAGGGCGCGGCCGAGGTGGACATGGTGCTCAATCTGGGCGCGCTCAAAAGCGGTCGGGCCGACTTGGCCCGCGACGACGTGGCCGGGGTGGTGCGCGCCTGCGCGGGCGCTCCGGTCAAGGTCATTCTGGAAACCTGCCTGCTGGATGACGCGCAGAAGGAACTGGCCTGCCGCCTGGCCGTGGAGGCGGGCGCGGCCTTCGTCAAAACCAGCACGGGCTTTTCCAGCGCCGGGGCCACGCTGGCCGATGTCGCCCTCATGCGGCGGGTGGTGGGGCCGAATTTCGGCGTCAAGGCCAGCGGGGGCATACGCACCCTGGACGATTGCGCCAGCATGCTCCGGGCCGGGGCCGACCGCATCGGGACTTCTTCCGGCGCGGCCATTCTGGCCCAGGCTGCACAACTGGCGGCAACGCAAGGAGAGCGCCCATGGCAGACGGTATGACCGCGGTCAGGGACATCGCGCGCGGCGAAGACATCGAGGCCGAGTCCCTGCGCATCATCGATTCCGAGGTGCCGGAGCCCAGGCCCTACCAGGGCGCGCAGTGGCCGGTGGTGCGCCGCATGATCCACACCACGGCGGATTTTGAGCTGCTGCACCTGGTGCGCTTCCACCCCTTGGCCGTGGAGGCCGGGCTGGATGCCCTTTTGCGCGGGTGCGTGCTGGTTACGGATACCGAAATGGCCCACGCGGGCATTCCGGACCGGCGCATGCGCGCACTGGGTTGCAGCGTGCGCTGCCTGATGCGCGACGAGGCCGTGGTGGCGCTTGCGCAGGCCATGGGCTGTACTCGGGCCCGCGCGGCCATGGACTTCGCCGTGGCCGACATCCGGCCGGAAATTTACGTCATCGGCAATGCGCCCACGGCGCTTTTGCGCCTGCTGGAGCACATTGAAGCTGGCCGGGCCAAGCCCGCGCTCATCGTTGGCATGCCGGTCGGCTTTGTCAACGCTGCGGAATCAAAAGATCTTCTGCTGCGGCAGGAGGCCATACCGTACATAGCCATTCAGGGGCGCAAGGGCGGCTCCGCCCTGGCCGCAAGCGTCATCAACGCCCTGGCCGACCAGGCCATAGCGCAACGCAAGGGGACTCTATGAATTTTCGCCTGACCACCGTGACCCTTGGCGTGGACGATTTGGACCGCGCCAGCACGTTTTATGAGCAGGGGCTGGGCCTCAAACCCTCATCCGCCAGCCAGGGCGACATCCGCTTCTACGAGTGCGGACCCGTGGTGCTGGCGCTTTACCCGCGCAAGGCCCTGGCCGAGGACGCCTGCCTGCCCGAGGCGCGCCTGGGCGAGGCGGGGCGTTTCGACGGCGTGACCCTGGCCTGCAACTGCCCTGGGCGTGCAGAGGTGGACGCCCTGCTGGCTCGGGCCGTGGCCGCTGGGGCGCGTCTGGCCAAGCCCGCGCAAGAGGCCTTTTGGGGCGGCTATTCCGGGTACTTTGAAGACCCCGGAGGGCACCTGTGGGAGGCCGTGTGGGCGCCCCAGTTCGAGCTGAACGCAGTGGGCGGGCTGGTGCTGCCCGCACCGAGGTGATTATGGGCAAGCCGCTCAAAGTCTTTGTTCTGTCGGCCCTGCTGTGCCTGGGCTTTTTGTTTGGCTGCGCGCCCAAGGCTCTGCCCCTGGGGGGCGAGGACCTGACGGCTTCGTCGCGGCAACTGCTGCTGGTGGTGGCCGAAGACTGGACCTACACCGAGGCCAGCCTGCAACGCTTCGAACGTTCCGGCGCCGGGGCCGAGTGGATGCGCGTGGGCGCGCCCGTGGCTGTGAGCCTTGGCCGCAGCGGTCTGGGTTGGGGCCGGGGCCTGCATGGCCTGGCCCTTGGGGCCGGTCCGGTAAAGCGCGAGGGCGATGGCCGCGCCCCGGCAGGGCTCTTTGCCCTGGGGGACGGGTTCGCCCAGGACCCCACGGAGGTTGGCGCGGCCAAAATGCCGCTGCTGCGGGCAGACAAGAATCTGGTCTGCGTGGATGATGCGGCCTCGCCCCTGTACAACCAGTTCGTGAACACCGGCGGCAAGCCAGGCGGCTGGACCAGCGCCGAGAACATGCTGCGCGCGGACGGCCAGTACCGGCTGGGCGCCTTTGTACGCCACAACTCCACCCCGGTTACGCCGGGCGCTGGCTCGTGCATTTTTCTGCACATCTGGAAGGGGCGCGGCGTGGCGACCTCCGGCTGCACCAGCATGGCCGCGCAAAACATGCTCGCGTTGTTGCGCTGGCTGGACGCGGGCAAGGCTCCGCTGCTGGCCCAGCTGCCGCGCAAGGACTACGAACGCCTGCGCACCGCCTGGCGTTTGCCGCAGTAAGACGCCTTCGGCCCTTGCCGGGCGCAATGAAAAACGGGCGGCCTCTTTGCGGAGGTCGCCCGTTTCGTCATGCAGCGTTCGTGTTGAATATGTAGTGGCTAGTTGTGGCTAGTGTGATCGGCAGCCACGGGGGGAGCGGGGATGGCCGCAGCCTCGGGGGCCGGAACCGGAGCCATGCCGCCCATCATGCCGCCCATGCCGCCCATGCCACCCATCATGCCGCCCTTGCCACCCATCATGCCGCAGCCCATGCCGCCTCGGCCGCCCATCATTCCACCCATGCCGCCGTGGCCCATAACGGGCACGCGCAGGCCGGTCTCCTTGAACAGACGGGTGCGGAACTTGCTGTTTTCCTGCAACATCTTGGCGTTCAGGTCGGCAATGTCGCGGATGACGGCCTTGGCCTTACCGGATTCGCCCTCGCCGCCTGCGGTCAGGGCCTCAAGCTCGGCGTGCTTGGCGTACAGGCTTTGGTGCAGCGGGAACTGGGCTGCATAGTTGGCGGCCATGAGCTTCTGCGCGGCCTCCTGCTTCTCCGGCGTGAGCTGGGCCAGGGGACCGGCCATGCCCATGCCCATTCCCATGCCGTGTCCAGCCATGATGTGTGCTCCGCGCGGGCCGGGACCGGCTGCCGGGGCCGGGGTTTCGGCGGCCAGGGCCAGGGAAGAAGTGAGGGCGATGGCGGCGCAGGTGGCGGTGATGATCTTCGGGAAACGCTTCATTATGATCCTCCAGAGATGTTGGCGGCGGGGGAACCGCGATATGCCTTCCTTAAAGCATACGCTGTGCCATGATGAAAAGTTACGTTATACCTGAAGGTTGTTGATTTTATTTGACCTGTTGAAGTGCAAGGATGTGCAGAATTCCGAGCCGCTGCGTCGTGTTTCGTGATGCAATGTGCATAGGTTGGCACAAGAGCAGACCGCGCTGCCGTACGCGGAATGACTGTGCAGTGCCCCTGAAGCAGTGGGGGGGGCGACGCTTTGCATGGCCGCCCGGCCAACGCTCTAAACCGACGCGCAAGGGAGCTGTTCCGGTTGGTCCACGGGCGGGCAAAAATAATTCTGTTCTGGAATTGGAGGGATACGAAAATTCTGCCATCAAGTGTTAAAATTCCTCTTGCATACGCGCGGCGAGTTAGTATGGTGAAAATGGAGTCGCTCCAGAACTGCTGTGTTTTTGGTCGGTTGCAAGATTACTCTCCATGACGGACAGCCAGTCGACCGGGAAGGGAGCGATGCACAGGGGCCATGAGCAGTTGAGGCGTTCAGGCCGCGCCACGGCCAGGAGGAAGACCATGAACCTGAGCGGAAAGAGGGTGTTCACCGGCAGAATGCAGCTGTTGAACGGTTGGGAGGTTCGCCCCTTTGCCATCAAAACGCCGGAGGGTTCCTTCGCCCCGTGCCTTTCCACGCGCAAACACGCCCCCGGCAGCCCTGGCAAGGTGTATTCGCTGAACAATGCCTGTGCAAATTTGGAGGAGGCCTTTGAACTGGCCCTGGCCAAGGGGCGCAGCTTGGTGTTTGGGGAGGCGACCAGCAGCGCGGCCTAGCTATTGCGCGAACCCGAGCAGGGCATGCGGCGCGTGCGGCTTGGCGAAAGCTGATGCCTGGACTGTGGCCGCCAGGCTGTGACCGTGGCTTCGCGAGGCGGGGTTGTCGCATCGGGCTGTGGTCGTACCGGGTTGGCGCATCGGGCTGTCGCGTTGGACTGTCGCGTTGGACTGTCGTACCGGGTTGGCGCATCGGGCTGTCGCAGCGGCTCTGAACGCCGCTTTTGACTCACTTTCGGTCAAACGTTCCCCACGGCGACCAAACATGCGAAGGCGCGGCAGCAGAAGGACGCGACCGCAGGCTGCTTGAGCGAGGCCTGAGAGCGAGCCCTGGCCCTGCCTGCCCAGCCGCAGGCATGAAAAAAAAGCCCCCGCCCGGCGAACCGGATGGGGGCTACTGTTTGCTGAGTGGCCTGGACTAGAAGGTTACGCGCTTCACGCCGGGAATGGCCATGAGCTTTTCGCGCACTTCCTCGTTCGGCTCCTGGTGGACGACGTACACAGTCTGAACGCTGTCGGACAGGAAGCGGGAGTTGTTCTCGCGAATGTTCACGCCAAGCTCGCCCAGGGCGGTGCCGAACTTGCCGAACATGCCCGGCTTGTCCTCGTGGGTGATGAACAGGGAGTAGATGCGCTTGCCTTCCTGCTCCACGGTTTCGCCCACGTTCACGGAATTGCCGAAGTCGCCGCGCTTGAGGTACTTGGTCACCACCTCGGCGATTTCAAGGCCGGTTTTGCGCACGGCGTTCTTGGTGCTGGCGCCCAGGTGCGCGCTCATGACGATATTGTCCAGCTCGTGCAGGCCGCTCTGGAAGGGCTCGCCCTCGCGCTTGGGCTCCTTTTCGTAGCAGTCCAGCGCGGCCCCGGCGATGACGCCGTTTTTGAGCGCGTTGCACAGGGCGGCCTCGCTTACGTTGCTCCCGCGCGAGGCGTTGATGAGGTACGCCGTGGGCTTCATGAGGGCGAACTCGCGCTCGGTGATGATGGCGTTCTTGCCGCCGGTGTGCAGGCTGATGAAGTCGGACACGCGCAGCACGTCGTCGATGGACGGCAGGTAGTCCACGTTGGAGTCCTGCACCTGGTAAAGGTCGAAGCCCACGACCTTCATGCCGATGCCCAGGGCTTTGCCCGCCAGGCACTGGCCGATGCGGCCGCAGCCGATGATGCCCAGGGTCTTGCCGTGCAGTTCGTTGCCTGCGAAGCGCTTTTTGTGCCACACGCCGCCCATGAGAGTGCGGTGGGCCATGGGCACCTTGCGGGCCACGGCGAACATCAGCCCCAGGGCGTGCTCCGCCGTGGCGTTGGTGTTGCCGTTGGGCGCGAACTTTACGATGACGCCGCACTGTTTGGCGGCCTCAAGGTCGATGTTGTCGGTGCCGACGCCGCCGCGGCCGACGATTTTAAGCTTGCCGCCGTCCCTGGTGCCCGCCTCGATGATCTCGCGGGTGACCTTGGTGGCGCTGCGCACCAGCAGGGCGTCGTACTCGGCTATTTCGCCCAGCAGATCCTCGGTGCTGCGTTTCTCGGTTTCAACGCTGAAGCCTTCCTTCTTGAGCAGGGCGACGGCTTCCTCGTTCAGGCCGTCGTTGGCAAGAATGCGCATGGTCATTACCCCCTATTTCAGCAGTTCGGGCTTCAGGGCCTCAAGGTAGGCGGCCAGCATGTCCGGGGTCACGTCGCCCATGTGGCCAAGGCGCAGAAGCACGCGCTGGCCCTTTTCCTCCAGGTCGGTGTTCAGCTTGCCGTAGCCGGGGTCAAAGAGGTAGCCCTTGGCGCGCATGGCCTCCTTGACCTTCTTGAGCTGGGCCACGCTCATGCCCGCAGGCACGCGCACGGCGGTGACCGTGGGCGAGCGGTGGCCCGCCGGGGCCAGCAGCTCGAAGCCGGGCAGGGTGCCAACAAAGGCGTGGGTCGTGTCGCGCATGGCGGCGTGCCGGGCAAAGCGCTGGTCGATGCCCTCGGTGTTCAGGATGTAGTCGATCTGCACGGCCAGCTGGTTGGCCAGGGTGGTGTTGGGGGTGGTCAGGGTCTGGTTCTTCTGCGCGCGGCCAAGCTGGCCCACGATGTCGGTGGCGAAGCCCTTGTTCTTGACCGTCTTGGCTTTTTCCACTGCCTCCGGCGTAACGAAAAGAATGCCGAAGCCTGCGGGCAGCGCCAGGGATTTTTGGGTGCTGGTGGCGTAGGTGGCCGCGCCGGAGCCCGTGAGGTCGATCTTGGCCCCGCCGAAGATGCTCACGCCATCGACGAGGGGCAGGGCCCCGTGCTTGCGCACGCAGGCGCACACGGCCCGCATGTCGTTCATCACGCCGGTGGAGGTCTCGTTGTGGGTGAAGGTGACCACGGCGGGCTTGTGCTCCGCCAGGGCGGCCTCAAGCTTGGCCATGTCTATGGCGCAGCCGGGCTCGAACTTGAGCTGCACGGCCTTTTTGCCGTTCACCACGGCCATTTTGTGGTACAGGTCGCCAAAGGCCCCCACGGAGACGTTCAGCACGGTTTCGTCCTCGGCCACCAGGGAACGCACGGTGGCCTCCATGGCGTTGGAGCCGGAGCCGTTGAAGAGAATGACGTGGTAGTCGTCGCCGCATCCGGCCAGTTGCTTAAGCCCAACCATGGCCGGGCCGAAGCGCTTGACGTTCTCGGAATCACGGTGGCCGAATTCGGGCAGCAGGCCTGCTTCGCGGATCTCCGGGCGGATGAACGTCGGGCCGGTGATGAACAGCTGAAGGTCGGCAAAATCCTGGATGCTCATTGGCGCGTCACCTCGTGGTAGAAGAATGTTCGGACGGATGAAGACATCGATAGAATCAATTTCCTTAACCGGAGTCGTAGCGGCTGTAAAGCGGGTGCGCAAGCGCCCACCCCGTACGTTTATGACCCCCTTGCGGCAACCCCGCCCTGCCCGCACTTGCCAAGCGTCCGGGCGCGACCTATATTCCGGCCTTCGCAGGCGCGACTCATCCCCCCTGAACCTTCCCTCCCCCCCTGGAGACGAAAGCCCATGCCCCTGATAGGCCCACACATTTCCATTTCCGATGAACGCATTCTGACCCGCGTGCTGGGCCTTACCGCCAGCCCGGAGGAGGGCGGCTTCGCCCAATGGCCCGACGGCGTGCGCGAACTGGCCATGAGCCTGGCCGCAGAGCTGTTCCTGGTGCGCTACAACCCCTTTGTGGACGCGGGCCTTGTGCGCGAGAGCGTGGACCGCAAGCTCTCCATCGCCCGGCCCAGCCTCTCCGGCGAGTTTCCGCGCCTGCTGGCGGGCGCCGTGGCCGCCTTTTGGGAGCGCTACGAGGCCGACCAGGCCTTTGCGCGCGAGCTGCGCGCCCGGCTGGAAACCTTCATGTCTGATGAAGGCATAGGACAGGCGGCCAACACACGCATAGAATGCGCCACCGACGCCACGGACCTGCGCCTGGAGCTGCCGCTTTTCGTGCTGTTCCCCGAAACAACGGAGCAGGTGCAGAAGATTGTTCGCCTGGCCAACGAGCTGGGCTTCGGCGTCATTCCGCGCGGCGGCGGCACGGGCCTCACCGGCGGGGCTATTCCCATGTTCTCTCGCTCGGTGGTGCTTTCCCTGGCGCGTTTCAAGAAGATCATCGACGTGAACCCGGACACCAAGCGGCTGACCGCCCAGGCGGGCGTCATCACCCTCGACGCCATCAAGGCCGCGGCCGAGCAGGACCTGCTGTTCACCGTGGACCCGGCCTCCAAGGCGGGCTCCACCCTGGGCGGCAACATTTCGGAGAACTCCGGCGGGCCCTTCGCCTTCGAGTACGGCACCACCATCGACAACATCGCCTCCTTTGAGATGGTCACGCCCCTGGGCGAGGTCATTACCGTGCGCCGCAAGGACCACCCCGGCCACAAGATCTTCGAGGGCGAGAGCGCCGTGTTCGAGATTCTGGACGAAAACGGCGTGCTCAAGGACACCGTGACCCTGGCCGGAACCGACGTGCGCGGCGCGGGCCTGGGCAAGGACGTTTCGAACAAGTACCTGGGCGGGCTGCCCGGCGTGCAGAAAGAGGGCGTGGACGGCATCATAACCACCTGCGAGTTCACCCTGTACCACCGGCCTCAGTATTCGCGCGTGCTGGTGCTGGAGTTCTTTGGCCGCAGCATGAAGAATGCCATGTTCGTCATACGCGATGTGGTGGGCCTGCGCGACGCCATCCGCACTCAGGGCGACCATGTGAAGATCAGCGCCCTGGAAGAATTCGGCACCAAGTACGTGCAGGCCATCGAGTACAAGAAGAAGTCCGCCCAGTACGAGGGCGACCCCATCAGCGTGCTCATCCTGCAACTGGACAGCGACGACGAGGCCGCGCTCACCGAGGCCGTGGACGCGGTGCTGGCTATTGCCCAGCCTTACCCCGGCGTAGACATCTTTGCCGCGCGCGACGAGAAGGAGGCCGAGCTGTTCTGGGAGGACCGGCACAAGCTTTCGGCCATTTCCAAGCGCACGTCCGGCTTCAAGATCAACGAAGACGTTGTCATTCCCATGCGGGCCATACCGGACTTCGCGGAATTTTTGGAGAACCTGAACCTCATCTACATGGCCAAGGTGGCGCGCAAGGCCCTGCTCAAGGCGCGCGAGCTGCCGGGCATTCCCTTCGACGACCCGGACATCGACTTTGGCATCGAGCGCTGCCTGTTCATCTTGAAGAAGCGCACCACCGCAGGCGACCTGGCCGACGAGGAGCTGGCCAGCCAGGTGCGCCTGCTGTTCCACGAGCTGGCCGACCGCTACCCCAAGCTGGACCGGGAGCTTGAGGCCATTTACAAGGAGATTGCGGCCAAGCGCATCGTCATTGCCAACCACATGCACGCGGGCGACGGCAAC